>JAYGED010000267.1:0-38329 GCA_046582565.1 Alphaproteobacteria bacterium
CGCGGTATATCGCCGACCGGATCGCTCACTGGATCGATACGGGGGAACGGCTCGAGTCCCGGGGACGCGCCATCCGGGCCGGCGACATCATGGTGCTGGTGCGCACCAGGAGCGGCTTCGTCGAGGAGCTGGTGCGGGCGCTGAAGAGCCACGGCGTCGCCGTCGCCGGCGCCGACCGCATGCTGCTCACCGAACAGCTCGCGGTGATGGACCTGATCGCCCTCGCCGAATTCCTGCTGCTGCCCGAGGACGATCTGGCCCTGGCGGTGGTCCTCAAGAGCCCGCTTATCGGCCTCGATGAAGACCAGCTCTACGATCTCGCCCAGGGCCGCAACGAGAAACGCCTGTGGCGGGAGCTGACCCGGCGGGCGCGGGATAACGCCGCCTTCGGCCTGGCCCATGAGACTCTCAGCAGCCTCCTCGCCCGGGTCGATTACACACCGCCCTTCGAGCTGTTCGCCGCGCTTCTCGGAAGCCGGGGCGCGCGGCGCAAGCTGGTCGCCCGCCTGGGACCAGACGCCAATGATCCGATCGATGAGTTTCTCGCCTCCGCCCTGGCATATGAGCGCGGCGGCACGCCCTCGATGCAGGGCTTTTTGCACTGGCTGGCGGCCGGCGATGTGCAGGTTAAACGCGATCTCGATCAGGGCCGGGGCGAGGTCCGGGTGATGACCGTGCATGGCGCCAAGGGCCTGCAAGCGCCGATCGTCATCATGCCCGATACGGCTGCTCTGCCCTACGCCGGCGGCGCCAAGCTGCTGTGGCATGACAGCGGTCCCCGGGGCGGAGCCAGCGCCATGCTGTGGCCGGGAAACAAAACCTTCGATGAGGCGCGGTGCCGGACGGCGCGCAAGGAGTCGCGAGAGCTTGACCTTCAGGAATATCGCCGGCTGCTTTATGTCGCCATGACCAGGGCCGAGGACCGCCTCTATATTGCCGGCTGGCAAACCAAAAAATCGATTCCCGACGGCTGTTGGTATGGCCTGATCGAGGCCGGCCTGGCCGACATCGCCGAGCCGTTTGATTTCGACGGCTGGGAAGGACAGGGCGCTAGGCTCGCCGAGCCGCAGACCGCCACGCCACGCGCCGATCCCAGCACCCCACAGGCGGCAGCCACGGACAATCCCCTGCCGCCCTATGCCGCGTCGCCGCCGCCCCCGGAACCGACTCCACCGCGGCCCCTGGCGCCGTCCCAGGGCGCTGCTGAAAGCCCCGAGGGCGGGCAACCGCTTGGCGAACCGGGCGCCCTGTCGCCGCTGACCGCCGGCGCCGACGACAGCCGCTTCCTGCGTGGCCGCCTGATCCATCGCCTGTTGCAGACCCTGCCCGAGATCGAACCCCCGGACCGCGAGGCGGCCTGTGAGCGAATGCTGGCGCGCGCCGCCCCAGCCCTCGACCCGGCCGAACGCGACGCTATCGCCAACGAGGTGTTGTCGATTCTCAGCGATCCGCAGTTATCCGATCTGTTCGGACCGGGCAGCCGCGCCGAGGCGCCGCTTATCGGCGTGGTCGGAAATGTGGTGGTCTCCGGGCAGGTCGACCGCCTGGTGGTCGGCGACGAGCGGGTTATGGTGATCGATTACAAATCCAACCGGCCGCCTCCCGACGACGAGGCCGATGTGGCGCCCGCCTATCTGGCGCAAATGGCCGCCTACAAGGCGGTGCTGCTGCAAATATACCCAGGGAAATCAATTTCCTGCGCGCTTCTCTGGACAGATGGCCCGAGGCTGATGACGCTCAATGACGAAAATCTTGAACGCTACGCACCTTGACGGTTGCTGCCCCCGCACCTAGATTCACTGGATAAAATAATTGCGGCAGCGTAATCTGGGCGATGATGCTGGCAACATTGGAGGAGACCAAAATGACCATAACCCACGTCAGCGACGCATCCTTTGACAGTGATGTTCTCAATGCCGGCAACCCGGTTCTGGTGGATTTCTGGGCCGAATGGTGCGCGCCCTGCAAGCAGATTGCGCCCGCCCTGGAAGAGATTGCCAACGATCTTGAAGGCCGTTTGAGCATCGCCAAGGTCAATATCGACGACAACCCGTCGACGCCGTCGAAATACGGGGTCCGTGGAATCCCCACTCTGATCCTGTTCAAGGACGGCCAGATCGCCGCCACCAAGGTCGGCACCCTGCCCAAGAACAAGCTGCTCGAATGGGTCGAATCCGTGCTGTAAGTCAAATGTCATAGTTTTTAGTGAAAGGCTCCGACCGATTTGCGGGGCCTTTTCCTTGACCAATTTAGTTTGCTATATAACCATAACGGACTATTATTTATCGTTATTCACTAATTATTTGTGATTTTGATGAATCTTAGCGAATATCTTACCGTTTCGGGATTATCAATCAGCAAATTTGCCGAAATGGTTGGTGTGAGCCAAGCCTCCATGGGGCGCTATGCATCTGGCAAGCGCGTGCCCCGCCCGGCGATCCTGCGGCGCATCACCGCCGCCAGCGACGGCGCGGTCCAGGCCAATGACTTTTTTGAAGCCGAGAGCGAGCCGCCGCCCAGGCCCGGCGGAGCACCCGTCCTCGATGCCGAAGTCACGGCCATCGACATGCTGATTTGCGATATGTGCGGCATGCCGCGCGGCAAGCGTCTCGACCGCTCCGGCCTCGCCAAGCTCTATGGCGCCGGCGTCGGCATGCCGGGTTCGACCTACGCCCTGGATGTCAGGGGCGACAATGTGGACGGTCTCGATGTGGGCATGACCGACGGCGACCCGGACAGTATGTGCCGCCCGATCGCCGGCACCTTGGCGCCGGTGCCCTGGATCGGGCCGGCCCGCGTCCAGGTGCTCACCGGCATGCATGACGCCGAGGGGCGGCCCCATTACCTCGACCCGCGCCAGGTGCTCAACCGGGTCGCCCAGCGTTTTAGCGAACTCGGATTGCGCGCCGTAATGGCGATTGAGCTTGAGTTCTATTTGCTCGACGCAAAGCTTGACAGCGAGGGCCGACCGCAACCGGCGGCGTCCCCGCGCAGCGGACTGCGGCCTCGGGACAATCAGGTCTACAGCATGGACGATCTGGACGACACGGCGGGGGTGATCGACGCCATGGCCGCCGCGGCCCGCGCCCAGTCGATCCCGGCGACCGTCGCCAGCTCTGAGTTCGCGCCGGGGCAGTTTGAAATCAACAGCGCCCATCAGGACGGTCCCCTGGTCGCCGCCGACCATGGATTTCTGCTCAAACGCGCGATCAAGGGCGTGGCGCGGGCCGCCGGCCTGGAGGCCAGCTTCATGGCCAAGCCCTTCGCCGAGCAATCGGGCAACGGCCTGCATATCCATATCAGCCTGCTGGGGCGCGACGACGGCAATATCTTCGATGAGAGCCGCCCGGATGGTGATGAAAAATTACGCAACGCTATCGCCGGGCTGCAGGTGATGATGGCCGAATCCATGGCGATCTTCGCCCCCAACGCCAATTCCTACCGCCGCCTGCGACCCGACGCCTATGCGCCGATGACCGAGCATTGGGCGTTCGACAACCGCACCGTATCCCTGCGCATACCGCCGGGCAGCGGTCTGTCGCGGCGCATCGAGCATCGCACCGCGGGCGCCGACACCAACCCCTATCTGGTGACAGCGGCGGTGCTCGCCGGGGTTCACCACGGCCTGACCCAAGGCCTGGAGCCGAGCGAGCCGATCACCGGCAACAGCTATCACCAGTTTTCGCCGACCCTGCCCGGCCATTGGCTCGATTCCTTACGCGCCTTCAATGGCGCCACCCTGCTGCCCACTTACCTCGGGGCTGAATATTGCCGCATCTATAGCCTTTGCAAGTGGCATGAGTTCAATGCCTTCAACGCCCGCATCACGCCGACCGAATATGATTGGTATTTACGGAATTTGTAGGGGTTTACCGCCGGCCGATCAGCATGAAGCGGCTGTAGCGCTTGAGCGGCAGGGCGCCGGCGTATAGCAGATCGGTCATGGGCGCCTGCGCCTTGAAGGCGTCCAGGTCGGCGACGCAATTGACATGCTCTTGCTCGTCGAACATGTCATTTGATTGCAGCACCATGAGCAGGTCCTTGGGCGTGGTTTCGTACCATTTTGAAAAATCATCGAGATGCTCACAGCTTGTGTTGAACAGAATGTCGGCGCCAGGAAAGCCAAGCGTGTCGCCGCTATAATCCATCGTGTACATGTCGGCGGTCACGGCGACAAAGCGCCCGCTCGCAAGGTGACTGCGGTTCATGGTTTCGGCGACCTCCTGACAGCCCGGATCGATATCGATACTGAGCAGCCGCTCGACCTCGAACCGAGGATCCTGGAGCAGCATAGCGGCGAGCACCCCGTTCCACCCGCCGAGGATGTATCCCGTGCCGAAGCTGCCGCCGATGGCGCTGTACAGGGCGTCGATCAGCCATTTCTTGCTGGCCATCTGATTCTTGTTCAGGGAATTGGCGATATAGGGGCCGCGATAACGCGACACCGCCTTGGCCATATCGGCGATGAAAGGATTATCGAGATAGCGCGCCAGCCCATCGAGGATATCGAGGTAAAATTCGTCTTTCTCGTCGGGTGCGCCGGGTTTTTGCGTCTGCGTAACCATTACCGGCCCGAGCATACCGGGGGGCCGGTTCGGGCACTATCTGTATTATTCATCGTTCCTTGGTATAAGGACTCCATGACTGACTCCAAGAAACTCTCCGACGAGGACGCCCGCCAGGCGCGCTATTCCCTGGAAACCCAGGACGCGGCCTATCGGGGCGGCGCTTACGACTATCTCGAATCCGTCGAATTGGCGCCGCGCATGGCCGTCATGGCGGCCTATATCCACCGCTACGGGGCTAAGCGCGTGCTCGATGTGGGCTGCGGTTTCTGCGATCTGCTGCGCTACATCGACAACGCCATCGGCTATATCGGCGTCGATATCGCCGAGGCCGCCATCGAAAAGGCCCGGGCGCGCTTCGCGGGCCGTCCCGACAGCGACTTCCATGTGGTCAATTTCCGCGACTGGCAGCCCCCGCACGGCACGGTCGATGCGGTGGTCTGGGCCGGCATCGCCCGCACCTGGACCCACGCCGGGCGCAAGGGCGACTTCGCCGACTGGCTGGAAATCGTCGACCTGGCCGAGCGATCTCTGGAGCCCGGCGGCATGATCATTTTTGAAATGGTGACGCCCCATTGGCCCGAACTCGAGCGGCTGATCGAGGGGCGCTACGAATCTCTCGCGGGCTGCGATCTCGACTGTCTCACCGGCAGCGATGAAGCCCGGCGCTCGATCAGGGTGTTTCGGAAATCATAAGGCCGCGTGGCGGCCTACAGCTTTTCGAGCCACAGGCTTGATTCGAGGGCGCCGTCCATGAGCGGCAAGCCGCCAACGGCGCTGCGCACAACCGCATCGGCCATATGTGTGGCCGCATAGCGCGAGGAGAAAAGCACGCGATAGGCGCCGCCGGTCAGCAGGGCCGCCACTGCGAGCTGCTCGTTATAGCCACGCCAGGCCCAGGAAAGCGGATAATCCTCGGGCAAGAAGATGTCGTGAATATGCACCAGCACCCCAGACGGCAGGCCCGGCATCACCCGGTTGATGAGGAAATCCACGTCGCTTCCGGGCATCAGGATATGGCTCGAATCGATGAACAGAATATCGCCCGCCGCGAGCCCCTCGAAGGGCCCGGTCCCGGCACCCTGTACGGTGGCCGCAATGATCTCGACGCCGAGCCCGGCAATATCCGCCCGGGGGGCGGGATCGATGGCTATGATGCGGCAATCTGCGCCGCCGTCGGCCACGGCGCGGGCGAGAAAGCGCGTGGAATGGCCCGAGCCGACCTCGACAATGCGCCGTGCGTTGCCCCCATTGCGATCCATGCCACGCACCATGGCATAGGCCATCGCCGCATCGAGACGGGGGAACCAGTCCTGCTCCCATCGAGGCGCCGGCGCCTGGGATGACGAGGCGGGCCCGGTGATCGCGTCGAGCGCCCCGGCATAGTCGCCAAGCCCTTCAAGCCGCCGGGCAAATTCCGCCTCGGCATGACCGAACAGGGACTCGATGGCATCATAGGGCGCGCGTTCGCCGGCCGCGGGCACGTCCCCCGCGTAACGGTAGGGTATGAAAAACCCGCGCGGGGCCAGCCCGAGAACGGTGGCCAGGCCGAAACGCAATCGGCGAAGGCGCGAGATCACCTTCTCCTCATTGTGGCCTCAAGGCCAAATAACTTCACGGCCAAAAAACCTCACGGCCTGAAAACCTCACGGCCTGATGACCATCCCCTCGCGCGCCACCAGGGAACCCGGGCGGGCGCGCTCGACAGCGCTCTCAATGCCGTCCATGAAATCGTCGTCGTGGTCCGGATCGTGATGAAACACCACAAATTGACCGACATTGGCGGCCTCGCACAGGCGCACCCCTTCCTGCCAGGTAGAATGCCCCCAATTAACATGGGAGGGATATTCTTCGTCCGTATAGGTCGAATCATAGATCACCACATCGGCGCCCTCGATGAGGCCGAGGATGTTCTGGTCGAGCTCACCCGGCTTATGTTCGGTATCGGTGATGTAGCAGATAGATTTGCCGCCGAATTCCACGCGATAACCGGTCGCCCCCTGGGGATGGTTTAGAGGCGCCGTAAGCAAAGTTACGCCGGGGCGCGGATTGATTGTCTCACCGGCCTTGAAATCATGATAATCGAGACGCGATTGGATCGTTTGGTTTTGCACGGGCATGAAGGGCTCGCGCAGGAGAACGCTGAGCACTTGCTCGACGGTGTGCTCGGGGATCAGATTTCCACACCAGATCTTGATCGTCGCCTTGGGGTCTAGAAGGCTGGCGAAATAGGGCCAGCCACAGATGTGATCGAGATGGGTATGGGTGAAAAAAAGGTCGATATCGAGCGACTCATCACCGGTGCGCGCCAGATCGAACAAGCGCAGTCCGGTGCCGGCGTCGAAGATCAGAACATGGGGACCGCAGCAGACTTCCAGGCAGGACGTATTGCCGCCATAACGCACCACCTTTTCACCAGGACAGGGGATGCTGCCACGAACGCCCCAAAATCGAACAAAAAAATCTTCTTGCTCCGGCACGCTCTGATACTTTCGCCTTGCTGAACCCT
This sequence comes from Alphaproteobacteria bacterium, assembly GCA_046582565.1. Lineage (GTDB taxonomy): Bacteria > Pseudomonadota > Alphaproteobacteria > JAAXGF01 > JAAXGF01 > JAYGED01. The sequence goes on from JAYGED010000267.1 coordinate 7,075, forward strand.
TGATATATTTATAGTCCATATTGCCTTAGAAAATGTTGCTATGAAAGGTAAAACCCTCCCCGGTCTTGAGCCGGACCGCGGCACCAGCTGGACCGCCGTTGGTTTCGGCCTGGCCTTGGCATCCCTGGCGGCCTATCAGCTTTTCAAACTGCCGCCCGCCTTGCCGGTAATGCTGGAAGTTTATGGCTATGACCGCGTACTTGCCGGGGCCTATATGTCGATTTTCGCCATCGCCGGCATCACCCTTTCCCTGCGCGTCGGGCATGGTCTCAAGGCCCAGGGCCCCTGGCCCTATCTGATCGCCGCCGGTGTGCTGTTTCTCTCGGGCGAGGCCCTCGCTCTGGCGGCGCCCGAGAACGGCGCGGTTATGCTGGCGGCGCGCGGCCTCGAGGGCATCGGCTATACGATCTGCGCCATCGCCGGACCGCTGATCGCCAATCTCAACGCGAGCCCCAGGCAATTGCCCCTGGTGATCGGCCTGACCGCGACCTGGGTGCCGATCGGCCAGTTGATCGCCAGCCTGATATCGCTGCCCGTGGTCGCCCTCGGCCACTGGCGCCCCCTGTGGTGGGTCGGCATCGGCCTGACCCTGGCGCTCGCGGTCTGGGGCCTGATTATCCGCCGTGACGCAACGATCAACCTGTCCATGGGGCAAAGCGCAAAACCCACCGCCGCCCGCCCTGGCCAGACCCCGGCACTCGAGCGCCGCGCCCTGATCGCAGCCGCCGCCATCTTCGGTATCTGGTCGGGACAATATATCGGCTACATGACGTGGCTTCCGTCCTTCCTGGTGGAAACCCATGGTTTTGCGCCCGAAGCCGCTGTTTTCGCCTATATGGCGCCGACAGCGCTGGTGCTGATTCTCTGCCTGGTCACCGGCGCTCTGCTGCGCGCCGGGGCGCCGCTGATCCCCCTGATGATCGGCTCCATGGCCATCCAGGCAGGTCTGTGGCTGGCCATCCCGGTGACCGGCAGCGGCTGGTTCGGCGTCGCCTCGCTGATTGTTTATGGCGTCTCGTCGGGCATCACCCCGGTCTGCCTGTTTGCCCTGCCAAGCGCCATCATGGGCGGCGAGAGGGTCGACGGGCGGGCCTTCGGCATCATCATGACAGGCCGCAATATGGGCATCCTGGCCGGCCCCATGCTGCTCGCCCAGGCGGTCGCCATGGACGCCGACTGGTCCCTGGTCTGGCCACTCTACGGCGGCGCCACCCTGCTCGCCGCGGGCGGAACCGTCTATCTCGGTAGACTTCTAAATCAACTGAGAAATAAATAATAAGCTAGGCAGCATTCTCCGACCGCCCGCGGTCGGAGAAGCAAGCGAGCAAGCGCGAGCCGCCGGCTTACCCGGCGTAAGTCTGCGTGACGTTTGAACGCAGGGAGCCTCTTAGCGACCGCATAAAAAATCCTAAGGCGCCAGCCTATAGCCGCCCATTTCGGTCACCAGCAGTTGGGCGTTGGAGGGGTCGGTTTCGATCTTTTGGCGCAGACGATAGATATGGGTCTCCAGGGTATGGGTCGCAACGCCCGCGTTATAGCCCCAGACCTCGTCGAGCAGCACATCGCGCGACACCACCTTGTCGCCGGACCGATAGAGATATTTGAGGACCGCCGTTTCTTTTTCGGTGAGGCGGACCTTCTTGTTGGTTTCCGCATCGTGCAGCAGCTTGGCGCTCGGCCTGAAGGTGTAGTTGCCGATGGTGAAGACCGCATCCTCGCTCTGCTCGTGCTGACGCAGCTGGGCGCGCATGCGGGCGAGCAGCACGCCGAGACGGAACGGTTTGGTTATGTAGTCGTTGGCCCCGGATTCGAGACCGAGAATGGTGTCGGCATCCGTATCGGCGGCGGTCAGCATGATGATCGGCATCTTGTAGCCGGTCCGGCGCATGACCTTGCACACCTCGCGCCCGTCCATATCGGGCAGACCCACATCGAGCAGCACCAGATCATAGCGCTGAGACTTGGCGTGTTCGAGCGCCTCGGCGCCGCTGCCGCCTTCGTCGATTTCGAATTCTTCATGCAGCGTGAGCTGTTCAGCCAGCGACTGGCGCAACGCCGTATCGTCATCGACGAGCAATATCCGCCTCAGCAAATTTGACGATTTATCCCGCATAGAGCCTACCTATTATCCCGCATGGAGAATTTCTTTGCCTCCTGGTATCCAGTTACATGATTCTATACCGCAGTTTACGCGACGCGGATATAGTATGCCCTCAGAATTATCCGCAAGGCAGATCCATGATCAAACCCCTTTCAACATCCGATTCCCCGGTTGAATCCGAGAGCGTGGATTTGCGCGCCGTTGACCGGGCGGCTGTCGCCTTACGGCGCGGCGATATGGCGCTGTTGACCAGCGGCGGCGGCGACAGCCTTGTCTTGGCCGCCGAAGGGGTGACCAGCGCGGCGCTGGCGCGCCTCGCTCGCCTGAGTGCGGGGGAAACAATGCTGGTCCTCACGGCGCCCCGGGCGGCGGCGCTCAAGCTGCTTGCGGCCAGCGGTCCGGTTATCGTCGCTCCCTTGGATGAGACCGTCGATGCGGAGGCCTTGCGCTCGCTCACCGATCCGGCGGCGCCCCTCGACGATTCGCTTTACACCGCCTTGACCCATGCACGGGGCGAGGCGAAGCCCAGCGATCGCGCGGCGATCGCCCTGGCCAAGCGCGCCCATCTGTTGCCGGCGGCCATAAGCGCCCCGGTGAGCGCCGCCGTGGCGCAACAGCTAGCCGCGTCGGGTGATCTTGCCGCGGTCGCGGCCGCCCATGTGATCGATTACGAACGAAGTGCTGCGGCCAGCCTGCGTCCGGTCAGCGAGACCCGGCTGGACCTGGCCGACGCCGAGGATTCACGGCTTATTACCTTCAGGCCGGCCAACGGCGGGTCTGAGCATCTGGCCATAATTATCGGTGATCCCGGGGCCGCCTCCGGGGTTGATTGTCAGCCGCCTTTGACGCGTCTGCATTCGGAATGTTTCACCGGCGATTTGTTGGGCAGCCTGCGCTGCGATTGCGGCGATCAGCTACGCGGTGCGATCCGCGCCATGGCCGCCGAGGGCTGCGGGGTGCTGCTCTATCTCGCCCAGGAAGGGCGTGGCATCGGTCTGGTCAACAAACTGCGCGCCTACAACCTGCAAGACGCCGGCTTCGATACCCTGGACGCCAATATCCAGCTCGGATTCGACGCCGACGAGCGGCTCTACCTGCCGGCGGCGGAAATGCTGCGCCAGCTCGGCCATCATACGGTGCGGCTGATGACCAACAATCCCGACAAGGTTTTTGGCCTGGAACGCAACGGCGTCACGGTTGCCGAGCGGGTGCCTCTGGTGGCGCCGGCGAGCGGCTATAACGACGCCTATCTCGCCACCAAGGCAAAGCGATTCGGCCATATTCTCTGACATACGGCAGGCTTCGGATATTGCTCTAGAGCATCATCCGATCAAGTTGAGTCGCTTTCAGCGACCCAATTGACGGATAAAGATGTTCTATCTTCTTAAAAACTAGAGCAATTTTACCCGATCAGATTGAACCTTACCGGTTCAATTTTATCGGATATTGCTCTAGCGGATGCTGCGAACGATGTCGGAGATGTCGCCGCGGCGCACGCCGATATCGGCAAGCATGCGGTCGTCGAGCCTGCTGAGGCTGTTGATGGTCTCGTTACGGCGCTGCCAATTGCGGATCGATGTGAAGATGTTTTTCATGGTTCTGGTTCCTTACCTTTTGCGCGCCCGCCATACGGAGGGCAGCGGAAATAAATGATCATGTTGCGTTGCAGCATATGTATGCATTCCCCAGCCCCGTACAATCGCCAAGCCTGAGCATCAGCTATGCGCGAGAGGTATGGCTGATCAGGGATCAGGGGCCAGGCTTTCGCCGCGTAATAAGTTCGCGAGTCGGGTAGGACAGCATTCTCCGACCGCTACCGGTCGGAGAAGCAAGCGAGCAAGGCGGGCTGCCGGCTTACCCGGCGAAAGCCTGCGTGACGTTTGAACGCAGGCCGCCTTTAGGCGGCCGTAAAGACTCTAGTAAGACAGCCCCATGCCGAAACCAGTACAGCCGCACGGGCCGAAACGACGCGCAAGGAAATCTTCATAACTCACGCTCTCGGAATTTGTTTATTGTAATGATCGTGACATGACGATCCTGATTATTCGTCAACGGTAATCGACAGCCGGGATCGCAACATTGATCCCTGTTAAAAAAGGAACGGCCCTTGGGCACACTCGACAGACGTCTCGCCGTGGCGCCGATGATGGAGCGCACCGACCGTCATTGCCGGTTTTTTTTGCGGCTCATAACGCCCCACGCCCTGCTCTATAGCGAAATGATCACCAGCGCAGCGATCCTCCACGGCGATCGTGCGCGCCTGCTCGATTTCGACGCTCATGAGCACCCTCTGGCCCTGCAGCTCGGCGGCAGCGATCCACAGGATCTCGCCGTCTGTGCCAAAATCGCCGAGGATTGGGGTTATGACGAGGTCAATCTGAACGTCGGCTGCCCCTCGGACCGGGTGCGATCGGGACGTTTCGGGGCCAGCCTGATGGCCGAGCCCGGTCTGGTCGCCGACTGCGTCGAGGCCATGGCCAGAGCATCGACGTTGCCGGTTACCGTCAAATGCCGCACCGGCATCGATGCGCGGGACGGCTATGAAAATCTGCTGAATTTTGTCGATACGGTGGCAGGCGCGGGCTGCGTGACCTTCATCGTCCATGCGCGGGTCGCCGTGCTCGGCGGCCTCAGCCCCAAGCAGAATCGCGAAATACCACCCCTGCAATACGACCTCGTCCACCGCCTCAAGAAAGACCGTCCGAACCTGGAAATCATCCTCAATGGCGGCCTGCAACTGCTCGATGACGTGCGCGACGCCCTGGCCCGGACCGATGGGGCGATGATCGGCCGCGAAGCCTATCAGAACCCCTATTTCCTGGCCGCCCTCGAAGCCGCGCTGTTCAACCAGACCGCCGTCTCCCGCCATGCGGTGATCGACGCCTACAGGGCGTACGCTGCCCAGGCCCTGGCCGGGGGTACGCCGCTGCACCAGCTATCGCGCCATGCGCTCGGTCTCTTCCAGGGCCTGCCCGGTGCCCGCGCCTTCCGTCGCCATATCAGCCAGAACGCCCATCTCGACGGCGCCGGTGTCGAGGTTATCACCGACGCCGCCGCCCTGGTGCCGGCACCGAATTAGTTTTCAAGAAGCGGCAGGTTGAACAGTAGATTCTGGGGTTTCAGGGTGAGCCGGTTGGCGGGCGTCATGGCCAGGCCGAGATAGATCGGCCGGCCGGCCACCGCCGGCATCATCACCGAGGTATCGGGGATGCGCAATTCGAACAGGGCCAGGATGCGCTGCTTGGCGTCGTCACCGACCGGCTTGCCGTCATAGAGGTCGTTGAGGATAGCGCTGGACTCGCCGTCCAGGCCCGAATGCCAGATCCAGTGGTCGTCGTCGATCGCGCGGACCGGCTGGATCGTGACCGCGACATCCAGAAAATGCCGCACCCAGGCTTCCAGAACCCGGCACAGGGCGTCGAGCCCTTCGCCGGTAAACCGCAAATCCAGCACCATATCGAACCGGTTGCTGCGCTCCGCATAAAGCGCCTTATTTTCCTCTGTTATCACGTCGAGTTCGATGCGGCGGCGGTCGCTGCCTTCCGCCATGGCCAAGAGATCGAGCGGGGTCTGGCCGCTCTCCTTGGCATGCATCTCGACGATCTCTTCATCGGCCAGCAGAATAGCGTCGTCCTGAAGGCTGACCCGCTGGGTGCGAAACAGCAGCTCGGCGGCGCGCAAGCGCATGAAATCATCGCAACCCTGGAGGATATTACCCAGCATGGCGTGGGTCATCTGGTCGAGAAAAAGCTGCGGCGCATCGATGGTGTCGCCAGCAAATATGGACATATAGCAGCGCTCCAGGCTGCCGTGTTCAATCAAGCGGTCGCGAAAGGCAAGCAGCACCCGGTAGTTGTCGGCAACATCCGAATCCGCCAGAGCGGCCAGAGCCGCATCCGTCACGGCCATGCGGGGCTCGTCCATGAGCTGCGCATGGAGGCTGCGCTCGGCATCGCAGGACTCCGCCTCGGGCCGAACTTCGGGACGCATTAAATAGACCCGGAGATAATCGTCTGTGACGGCGAGATAGCCATCCTCGTCCCGGCTCAGGAGTTGGAAACCCGATGAGTCCCAAATATCCGCCACGATCAAGTCTCGCCGGGTTCGAGACAGCCGAGGGCGTCGAGCAGCCCCATGGTTCGCGTCTCGCCGCCCTGGGTCACCAGCAGATTGCCCTTATCGTCGAGATCGACGGCGTCCTGGTCTCGCTCAATCCGCCTGAGCCAGACCGGGCGCAGGGGCGCGAAGCCGTCGTCGTTCCAGCGGTTCGACCAGACCAGGGCATGGCGCGCCAGGGCTTCGAGGAGTTCGCCGGACGACACGGCGCCGCAGCCCTCCTCTACAAGGGTGGTTACCGCCGCATCCTTGGTGTCCGCCGTCGCCGCACCGTCGGTGATCGCCAGATCGAACGACAAGGCGATCCATTCGGGCGTCGCCTCCGGCGATGCCACGGGCGGTACTTCGAGAACCACCGCCCCCAGCATGCCGCCGTTGAGATTGATCCGGTTGGGCCAGACGAAGGTCACATCGATGCCCGCCGGGATGGTTGATCCCAGAGCGTCGCCCATGGCCAGCATACCAAGATATACCGCCAGGGCCGCCACCGCCATGGGCTCATCGGGGGTGAGAACAATGGCAGCCTGAAAGCGGTCGTCCCGGGGTGACCAGAGTATGGTCCCCGGTGGTTCACCACCTTCGGCGTGACGCCGCACCACGCTGCGCAAGTCCGCGTCCGGCTGGGTTTTCAGGAGCCGGCATTGGGCCGGCAATTTGGGATCGGGTTGCATGATCGTTGTTTACTCTAGGGAGAGACGGGGGTCGACGGCGGCAGGCGCATATTGCGCGACGCCATGACGCGGCGCAAGCGGTCGGGATAATCGGTGATGATGCCGTCGACGCCGAGATCAATGAGCTGATTCATACAGACCTCGTCGTTGACCGTCCAGACCTTGACCGCCAAGCCCCTGGCGTGAGCGTCCACGACGCCGGCCCGATCGACCTCGCGGTGGTAGGGCGCCCAAACCGCACCGCCCGCCGCCGCCACCAGGGCCGCGACATTGCCGCCATGGTCATCGATATCAAGCCCGGCGGTCCAGGGCGAAGGCCCGGCCTCGCCGGTGCGAATATTGTCGAGCCAGCCCTGTTGAGCGGTCAGATAGGCGGTGACCATGCCCGGCGCCTGGATCTGGACCTGCCGCAGGGTCCGCCAATCAAAGGACTGGATGGTGACCCGCTCGGCCATGCCGGCGCGGCGGATCACCGTCAGCACGGCCTCGACGAAAGCCTCTGGCAGCAAGGTCAGATCGGCCTCAAGCGGACTCGTCTTGGTCTCTATATTGAAGCGGACATCACCGTTCCCGGCCCGCTCGGCCAGGGCGAAGACCTCACCCAGGGTCGGCATGCGGCTGCCGTCCCGAGACGTCTGATCGGGGTATTTACGCGCATAGCGGCTCGCCGGGTTGATCCGCCCGATATCAAAGGTCTCGAGTTCGGCCCGGCTCAGAGACCATAGCACAGGACCATCACCCCTGAGCCATTCGCCCGAAGCATCGCGGGTGATGTCCGGCGACAGGCGTCGGTTGTGCGAGACCATGACCACGCCGTCACGGCTGATGCCGACATCCAATTCCAGGGTGGTGACGCCGATGGAAAGAGCCTCGGCGAAGCCGGCCAGGCTGTTCTCGGGCGCCAGTCCCCTAGCGCCCCGGTGTCCCTGTAAATCAAACGCCGCCTGATCAGCCAGCGCCACGGATGCCATCATCGCAAGGCCCGCCGCCACTCCCGCCCACGCGGCCTTCACGGCAGTCTCTTGCCGCTGTCATGATCGAACACATGGACATTGCCGGGCTCGATGGTCAGGGCGAGGCTGTCGCCCACGGCGATCCGGCTGATGCCGGCGAGACGCAAGGTGATGTCGTCGCCGTTCTCGCCCAGGACCCCATGGGCCAGGGTGTCCGCGCCGAGATGCTCGACCAACTGCACGGCGAAGCGCAACCCCGCGTCGCCGTCATCGGCGGGGCGCAGATGCTCGGGCCGCAGGCCAAGGGTGACGCGGCGCCCGGAGGATGGCGCAAAACCATCGCCGAGCGCCAGCTCACTCCCGCCAGGCAGCTCGGCGCGGTGGCCGTCGCCGCTGATCGTGGCGGCGATTAAATTCATCGATGGCGAGCCGATAAATCCCGCCACGAAGACCGTCTCCGGCCGCTCATAAAGCTCGATCGGCGTGCCGAGCTGTTCCACATAGCCATCGTTAAGCACCATCAGCCGGTGGCCGAGGGTCATCGCCTCGACCTGATCGTGGGTGACATAGACGGATGTGATGCCGAGGCGGCTCTGAAGCTTCTTGATTTCCAGGCGCATCTGGACGCGCAGCTTGGCATCGAGATTGGAGAGCGGCTCATCGAACAGGAAAACGCTGGGTTCGCGCACGATCGCGCGGCCCATGGCGACGCGCTGGCGCTGGCCGCCGCTGAGCTGTCGGGGCGGGCGGTCGAGCAGGTCGCCGAGTTCGAGAATTTCGGCGACGTCCACCACCCGGCGGCGGATTTCGTCCTTTGGCAGGCCCCGGATTTTCAGGCCATAGGCCATGTTGTTGAACACCGTCATATGGGGATAGAGGGCGTAATTCTGAAACACCATGGCGATGTCGCGATCCGCCGGCTCGAAATCGTTGACTATTCGCCCGGCAATGGAAATATCGCCGCTGCTGATAGCTTCCAGGCCGGCGATCATGCGCAGCAGGGTCGATTTGCCGCACCCGCTGGGCCCGACAATGACCACGAACTCACCGTCCTGCACATGCCAATCGACGCCATGAATGACCTCGGTCTGGCCATAGAACTTGCAGACTTGCCGTAAATCGATTTCAGCCATCAATTTCTCATTTCTCGGTTTCCACCAGGCCTTTGACGAACTGACGCTGCATGACCAGCACCACCACCGCCGGCGGTAGCATGGCGAGCAGCGCCGCCGCCATGGTCAGGTTCCATTCCGGCACCGAGTCGGCGACGAAAAGCATACGCTGGATGCCCATGACGATCGTCGTCATGTCGGGGTCGGTGGTGATCAGCAACGGCCAGAGATACTGGTTCCAGCCATAGATAAAGAGGATTACCGAAAGCGCCGCGATATTGGTGCGCGACAGCGGCAGCAATATGGTCAGGAAGAAACGGATCGGTCCGGCGCCGTCGACCCGGGCGGCCTCGACCAGCTCGTCAGGCACGGTGAGGAAAAACTGGCGGAACAGGAAGGTGGCGGTCGCCGAGGCGATCAGCGGCAGGGTCAGTCCGGTGTAGCTGTTCAACAGGCCGAGATCGACCACCACCTTGTAGGTCGGCAGGATGCGCACCTCGACGGGCAGCATCAGGGTCATGAAAATGATCCAGAAGCAGAACATGCGGCCGGGAAAGCGGAAATAGACGATGGCGAAGGCCGAAATGATCGAGATGGCGATCTTGCCCACGACGATGCAGACCGCCATGATCAGGCTGTTGAGCATCATCGAGCCGAGCGGATAGCCGCCCGCCGACAGCTTGCCGGTGACCAGCACGGTCCGGTAATTTTCGATCAGCTGGCTGCCGAACCAGGATTGCACCTTGGAGATCACGTCACTGGTCTCATGGGTCGAGGTGACCAGCGCCACATAGACCGGGAAAATGATAATGATCACGCCGAGAATCAGGATGGCGTGGCTGAGATAGGTCAGGTAGGGGCGATTCTCGATCATCTTGTTTTCTTTGGCATCAGTACTGCACCTTGCGTTCGAGATAGCGGAACTGCACCACGGTCAGGGCGCCGACGATGATCATCAGAATCACCGATTGCGCCGCCGAGCCGCCGAGATCGAGGCCGACGAAACCATCGGCGAAGACCTTGTAAACCAGGATATTGGTGGCCCCCGCCGGGCCGCCCGAGGTCACCGCATGGATGATGCCGAACGTGTCGAAGAAGGCGTAGACCACATTGACCACCAGCAGGAAGAAGCTGGTCGGCGTGAGCAGGGGAAAGACGATGGTCCAGAACCGTTTGGCCGGGCCGGCGCCATCGATGGCCGCCGCCTCGATCAATGATTTCGGGATCGATTGCAGGCCGGCCAGGAAAAACAGGAAATTATAGGCGATCTGCTTCCAGGCGGCGGCGATGACCACCAGCACCATGGCCTCGCCGCCGTTGAGCACATGGTTCCATTCATAGCCCACGGCGCGCAAGGCAAGGGCAAGGATGCCGTTGGCCGGGCTGAACATGAAAAGCCACAGCACGCCGGCCACCGCCGGCGCCACCGCGTAAGGCCAGAGCAGGGCGAGTTTATAGAAGGCCGCGCCCTTGATCACCCGATCCGCCATCACCGCCAGCAGCAGGGCGGAGGACAGAGCCAGGGCCGCGGTGGACAGGCTGAACACCGCCGTCGTTCCCATGGATCTGAGATACAGCGGGTCGTCGATCAGCTCTTGGAAATTATCGAACCAGACATATTCCGTTCTGAGGCCGAAGGGGTCCTCAAGCAGCATGGACTGGAACAAGGCCTGGCTCGCCGGCCAGAGAAAGAACACGGCGGTGATAGCAAGCTGCGGCGCCAGCAGCAGATAGGGCAGCCAGGCGTTCTTGAAGGTAACCCGCTTTTCCATGACTACTGCAGTTGTGAAAGAGGGCGCGATAGAGAAAGTGGGGGGCCGCCGAGCCAAGCCCGGCGCGCCCCCCGGTTTAGCCTATTGGTTGGCCTTCTCGAACTTCCGCAGCATCTTGTTGCCGCGTGATACGGCGTCATCGAGACCCTGTTGGGCGGTTTTGGTGCCCGCCCAGATGGCCTCAAGCTCGTCGTTGATGACATCGCGGATCTGCACGAAGCTGCCGAGCCGCAGGCCCTTGGAATAGGGCGTCGGCGCGCGCGCGCTCATTTGCAGGATAGCCACATCACGGCCTTCGTTTTTCTCATAATAGCCAGACCGCTGGGTTAGCTCGTAGGCCGCGTTGGTGATCGGCACATAGCCCGTGTTCTGATGCCAGAAGGTCTGCACGAAGACATCGGACAGATAGCTCATGAACTGGGCGACGCCCTTATAGTCCGCCTCGTCGTTGCCCCTCAGCACCCACAGGGTGGCGCCGCCGATGATCGAATTCTGCGGTGCGCCCGCCACATTCGACCAATAGGGCAGCTCTGCGGTGCCGAAATCGAAAGCCGAGCTCTTGCGCAGGCCGCTGTAGTAGGCCGAGGAATTGATCAGCATGGCGCATTTGCCTTCGGCGAACAGCGGATTGCCGTCGCCACGCCGGCCGCCGTAGGTGAAGGTCTTATCCTTCTGCCAGGCGGCGAGCTGGCCGATATGCTTGACATGCAGCGGGCTGTTGAAAGCAAGCTCCGTGTCGAGGCCGGCAAAACCATTCTCCTTGGTGGCGAAGGGAACATTGTGCCAGGTGCTAAAATTCTCCAGCATGCTCCAGGACTGCCAGCCGATAGTGAAGCCGCAGGAGGCGCCGCCGGCGGCCATGATCTTGGCCGAGAATTCGCCCATTTCCTCCCAGGTCTTCGGCGCCCGGTCGAGGCCGGCGGCGGCGAAGGCCTTCTTGTTCCAGAAAACAACCGGGGTCGAAGAATTGAACGGCATGGAAAGCAGATTGCCTTCGGTCGAGGTGTAATAGCCGATCACCGCCGACAGAAAGCGGCTCTGATCGAACGGCTGGCCCTGATCGGCCATCAGCTGATAAATCGGATAGATGGCGCCCTTGGCCGCCATCATGGTCGCCGTGCCGACCTCGAAGACCTGCATGATGTGGGGCGGAACACCGGAGCGGAAGGCGGCGATGCCGGCGGTCATGGTCTCGGTGTAATTGCCCTTGTAGATCGCCCTGATCACATAGTCGGTCTGGCTGTTGTTGAAGCCCTTGGCGATGTCATTGACGGTCTCGCCCAAGGCGCCGCCCATGGCGTGCCACCACTGGATTTCGGTTTGCGCCCGGGCGTTCGTGGCAAAGCCGGCTATGGCCAGCGCCGTAACCGCGCTCAAAATAATTCGATGTAGTTTCATTGCTCCGTGCTCCCTGATTTACGACTGCCCGGGTTTTCCCGGCCAGACTTGTTGTGTATAAAAAACCTGGTTCTTGCCATCAGTTTAAGACCAAAATTCAAAGATGCAAAGAATTGCGCCGTTTCACTTGTAAATAGGCTGAAAGGTTGGGAAGCTTATCGCCATGAAGCTGATCCAGGTTTCCGATCTTCATTTTGTGCCGCCGGGCACGCTCCTGCTTGGTCTCGACCCGCGCGCGCGTCTGGAGGCGGCCATAGCCGACATCAACCAGAACCACGGCGACGCAGCACTTTGCCTGTTCACCGGCGATCTGGCCGACCACGGCGCGCCGGATGCCTACGACGCGCTGGCTGAGACCCTGGCCGCCCTCCAGTTGCCCTGGCGGCTAACCATCGGCAACCATGACGACCGGGCGGCCTTCCTGCGCGCCTTTCCCGAGGCGCCGCACGACGAGAACGGCTTCATCCAATCGGTTGTCTCCACGGACGCTGGTCCTGTGATCCTGCTCGACACCCACGAACCGGGCCAGGGATCAGGCAGCTTCTGCGCCCGGCGCCAGGCCTGGCTTCAGGCGCAACTCAAGGCGGCGGCGGGCGAGCCTGCCTATCTCTTCATGCACCATCCGCCCCTGGATATCGGCATTCCGTCTCTCGATGTGATCGGGCTGGTCGATAAGCAGGGCTTCGCGGATGCTGTGGCAGGGGCGAATATCCGCCATATTTTCTTCGGCCATGTGCATCGGCCCATAAGTGGATCTTGGGGCGGCATTCCCTATTCGGCGCTCTGCTCGCTGGTCCATCAGGTGCCGCTCGACTTTGTGACCAAAAGCCCGGTGCCCTACGACCACGCGCCGCCGGCCTACAATGTGATCCTGCTCAACGACGCGGATACCGTGGTGCATCACCACAATTTCCTGGATGCCAGCCGTCTCGCGCCCGGCCAGGAGCGCTATACGAAAGCGCCTTAGCCGATCACCGACTCCGCTGAGTGATAGTCCAGGCCGAGGTCATGGGCGACGGCTTCGTAGGTCACCTGCCCGCAATGGACATTGAGCCCCTCCCGCAGGTGCGCATCGTCGGTAAGCGCCTGTTTATAGCCCTTGTCGGCGAGCGCCACGGCAAACGGCAGGGTGGCGTTGTTGAGAGCGAAGGTCGAGGTCCGCGCCACGGCGCCGGGCATGTTGGCGACGCAGTAGTGCACCACATCGTCGACCACAAAAGTCGGATCGTCGTGGGTTGTTGGCGTGCTGTGTTCGGTGCAACCGCCCTGATCGATGGCCACATCGACGATCACCGAGCCCCGGCGCATGTTTTTGACCATCTCGCCGGTCACCAGCCGCGGCGCTTCGGCGCCAGGCACCAGCACCGCGCCGATCACCAGATCGGCGATACGGACATGGCTCTCGATGGCCTCTACGGTTGAATAGATGGTGTTGAGCTGCGGCCCAAACAGGGTGTCGAGTTCCTGCAGGCGGCGCACGGAACGGTCGATCACCGTGACCTTCGCTTCCAGGCCCATGGCCATGCGGGCCGCGTTGGTGCCGACCACGCCGCCGCCGATGATGACCACGCTTGCCGCCGGCACGCCGGGCACGCCGCCGAGCAGCATACCGCAGCCGCCCTGCTCCATTTCCAGGCAATGAGCGCCGGCCTGGATCGACATGCGCCCGGCGACTTCGCTCATGGGCGCCAGCAGGGGCAGGCCGCCCTGGGCATCGGTGACCGTCTCATAGGCGATGGCGATGCAGCCCGAGTCGATCAGCCCCTTGGTCTGCTCGGGGTCCGGTGCGAGATGGAGATAGGTGAACAGAATTTGGCCCTCGCGCAGCATCTTGCACTCGGAGGCTTGCGGTTCCTTGACCTTGACCACCATGTCGGCGCGGGCGAAAACCTCGTCGGCGCTATCGACGACGACGGCGCCGACGCCGCGATACTGATCGTCATCGAGACCGATGGCCTGGCCCGCGTTGGTCTGCACAATGACCTCGTGCCCGTGATGGATCAGCTCGTAAACGCTCGATGGGGTGAGGCCGACGCGGTATTCGTGGACCTTAATTTCCTTGGGTACGCCAATCAGCATTGTCTTGTCCGTTGTTGGTTGATTCTATCTCGGGTCGCGCGCCGCAAAATGAGGGAGACGCATCGGCCGGTCAACCTTATTTTCTGCTCTTTTGAGAGACCCCGTTACATCCCGGGCCGGAGCATGGTGAAGGCGTTGTCGACCACCGTGTAATCCATGTAGCCGAGGCGCGCGAGAGGGCGGAATTTGGTCATGTCGACCATGCCGTCGGTGAGGATCGAATCGTCGATATGGATGCCGACAACCAAACCGAGCACCATGGCGTTGGGCGACGATGGATCGTCCGACGGCAGGGTGACGGTTTGCAGGTAAGTGCATTCCATATGGACCGGCGCGCCGCCAACCCTGGGCGGGGCGACCAGGCGCGAGGGCAGCGCCTCAAGCCCGGCCAGGGCGAACTCATCGACCTCGGCCTCGACCTCCGCCGAAGTTGCGTTCATCTCCAGGCGCTGGCCGTCGGTCGCCACATTGACCACGAACTCCCCGGTCGCCTCGATGTTGATCAGGGAGTCTTTACGCTTCGAGCCGCCGGGGGCGAACATAACCACCGCCGGGTTTGTCGAGACTCCGTTGAAGAAGCTGTAGGGCGCGAGATTGACCACGCCATCGCCGCTGATCGAGGAAATCCAGCCGATCGGCCGGGGCACGATCAGGCTCTTGTAGGGATCGCGCGGCAGGTTATGGTCATTGAGGCGAGGATCGTAAAACATTACTCCGCCGCCGCAGCGGGCGCATCGTAGCGCGCATAGGACGCAATGTAATAATCCGCATCATGGCGCGTGCGCTGAACGCTCTCGCGCTCGGCCATGGCCGCGTTCCATGCCGCCAGGCGCTTACAGTGGGCCGGGATCCCGACGCCGCGATAATGGGTCACCGCCGGCAGGCGCTCAAAGAACGGCCAATAGGCCATATCGACCAGCGAGACATCGGCGCCCAGCCAATAGGGATCGCTGCCCAGAGGCGCAAGGGCGGCATCCTCCATATAGACCATCATGTCGGTGAGTTTGGCGGCGGCCTCGGCTTGCGCCTCGCTGCCCTTGGCCGAAAGCACGCCATAGAAGGCGCCGATAAAACGCGTGTTGCAATAATCGATCCAGACCCGCGCAGTGGCGCGCAGGCGCGCATCGGTGGGCATCAGCGACGGCTCGGGAAAGCGGTCCTCGATATATTCGTTGATGATCGCAGACTCATAGACCACGGCGCCGTCATGCTTGAGCACCGGCACTTTGCTATAGGGCGAAACCGCCTCGAACCAGGCTGGCTTGTTTTTCAGATCAACCTCGGTGTGGTCATACTCCAGCCCCTTCTCCATGAGGGTGAGATGGGTGCGTTGGGCAAACGGGCAGACTTCGGCGGTAATAAACTCAATCTCGGCCATGGTGATTATCCTCCTGGTGATGCTCGGTGGTACGCCATCGCCCTGCCGCTGTCGAGTCTGGGGGCGGGTTGAACCGAGCGGCGAACTAGGCTCTGGTGGATAATATCTAACACCTGATACCGAGGCGTGATCAAATGACAATTGCCCAGGACGCAGAAACCATCGGCTTGTCCGATCTGTTGGCCCATCAGCAGGACTCCTGGCAACGCCAAGTGCACTATGTCGCCGGCAACTCCGCCTTCTACCAGGCGCTATGGCAGGGCCTCACGCCGCCCAAAGACCTTCGCGACTTGTCCCGTCTGCCCTTGTCATCAAAAGAGCAATTGCGGGCGTCCCAGGCGAATCACCCACCGTTCGGGGATTATCTCGCGGCGCCGCGCTCGGAGATAACCCGGCTGCACCGCACGTCGGGCACCTCGGGCCAGGCCATGAACCTCGCCCTGTCCGCCCGGGACTGCGAGATCACCGAGGCGGTTGGCGGCCGCAGCCACCGGGCCGCCGGCCTGAACGCGGACCATACGGTCGTCCATTGCCTCAATTATCAACTGTGGATGGGCGGCGTGACCGACCATCTGACCCTGGAGCGAACCGGCGCAACGGTGGTTCCCTTCGGGGTCGGCGGCAGCGAGCTTCTGATCCGCACAATCCGCGAAATCGGCATCGATGCAATTTCCTGCACGCCTTCCTACCCGGCGGTGCTGGAGCGCGTCATCGAAGAGCAGTTTCCCGGCCTTCACCCGCGCGACCTGGGGCTGAAGCTGGGGCTGTTCGGCGGCGAGCCCGGGCTCGATGACCCACGCTTGCGCGACCGGATCCGGGAAACCTGGGGGATGGAGCCACGCAACGCCAACTACGGCGTCTCGGATGTGTTCTCCAATGTCGCCGCCCAGTGCGAGCACGACAGCCATCTGCATTTCCTCGCCGGTGATGTGCTGCATGCGGAATTGATCGATCCCGAGAGCACGGCGCCGCTGCCGCTTGAAGCCGGCCAGCAAGGTGAGCTGGTGCTCACCCACCTGGTGCGCGATTGTCAGCCTCTGGTGCGCTTTCGAACCGGCGACATCATCGCCATAGACCATACCGACCCGTGCCGCTGCGGCCGCACTGGGATGCGCTTCAGGGTGGTCGGGCGAAGCGATGATATGGTCGTGGTACGGGGCCTCAACCTGTTCCCGACCATGGTCGCGGCGGTGATCAACGAATTTGCCGAGCTTTCGGGCGACTATCGCATTATCCTCGATGAGGGGCCGCCTTATGACGTTCTGCCCCTCCAGGTGGAACTCGCCAAAGGACAGTCCGTTAGCGACGGGCTGGGGCCTGAAATCGAGGCGGCGATCAAATCGAAACTCGGCGCCAAGGCCGCTGTCACCATCCTGCCCGAGAGCAGCTTTCCCATAATCGAAGGCAAAACACGGCGGGTTTTGAGGACATATCAAGGATAGACCGATGGCCGATTTTCTCTATGAAACCGTACTCAGCAGCGTCGACGACAACGGCGTTCGGATCATTTCGCTGAACCGCCCGGATCGTCTCAACGCCATGAACCGCACATTGATTGACGATGTCGCGCGGGCCTTCGATGACGCCAATGGGGACCCAGCGACCGGCGCCATCGTCTTCACCGGCGAGGGCCGGGCTTTCTGTGCGGGCGATGATCGCCAGGAACACACCCACCCCGAAAACGAGGCGGAAGCCCGAGACTTCGTCGAGGCGATCCAGCAAGCGAGCCGCGCCATTATCTTCGGCGACAAACCGGTTGTCGGCGCCATAAACGGCTGGGCGGTCGGCGGCGGGCTGGAATGGGCGATCAACTGCGACTTCCCGATCTGGGCGCAGAGCGCGAAAGGGTTTTTCCCGGAGGTTTCGCTAAATCTGTTTGTCACCGGCGGGGTCACATCGCTGTTGCCGGCCATGGTTGGATTGCACAAAGCCCGCGAGATGCTGTTTCTGGGCAACCGGTACGATGCGGCGGAACTCGCTGACATCGGCGTCGCCTGGCGGGTGGTTGGCGATGCGCGGCTGATGGCCGAGGCCGTGGTGGTGGCAACGCAATTGAGCACCCTGCCGCCGCTGTCCGTGAGAGCCATGAAGCGGGTGCTGAACCACAGCTCTCTGAGCGATCTCAACCGGGCGCTTGAGCTGGAAACGGAAGCGACCGTCACCGGCTTCCTCGATCCGGAAACCACGAACCGGCTGAAGGATTTCTAGAGCAATTTTGGTTTGAATCGAACCACAAAAATCAGAATTGCTCTGATTGCGGCAAATGCCGTAATCCGCCGCGAAGCGGGCGAGAAGCCTGCGTGGCGCTTGAACGCAGTTTGATCGTGCAAGCACAATCAAACTTGAAATGCTCTAAAGCCGGGCGAGGGGCCGCACCAGAAGCGCACAAAGAGGGATGGTCGACAGAGCCAGGACGGCGACCGCCGACAGGGCAAAGGTAACGCCGAAACTATCACTCACCATGCCGAACACCATGGGCGCCGCAGCGCCGCCGCCGATCGCCACCGTATAAAAAAGACCGAAACCACGCGCCCGGCGCGCCTCGGTGACGAAATCCGACACCGTGCCATAGAGCACGGACGACGTGCCGTTCAGGCCCAGGCCGATGATCGGCAAGAGCGCCAACGCGCCCTCCAGCGGGAGGAACAAGAGAAGCAGAATTCCGCCGCCGGTGATCAATTCGGTCAGCACCACGATGCGGATGACACCGAATTTCTGGGCGAGGAAGCCGCAGACGAATTTTCCCGCGGCACCACCGCTGAAGACCAGGGCCAGGGCCACGCCAATGGTCTCCACGCCGGCGCCAAGGTCGATCAACAGAAAAGGCAGAAACGTCAGGAACCCGGTGCGCCCGGCGCCATCGATGAAGCCGATGGCGGACAGCACGCCAAAGCCGAAGCGGTCGGTAATACCCCAGCCGGTTCTGGATTCGGTATCGGACTTGGGCTCGGACTCGGACTCGATCAACGGCGCCGCTTCGACCGGCTTCGGCGGCGACCCGACAGCCAATCGGCGAAGCACCAGGAAAGCGGCGATCCCCGCCGCGACCCCCAGGGCGCCGGCGCTTGCCGTGCCCACACGCCAGCCAGCGCCGGCGATCAAAACGGACACCGCCAGGGGGATGACGACCTTGCCCACATCGCCGGAGAAATTATAAATCCCGAGCGCCGCCCGGCGCACATGGGGCTCATAGGCCTTGGACACCACCGATGACGACAGCGGATGCTGCACCGCCGAGCCGGCACCGGCGACAAGCAATGTCAGGAGCAAAGCGATATGGCCCTCAACCAGACCCAGTGTCATGTAGGCCAGCCCGGTGAGCACAGTCCCCATGGCGAGCAGCTTCCGCTCGCCCCAGCGCTCGGCAAGAAGGCCCGCCGGCACCTGAAAAAGCGCCATGGCGCCCGAATAGAGCGACTTCATGACGCCCACCTGGGTCAGAGTCAGAGCAAACTCGGCCTGCCACAAGGGCAGCAGAAGATAGAGCGCGTCGGAAAACCCGTCATGCACGAAATGCACCCCGGCACAGGTTCCCAGTGTCGCCCGGCGGGATGTCGCGGGCACCGATCTATCGGCCATACTCAACTACTTGGCCTTCTTGGCGGCTTTCTTCCGCGCCGCATCTTGCGCCGCGGTGAGGGCCGTGCGCGCCCAGCCGCAAAATTCATCCGCGTCGTCGTAAAGCTCTTCGGGCGCCGCGAAGAAGCTGCGCACCTGGACCCGGCGTTTCTTGGTGCTGTAGCTGAACGGCTCCATGCCGGCCTCCTCGAAGGCTACGCGGCTGGCGTCATCGACGCGCAGATAGACGGTCTCGCCCATGATGAAGGCGAAGGTGACGCCGCCCAGCGACAGCCCTTCGCCGCCGAACAGGCGCTTGCAAGTCACCGGACCCAGGGGCTCGAGCAGCTCGGCGAGGAACGCCTTGAATTGCGGGCTGGCCGCCACTTAAATCATTGCCGCCAGAGCCGCCATGTCCGCCTGGCTGCGCGCCCCGAGATGGCTGATGATCTCGGCTGCGGCGATGCCACCAAGGCGGGCGCAATCGGCGAGACTGCGCTCCCGGGCAAGACCATAGAGGAAGCCGGCGGCGTAAAGATCGCCGGCTCCGGTGGTGTCGACGACCTGCTCCACGGGCGCCGCCTCAATGACATGAATTTCATCGCCGGCGACAATCACCGAGCCCTGCTCCGAGCGGGTCAGCGCGGCGATCGGGCAAGCCCCGCGCACCTGTTGCAGGGCCTCGTCGAAATCCTCCGCCTCATAGAGCGAAATGACCTCGGCCTCGTTGGCGAACAGAATATCCACATGATCCGCCACCAGATCGAGAAATTCAGACCGATAGCGCTCGACGCAGAATGAATCCGACAGGGTAAGTGCGACCCGCCGCCCATTGGCATGGGCGATATCATAGGCCTTGCGGAAAGCCGCCTTACCGCCCGGCGGATCCCACAGATAACCCTCGAGATAGGTGATGTCGGCCGAAGCGATCAAACCCTCGTCGACATCCTCGGGGCCGAGTTCGACGCAGGCGCCGAGATAGGTGCTCATGGTGCGTTGGGCGTCCGGGGTGACGATGACAAAGCAGCGCGCCGTCGGCGCCGTATCGTTCGACAGCGGCGTCTCAAAATGAACCCCGGCGGTGCGGATATCATGGGCGAACACCGCGCCGAGCTGATCGTCCCTGAGCTTGCCGATGAAGGCAGCACTACCGCCGAGAGCGGCGACCCCGGCCATGCTGTTGCCGGCCGATCCGCCGGAAATCTTGATGCCGTTATCGAGCAGGTCATAGAGTGCTTCGGCGCGCTCCCCATCGATCAGGGTCATAGAGCCTTTGACCAGGCCGTTTTGATCGAGAAAGTCATCATCGGCCTGGACCAGAACATCGACCATGGCATTGCCGATCCCCACCACATCAAGCGTCGCGTCGGTCATCCTGTTATTCTCCGTACCCTGCTGTTGTAGGAAAGCCGTCCAGCGGTTACATAGCATATACCAAGGATTAGAGAGGCCCTCCATACGTGTTCAGCGCCTTCTTCACCGCCGTGGGCCAGCTCGGCGACCCGCCGATCAAACGCGTTATCTGGCGTGTCGCCTTTTGGACGGCGCTGATCTATATGCTGGTCGGCATCGCCCTGTGGTCGGTGATCGCCGGCTTTGATCCGACGCTGAGTTTCGCTTTCGTCCCGTTCCTCTGGCTCCAGAGCCTGTTGGTGGGGATCGCCGGCTTCGTCAGCGCGATACTCGGCCTGTTCGCTTTTTTCGCCGTGTTCTGGCTGCTTTTCGTGATCATTGTCCAGTTCGTCGCCGGGTTCTATCTCGAATACATCATCACTGCGGTCGAGGCCCGCCATTACCCGGACTTGCCCCCGGCAATAAAACAGACAGCATCGGGCGCAGCTCTCAACGCCCTGCAGTATTTCGCCACCCTGGTGCTGCTCAATCTGCTGGCCCTGCCGTTCTATCTCATCCCGCTGCTCGGCGTTTTGCTGTTCTATCTGGTCAACGGCTATCTCATCGGCCGGGAATATTACGAGTTGGTGGCCCTGCGCCGGATCGATGCGAAGGCCGCTAAAACCCTGCGCAAGGCCGAGCGCGGCAAGGTCTTCGGCGCCGGGCTGATCACCACGGTGCTGTTCTCCCTGCCGATTCTCAATCTGGTGGCGCCGATTGTCGCAACCGCGGCCATGGTGCATATTTTCGAGGGCATGGCGGGACGCCGGGAAGCCATCGAGGCCGATCAATCTTTTGAGGGTACTGATGTCTAGGATTATAGCGACCTTGGCCCTGTTGCTGGCGCTGAACGCCTGCGTGACGCCGTCCGCCCAGAAACCGACCGCCAGCACACCCGCGGCGCCCTCCCCGGCAGTCGTCGAAGCTGCGCCTGAAGAGCCCCCTGCGCCGGAGTCGGCGATCGAGCCGGAGATTCAAGCGGTCATCGATGCCGCCATCGCGATTCTCGCGCCCGCCAAAGCGGCGATGCCGGAAGAGACGTCAGAGGTGACAGTGACCGAGCCGCCCGTGATCGAGGCAGCACTCCAGCCCGACATCGACGACGACCCCAATCAGCTCATGGGCCTGGCCGGCATCGAGTTGACGGAATTGCTGGGCGAGCCCGGTTTCCGCCGCGAGGATGCCGACGCCCAGATCTGGCAATATGGCGGCGGCGAATGCGCCCTCGACATCTACCTCTACAGAGGCGGCGAGGCCCTGCCCCATCGGGTGACCTATTACGAATTCCGCGGCGGCAGCGCCGGCCGCCCCTGCCTGCGCAGCCTGCTTATGGCCGAGGCGGGCTAGAATTTTACGGTCATCTAAGATGACCTGCGTTCAGTTGCCCAAAACTATGTCTACACAAGACTGGAGCTTACGCCGGGTAAGCCGGCGGCTCGCGGTCGCTCGCTTGCTTCTCCGACCGTTATCGGTCGGATTACGCTTCAGAGCCCAACTTTCTAACTCACCACGCTCTTCCCCTTAAATCCGCAGAGGTCGGCGACCTTGCACTCGGTGCAGCGGGGCTTGCGGGCGGTGCAGACGTAGCGCCCGTGCAGGATGAGCCAATGATGGGCGTGGCGGCGCCAGGCCTCGGGAACCCGCTTGGTGAGCCTGTCCTCGACCGCGTTCGCCGTCTTCGCCGGCGCGAGACCAGTGCGGTTGGCGACCCGGAAAACATGGGTGTCCACGGCGATGGTGGAGTCCCCGAAGGCGGCGTTGAGCACCACGCTCGCCGTCTTGCGGCCGACCCCGGGCAGGGCTTCAAGGGACTTCCGATCGCGCGGCACCTCGCCGTCATGCTCATCGAGCAGCATCCGGCTGAGGTTGATGACATTGCGCGCCTTGGTGTTGAACAACCCGATGGTCTTGATATAGCCGCGTAAGGCCTCCTCGCCGAGGGCCACCATGGCGGCCGGGTTGTCGGCCACCGCATAGAGCGGCCCGGTCGCCTTGTTGACCGAGACATCGGTCGCCTGGGCCGACAGAACAACCGCCACCAGCAGGGTAAAGTGGGAGCCGTATTCAAGCTCGGTCTCCGGCGCCGGATCGTCTTCAGCGAGACGGCGAAAAAACTCTTCGATGTTCTGCTTTTTCATGGCTTCCTAATCGTATGGAAATTTCGACCTCTTGAAATGAAGCCTTAGCCAGCGCCGCCTTTACCCTTGGCGGCGAAGATGTAGCCGAGGAAATTGAGCAGCAGCTGGGCGGCCAGGAATGCGGTGGTGCCGTCGCGGTCGTAATCGGGCGCCACCTCGACCAGATCGATGCCGACCACCTCGCCCTTTAGCGGCAGGCCCTGGAGGATTTCCAGGACTTCGTAATAGAGGAAGCCGCCGTGGCTCGGGGTGCCGGTGCAGGGCGCGATGGACGGGTCAAAGCCGTCGATATCGATGGTGCAATAGTAGCGCACGCCGTCGGGGATGCGGTCGAGCACGCCCTGGGTGCCCAGTTCGCGCACCTTGCGCACGGACAGGATGTCCGAGCCCGCTTTGCGGGCCGCCGCATAGTCTTCGCGATTGGAGTATGACACATAGCGGATGCCCATCTGGGTGAAGCCGGTGACATGCTTCATTTCCGATGCCCGCCGGAGCGGGTTGCCATGACCGTAGCGCACGCCGTGGCGCTCATCGACAAAATCCAGATGGGCGTCGATATGGATAATATGCACCGGCTCTTGATCGTCGAAGGCTCTGATGCAGGGAATATGGACCGCATGGTCGCCGCCCAGACAAACCGGCAGGGCGCCCGCCGCCAATATCTTGCGCACCCCGTATTCGGCGTTCTCCAAGCTTTTTATGGTGTCCGTGTGGATCATATCGGCGTCGCCAATATCAACGATGCGGACTTCGTCCTTGGGCAGATAGACCATGTCGTCTTCGTGGTCGTAGGCGCCGGAATGGCCGAAGGAGAACAGGGTCGATGCCTCGCGGATGGCGCGCGGGCCGAAGCGGGCGCCGGACCGGTATTGGGTGCCCATATCAAAGGGGATACCCATGACCGCCACATCGGCGTCGATGGCGTCCCAATCCAGGCAGGTTGGCTGCTTGCCGAATGTGCAAAGCCCGACAAACGGCAGATTTAACCGCCCGCTTTCATAGCCGTGATCAGCCATCCGATTCCTCCCTGGGTATAATCCATGGTGATCCTAGCCATTTCCCATGGTCATTGGGATAAAATCACCTTCGTCAGAGGCCCTAAGACGGATTATTGTGAAACCATGATGACAACAACGCTGTTCAACGCCAGCTTGACGCCTCACCGGTCGCTTGGGCCTCGGGGCTTTACCCTGTGGTCCCGCGATTTCCGGCTGACCGGTGGCGATTTTCTGCCCGTGGCGGGCTGATTCGCTTTACATGCCGCCCCCGTCCCGCCGCGCCAATGTAGCTCTGCTGTTGAGCCTCGCCCTGATCTGGGGCAGCTCCTACATGCTGATCAAGCTCGGCCTGGAAACCCTGCCGCCGCTGACCATCGCGGCGGCGCGCATCACCCTGGCGGCCCTGGTCGCGATCATCATCGTATGGTTTCGCGGCGATCGGCTGCCGCTGGGCATGGCGCAATGGAAACCATTCTTTGTTATGGCCATGCTGAGCAACGTGATGCCCTTCATCCTGATTGCCTGGGGTGAAACACGGATCGACAGCGGTCTGACGGGTATTCTGCTCGGCTGCATGCCCTTGACGACTCTGGTGCTGGCCCATCTCTTTACCCGGGACGAGCGGCTCAGCAGGGTCAAAATCATCGGGCTCAGCCTCGGCGCCGCCGGCCTCGCCATTCTCGTCGGGCCCGACGCCCTGAGCGGGCTCGGCGGGCATCTGCTGGGCGAACTCGCGGTGATCGGCGCGGCGCTGTGCTACGCCGCGGCGACGGTCTATGCCCACCGGGCGATCCGCGCCCGCCCGACGGTGTCCGCCGCGGCCACCCTGCTGGTCGCGAGCGCAATCATCCTGCCGGCCAGCCTGATTCTCGATACACCGTGGCGGCTCGCGCCGTCGGCGCTTTCTCTGGCCGCCGTCGCCCTGCTCGGCATCATCGGCACGGGCGTTGCCACGCTGATCTATTTCCGGCTGATAAGCGGCGCCGGGGCGACTTTCACCGCGATGATCAACTACCTGATCCCGCCGGTCAGCGTGATCTGGGGCGTGATGCTGCTCGGCGAAACCCCCACCCTGCAGATGGCCGGCGCCCTAGCGCTGATCCTGGCCGGAGTCGGCCTGATCAACCGGAAGAAGGCGGCGCGCGACAAGCCCGGCACCTCGGCCATGGAATAGACGCCGCCAGGACGCGGCGCAGGATTAGCGGGCGGTGGTCGGGTCGATAATGCCGGTCACCTCGGTGATCACCGAAGCGGGAAAACCGCTGAGCTCGGCATGCTGGTGGATGGCCGCTTCATCCTCCGCCAGATAGATACAGAAGGTCTTGTCGGCGGTTACATAGGAGTGCTGCCATTGCACCTTCGGCGCCAGTTGCGCCAACGCGGCATTGGATGTCTTCGCGGCGCCGCAGAGTTCGGTTTCGTTCATTCCGCCGACCTTGGGAATTTCGCGTTCAATCACATACTTTTTCATATCGCGGGTTCCTTTCTTGGTTTGTGACGCCTCAATTTACGCCGAGACGCATCAAACACTCCAGTACAGGGACTGAACCAAGCCGGTATAGTTTCTGAACTAG
This sequence comes from Alphaproteobacteria bacterium, assembly GCA_046582565.1. Classification (GTDB taxonomy): domain Bacteria; phylum Pseudomonadota; class Alphaproteobacteria; order JAAXGF01; family JAAXGF01; genus JAYGED01. The sequence continues at coordinate 32,315 of JAYGED010000267.1, forward strand.
CCAAAGCGGGGACTGAACCCTACGGTTAAGTTAAATCCATAAGGAGGGGCGTTATGGCAACGGCGAGTTATCAACAATTCTGCCCGGTCGCCATGGCATCGGAAATTCTGTGCAACCGCTGGACGGTCGTGCTGCTGCGTGAGCTTTGTGCTGTTTCAACCCGATTCAACGACCTGCGGCGGGGGGTGCCGCGCATGTCTCCGGCGCTGCTGTCTACGCGACTGAAAGAATTGGAATATCATGGCGTGCTGGAGCGGGTTCTGGTGCAGAAAAGGCCGGAAATCTACGAGTACCGGCTGACCGACGCAGGCAAGGAACTGGAACCCGTGATTGGGGCTATCGGCAATTGGGGGCATCGCTGGGTCGAGTCAAAACCAAGCCTGGAAAACCTCGATCCGGGCCTGCTCATGTGGGATATGCGGCGCAGCTTGAATGTAGAGCCCCTGCCGCCGCGTAAACTGATTATTCAATTTATTTATCCCGAGCTGGCCAGAGCCCAACAAAATTGGTGGTTGTTGGTCGATCCGAAACATGGCGCCGATCTGTACTCGGTAGACCCAGGATTTGACGTCGATCTCTTTTCCCGGTGTGACCTGCGCACCATGACGGCGATCTGGATGGGGTTGGACACGGTATCAAAGGCCGTCGCCGATGACCGACTGGTGCTGATTGGCGACATGGAGGTGGCGAAAAACATGCAGCGATGGTTGGGATTAAGCCCCTTTGCCGTCCAGAAAAAGCAGGTGCCCTGACGGCTGCGCGCTACAAGCCCAGCACATCGGCCATGGAATAGAGGCCGGCGGGCTTGCCCTGGGCCCAGAGCGCCGCGCGCAGGGCGCCGCGCGCGTAGATTCGCCGGTCGGTGGCACGGTGGGCGAGCTCGATGCTCTCGCCGTCGGTGGCGAAGATCACGCGGTGATCGCCGACCACGTCGCCGGCCCGCAAGGCAGCGAAGCCGATGGCGCCGCGCCGGCGTTCACCGGTGATGCCGTCACGACCGCGTACCGCCACATCGTCGAGCGCCACGCCGCGCCCCTTGGCCGCCGCGGCGCCCAGGCCGAGCGCGGTTCCCGACGGCGCATCGACCTTGTGGCGATGGTGAATCTCGAAGATCTCGATGTCGTAGTCTTCATCCAGGGTCGCCGCTACCCGCTCGACCAGGCCCATGAGAAGGTTCACGCCGAGGCTCATATTGGGCGCCCAGACAATAGCCGTATCCGTAGCAGCGGCGGCAAGAGCGGCCTCCTGATCGGCGTTAAGGCCGGTGGTGCCGATGATATGGATGGTTTGCGAAGCCGCCGCCAGGGCCGCATGAGCCAGGCTGGCCTCGGGCAAGGAGAATTCGAGCACCGCGTCCGACGCGGCAAACAGGGCCTCGGCGTCGTCGCCGACCGCCACCCCGGCCTCGTCGACACCGGCAAGCAGGCCGGCGTCCTTGCCGATCGCCTCGCTGCCCGGAGCTTCGACAGCGCCCACCAGCCGCGCCCCATCATGAGCCAGCACCTCGGCGGTCAGCATGCGCCCCATGCGCCCCGCCGCGCCGATTATCCCGATGTTCATCATGGCGCCCCTTTTCTATACGGTCACCTACGGTGACCTGCGTTCAAGCGTCACGCAGGCTTACGCCGGGTAAACCGGCGGCTCGCGGTCGCTCGCTTGCTTCCCCGACCGTTAGCGGTCGGAGAATGCTGCTGAGCTCAATATTAGACTGCCAGCGGCGAAGCCGCAAAGCCGCATTGAGCGGCTAAAGCCCGCGTGGCGCTTGAACGCCATCTTATAAAGAGACCTGCGCTACTCGCGCAGGTCGTCCCAGAGCTCCTTGACCTTTGAGAAGAAACCGGCGGATTTTGGGTTGGTTTTGTCGCCGCCGCTTTCCTCGAATTCGCGCAACAGCTCTTTTTGCTTCTTCGACAGATTGACCGGCGTCTCGACGACCGTATGGATATACATATCGCCCCGGCCCGAGCCGCGCATCATGCTCATGCCCTTGCTCTTGAGGCGGAACTGGTGGCCCGACTGGGTGCCTGACGGGATGGTAACCCGCGCCCGGCCGCCGTCGATGGTGGGCACCTCGATGGCGCCGCCGAGCGCCGCCGCGGTCACCGTGATCGGCACCTGGCAATGGATATCGGCGCCGTCGCGCTGGAACAGGCGGTGGGCGGAAACCGACAGAAAAATGTAGAGATCGCCGGGCGGTGAGCCGCGCATGCCGGCCTCGCCCTCGCCGGAGAGACGGATGCGCGTGCCTTCCTCGACGCCCGCCGGGATATTGACCGACAGGGTCTTCTCGCGCTGCACCCGGCCGCTGCCGCGACAGGTCTTGCAGGGGTCCTTGATCACCCGCCCGGCGCCCTGACAGGTCGAGCAGGCGCGCTCGATGGTGAAGAAACCCTGCTGGACGCGCATCTTGCCGACCCCATCACAGGTCGGGCAGATGATCGGCTGCGCGCCGCCGGCGGCGCCGCTTCCCTTGCAGTCGTCGCAGGCCACCGAGGTCGGCACCCGGACCTTGGCGCTCTTGCCGTCGAAGGCTTCCCTGAGTGAGATTTCGAGATTGTAGCGCAGGTCGCCGCCCCGGCTGGCCGCGCGGCCGCGCCCGCGCGCGCCCATGAAATCGCCGAACAGATCGTCGAACACATCGGCGAAGCTCGAGGAGAAATCAGCGCCCCCCGCATTCGGCCCGCCCTGGGCAAAGGCGGCGTGGCCGAAGCGGTTATAAGCCGCCTTCTTTTCGTCGTCCTTAAGGATTTCGTACGCTTCGGAGACTTCCTTGAAGCTCTGCTCGGCGGCCTTGTCACCGGGATTGCGATCCGGATGATATTGCATCGCCTGTTTGCGATACGCCTTCTTTATGTCATCAGCCCCGGCGTCACGGCCGACGCCCAAAATTTCATAATAGTCGCGCTTGGCCATGCCTAAAGCCTAACCAATAAAACCCAAACCCCCGCGGCGAACGTTAAGCGGACTCGCTTTTCTTGTCGTCGTCGACTTCTTCAAAATCGGCGTCCACGATGACATCGTCGTCGTCTTGGGCGGCTCCGCCGCTGCCGCCGTCGCCTGAGTCATCGCCGGGACCATCCTGCGTGGCTTCGCCCTCACTCTCGGCCTGGGCCTTATACATGGCCTCGCCGAGCTTCATGGAGGCCTGACCTAGCGCCTCGGTCGCCGTGGCGATCGCCTCGGTGTCTTCGCCCTCCAGGGTCGAGCGCAGGGCGGCAACAGCGTTATCGATGGCCTGCTTGTCTTCCTCGCCGACCTGATCGCCGTATTCACCGAGGTTCTTCTCGGTGGCGTGGATCAGGGAATCGGCCTGATTGCGGGCTTCCACCAGCTCGCGCCGGGCCTTGTCCTCGTCGGCATGGCTCTCCGCATCGCGCACCATGGTTTCGATATCTTCGTCGGACAGGCCGCCCGATGCCTGAATACGGATTTGCTGTTCCTTGCCCGTCGCCTTGTCCTTGGCGGTGACATTGACGATGCCGTTGGCGTCGATATCGAAGGCAACCTCGATTTGCGGCAGGCCGCGCGGCGCCGGCGGGATGCCGACCAGATCGAACTGGCGGAGCAGCTTGTTGTCGGAAGCCATTTCACGCTCGCCCTGGAACACCCGGATGGTGACCGCCGTTTGGCTGTCCTCGGCGGTGGAGAAGGTTTGCGCCTTGTGGGTCGGGATCGTGGTGTTGCGGTCGATCAGACGGGTGAACACGCCGCCCATGGTCTCGATACCGAGGCTCAGCGGCGTCACATCGAGCAACAGCACGTCTTTGACGTCGCCCTTGAGCACGGCGCCCTGAATGGCGGCGCCCATGGCGACGACTTCATCGGGGTTAACCCCCTTATGGGGCTCGCGGCCGAAGAAGACCTTCACCGCCTCGTGGACCTTGGGCATGCGTGTCATGCCGCCGACCAGGATGACCTCGTCGATCTCACCGGCGGACAGCCCGGCGTCCTTGAGGGCCTGCTTGCAGGGCTCGATGGTGCGCTCGATAAGATCCTCGACCAGAGCTTCCAGCTTGGCGCGGGTCAGCTTGATGGCGAGATGCTTCGGGCCGGATTGATCGGCGGTGATAAACGGCAGATTGATCTCGGTCTGCACCGAGCTTGAAAGCTCGACCTTGGCCTTCTCGGCGCCTTCCTTGAGGCGCTGCAGGGCCAGCTTGTCTTCGCGCAGGTCGATGCCCTGCTCTTTTTTGAATTCGTCAGCGAGATAATCGATGATCCGCTTATCGAAGTCTTCGCCGCCGAGGAAGGTGTCGCCGTTGGTGGAGCGCACCTCGAACACGCCGTCGCCGATCTCCAGGATCGAGACGTCGAAGGTGCCGCCACCCAGGTCGTAGACCGCGATGATGCCGTTGCCCTTCTTGTCGAGGCCATAGGCGAGCGCCGCCGCTGTCGGCTCATTGATGATGCGCAGCACATCGAGACCGGCAATCTTACCGGCGTCCTTGGTGGCCTGGCGCTGGGAATCGTTGAAATAGGCCGGCACCGTGATAACCGCTTCGGTGACCGGTTCGCCGAGGAAGGATTCGGCGGTTTCCTTGATCTTTTGCACGATAAAGGCGCTGATTTCGCTGGGGCTGTATTTGGTGCCGTGGGCTTCGACCCAGGCATCGCCGCCTTCGGCCTCGACGATGTTGTAGGGCACCAGTTCGATATCTTTTTTGGTCAGGGGATCGTTGAAGGGGCGGCCGATCAGCCGCTTGATCGCGGACAAGGTATTCTCGGGGTTGGTGACCGCCTGGCGCTTTGCCGACTGGCCGACCAAACGCTCGCCATCGTCGGAAAATGCCACCATCGATGGCGTGGTTCGCGCCCCCTCGGCGTTTTCGATAACCCGGGGCTCCTGGCCGTCCATGATCGAGACACAGCTGTTGGTGGTGCCGAGATCGATACCGATAACCTTGCTCATATCATTCCCTTATTCTTGCGGCAAATTGGTGCGGCCCTGACGGCGTCGTCACAAATTCCCGATTGCACTTAATCCAATTTCACATCCGTATCGGGACCACGCCCCGAGGGCCGCGTATCACTCCGCCCTGGAAACCATGGGCCGGCGACTCATACACAGACGCCGGTTTATATAAGTAAGGCGACCTCCACTCGCAACCCCGACTCCCTGGAATCCTGCGGAATCTTGCAAAAAAACCTTATCGCTCCTTGGTATTACGCTTCGGTGTCGAGGTGGGGGATGTCCTCGTCTTTCGTCTTGTTCGCGGTCTTGGCAACGCCGACCATGGCCGGCCTGAGCAGGCGATCGGCGATCACATAGCCCGCCTGGACAACCTCGACGACGGTTCCCTCGGGCTGATCCGACCCTTCGGCGTAAAACATGGCCTGATGAAAATTATGGTCGAATTTCTCGCCCAGGGGCTCAATTCGTTTGATGCCATTGCGTTCGAAGGCGACGATCAGCTCCCGCTCGGTCATCTCGACCCCCGAAATCAGGCCCGACAAGGCTTCGTCCTGGCGATGTTCGTCGGGCAGGCTGTCGAGGGCGCGCCGCAGATTGTCGATCACCGACAGCATATCGCGGGCGAAGCTGCTGATCGCGTATTTGCCGGCATCCTCGCGTTCGCGCACGGCGCGTCGGCGCAGATTCTCGGTTTCGGCCATGGCGCGCAGCAGACGGTCCTTGGTGTCGGCCAGCTCGTCGCGCAGGCGCGTTTCCTCGTCCTCGGGCTCCTCCTCGGACTCGCCATCTTCGCCTTCTTCGCCTTCTTCGTCATCTTCCTCGGGCTCCGGCTCATCTTCGCCATGGGCCGTGGCGGCGTCTTCTTCGGCCAGCTCCACAAGGGAGGCGTCGTCGTCTTCAAGCTTCTTGTCGTCATCGCTCATAATCGTCTTGTCTCCGTAACGAATAAAATTGTCCCCGGACTTTCAATTATCCCAGGTCTTGAATTACCCAAGCAGGCGGCCGACCACTTTGGCCGTGTAGTCCACCATGGGAATGATACGTCCGTAATTGAGGTTGGAGGGCCCGATGACGCCGATGGCGCCGACGAAATTGGCCTCATC
>JAYGED010000313.1:0-16462 GCA_046582565.1 Alphaproteobacteria bacterium
CGATAGCGATAACGCTACCGCCGCAACAAGACTCAAAGCGCCAATTCTAATTGGTTTCATGACTGTCTCCCTTGTTCATTGATTCAATGTATTCGGTGTATCTGAGTTAGTGGAGATTGAATTATTGGTTTTATATAGATGCCACTCACTCAGTTGATTGGCCCAACCCTACCCACAGATCAAACGATCATCAACCAATTTTTAAGGTTAATGAAAACCGCTTCTAGTCCCGGTCGATAAAACCGGCGCCGGCACCATGCAAGCGTGAATATTCAGACTCGGGCACAAGAATCTTTGCCGCGAACTGCTGCAACCGCCGCCAGGGCTCGGGCTCGACCGCGACGCCATGCGTGGGCGCCTTGTCCCAAGCCGTGCCGAATTCCGGGGATGGGGGCATGGGCTCGATGAATTCTGCGACTACATCCACGGGCTCCCGATGACCGGGAGTCGTATCCCGCTGACAGATACGCCCGCCATCCATCGAATAGGCCGCCCCCTTCCAGCTTATGCGGACCGGGCGCGATAGGACCGAGAGATAGCCGGGCAGCAGGTCCGGCGCCATGACACCGCGCAAAGTGATCGGCCCCGCCGGATCCAGGAGAAGCCTGTCGCCAAGGGACGGGCCGACGATCAGCGGGTTCAGTTGTATCCCTTCCACATCCTCCAACAGATCGGCCAACAGCGGGATGACGGAAAGACCACTGCGCGCCAGGAACTGCGCGGCAACGGCGGCTTCCTCCGCCAGCCCATAGACCAGACCGCAACCCTGAGCCGCCTTGCGCGCGGTCACTTGGATTTCGTTCAGCGAAACCATCAGCATGGCATCACCGGAAACAGCCAGTCATCGGCGACGGGATCGTGAAGCTCGGTGGCGAGGGGGGCGCCCTGATACATGGTGATCCGTGTCCAGCGGTCGGACCGCGGGTCGTACTTGTCGGCGCCGAAGAAGGACAGCTTGCAGCGCAGCAGGTCGATGGGCAGGCAGTCGCCGCCGATCAGATTCGATCGTATCTCCGCATAGGGCAGCCGCGCGGTGGTCTGGACGCGGCGCAGGATATAGCGGTAATCGGGCTGGGTCTCGAGAAAATCCGCGACCCTGTCTTCGGCCGGGGCGTCGGCCAGCAAGCCGTCAAGCGCCTGGACATCGCGGGCGATAGCGAAAGGCATTTCATGTTCTATGCCCGGCTCGTTATAGCGGTCGCCCAGGCGCGGCTCGTTTTTCTTCTCGGAGGCATACCAGATCTTCTGATCGTTGAACGGATTGCTGAAATCGATGTCGAGGGCCCAGGCGTAATGCTTGGCAATAGCCGCGCGCAAGTCGCCGAGGGTCATGGCGGGATCGATGGGTGCTGTCTCGTCGGCGGCCATCCGGTCGGCCAGATCGTCGATCAAGGCGCCCTGGGGTTCGAGCATCAGGCTGATCACGATCTCCTGGCCTTCGAGAGACAGCGCCGCCTCGGCCCAGACGTACAGCGCATCCCAAGGATGGTCATCGGCCAGGGCGTGCTCGGCCACGGCAACGAGATCTTCGCGTAGGCGCAGGATGCGCGTCATCTGGCGCTCGTCGGCGACATTCCATTCGGCGACATGCTGTTGTGTGCGGGTGAGAAGCTCGGTGAAGCGGGCCGTCGTGCCGGCATCGGCCCGCGCCAGGGAACGGACGCGGGCCAGCGCCTCTTCCCGGGCCGCGATCCAATTGTTGATCAGGATCGGGTGGCCCATCAGGAAGGGCGCCATGCCCAGGCCCGTGGCATTACCGATGCCGAGGAACCGCTTGAGCGCCGGTTTGAGAGGAACGAAGGCGTCCGGGTCGCGGCGGCGGGCGACATGCTCGACCAGATCCAGAGTGAAACAGCGGATTAGATAGACCGACAGCATCTCGACCGTGAACGGCCCGCTAAGCGCCGGACGCTCGGCGTATTTGTCGCGGTCGGCCATGCCGAACTTGCCGCTGCCGTAGACCGCCGTGGTGCGCATGAGATAGCCCACGTCATTGACCGCGGCGACGTCCGGCTGCCGCCCCGATGCCAGCCGCGAGGCGATATGCTCGAACAGGCGCAGACTCTTATTGGCCCGCGCCAGGCACAGCTCCGACGCCGACAGGCGCCCGGCTTCCTGCTTCGGCACCGTCTCGGCCAGGCGGCGGATGTCGCCCTCCCCCGGTCTGCCGTCGAACAGGGTAAAGGTTGCGTCCCATTCCTCGGCGATGACCCGGTCGGTGCGGCGCTCGGGATCGAGATACTGGGAAAAACAGACCAGGCTATAGACCTCCCCGGCGCCCGTGTCGGCCTCATAGACCGCAACCCCGTAGCCGTCATCGTCGAGGTCGAAGCGGGGCGCGGAGATCGCCCATTTTTCGATGTTCATGCGGCGGATCAATGTGCGCATGAAGCTCAGCCGAGTGGGAAAGAACGAGCCCATGCGTTCGAGCCGCATGACTTCCTGAGCGGGCCGGAGATCGATCACGGACCGAAGGATTTCTCGAAGAAATTCAACCAGTTACCCCCCATGATCCGAGCGACATCATCGGCCGAGAAGCCGGCCGCCGCCAACCCCTGAGCGACGGTCGAGAAATCGCGGTTGTCGCGGAACCACTCGGGCTGGGTTGGGAAACCCGCCTGCTTCGCGCTGCCCTCGCCGTAATCACGCGCATTTGTCCAGCGCCCGTTGCGCATCCATTCGACGACGCTGTCGGGCTGGTCCTGGCACAGGTCCGAGCCGATGCCGATGGACGAGACGCCGATCAAGTCGGCGAGCCTGGCGACCATGTCGCAGAAGCCGGTCAGGGTGCAGTCGGTGCCGTCGGCCAGGTGATGGGGATAGAGCGAAAGGCCGATCATGCCGCCTGACTGGGCCAGAGCGCTGAGCACCTCGTCCGACTTGTTGCGCAGGGCCGGATGCCATGAATGGGGGTTGGCGTGGGTGATGGCGATGGGGCGCTCAGATATTTCGATGGCCTCAAGGGTCGAGCGTTCGGCGGAATGAGACATGTCGACGACCAGGCCAACCCGGTTCATCTCGGCGATCACCTGGCGGCCCATGCGGGTGATGCCGGGGTCTTGCGCCTCATAGCAGCCGGTCGCCAGCAGGCTCTGGTTGTTATAGCTGAGCTGCATGAAGCGCGCGCCCAGGCCGTGGCATATTTCCACCAGACCGATATCGTCTTCGATGGGCGAGCAATTCTGAAAGCCGAAGAAGATCGCCGTGCGGCCCTCGGACTGGGCGCGGATCACGTCATCCGCCGAGCGCCCCGGCATGATCAGGTCACCATGCGCCTCAAAGCGGCGGTTCCAGGCTTCGATATTGAGAACCGTCTCGCGGAAATTTTCGTGATAGCAGATCGTCACATGAACCGCCGAGACGCCGCCTTCGGCCATCTCGCGGAATATCTTCTCCGAGAAGTTGGCGTACTGCAGACAATCGATAATCACCGTGTCTTGGCTTCCCATTTACGCCCGGACCCGGGTTTTTTCCGGGTCGTAGAAGGGGAATCGCACCACGGTTGCGGGCAAGCGTTTCTGATGGCCGTCGAGCTTGCCGACCTCGACAGCGGTGCCGATTTCGGAATGTTCGATGGCCATGCGGCAAAGCGCGATATTCTTCTTCAACAGGGGCGAACGCATACCACTGGTCACCACCCCGACCTGGCTGCGCCCGACATGGACGCAATCGCCGTGGACCGCCGGCTCGTTACCTTCGAGTTCGAGGCCGACCAGGGTCCGGCTGGGATGCTCCTTGGCTCGTATCAGCGCTTCCTTGCCGATGAAATCCTCGTCGGCCTTGGCCTTCAGCGGCACGGCGAAACCGATGCCCGCCTCGTAGGGGTTGATCTGGTCGTCGAACTCATAGCCGGCGAAGATCAAGCCGGCCTCAATGCGCAGCATATCCAGGGCGTCGAGGCCGAGGGGCGCCATGTCATGGGGCTCGCCGGCCTGCCAGATTGCGTCCCAGACATCTGGTCCGTCCTTCGGGTGACACCAGACCTCGTAGCCGAGCTCGCCGGTATAGCCGGTGCGCGACACCAGGATGGGGATGCCGTCGAAATCGCCGATGCGGCCGATGGTGAAGCGGAACCAGCCGAGTTCCTCAAGGCTGGGCTGGGCTGGTGGCGTCCATACAACCTCGCGCAGAATGGCGCGGCTCAGGGGTCCTTGGACGGCGATATTGCCGAGCTGATCGGTCGAGCTTTTGACCCAGACGCGCAGGCCCAATTCCTCGGCCTGCTTGCGCAGCCAGATGCCGCCGTAATCGTCGCCGCCAATCCAGCGGAAATTGTTGGGCCCGAGGCGGAACACCGTGCCGTCATCGAGCATGCCGCCGGTCTCGTTGACCATGGCGCTATAGGCTACCTGGCCGTCCGACAGGCGCCGTACATTGCGCGTCAGGCAATACTGCAAGAGCGCCTCGGCGTCGGGACCGAGCACCTCGAACTTGCGAAGCGGCGACAAATCGGTAACCGCGGCGCGCTCGCGGCAGGCGTGATATTCGGCAATCGCGCCGTAATCCGTATAGCTGGTCGCCAGCCAGAAGCCGCGATATTCAGTGAACTTCCGGGTGAGGCCCGAGGTGCGCGCATGAAACGCGGTCTCGCGGGTGAGCTGGGGTTCTGCGTCTGGGGTCATTCTGTAAGCCACCGCTTTGGAGAAGACGTTTTTTGCGGGATAGACCCGCAGGTGAATATCGGTCGGGTTCCATCCGTTGGCGGCGTCCACATCGCAAGGGCAAGCCGACGAAACGCAGACAAGATCAGTCAGGGCCTGCATCAGGACGTAATCGCCGGGTCGCGACCAGGGCTCATCGAAATAGAGCCCGTTGGTCGGCACATCGACGTTTGTGTTGTAGAAGAAATTAGCCGCCACCCAGCCCTTGCGCGGGGCGATGTCATAGGGCGCCAAGGCCACGTTGAAATTATCCGAGCAATTGACATGGCCGGGATAGCCCATGTCGTCATAATATTTTGCAGTGCAGGCCAGCCCGAAGGTATCGTGGCGGCCCACCGTATCGCGGATGACCTCGACCAGGGGCCGCTCATCCACATCGAAATATTTCGATTGCAGGCCGGGGCCGGGATAGAGCGCACCCATGATATAGCGCGTCGTCGTCGGGTCGATGTCGCGCAGGATTCCGCGGTCGAGATCGCGCCGGTGAAAAGCCTGAAAGTCCGAGCATTCACGCCCTTCCACATCGATCAGCTGGATAAACTCACCGGCCTTGACCTCATAGACCTGGGCAGTGCCCTTGGTGATACGAAAATCGAGGCGGGCGTCGGCCAGGGGCGGCGGCAGGGGCTGTTCGATTTTCGGATCCCAGCGGGCGCGCTGGACCGTGACGGTGATTTCCGTCGGCGGGTCCTGGGCGTCCACCGCCATGGGCCCGCCGGGGGCGGCGATAATGCAGACCGTATGGCGCATAGCGGTGAAGCTGGCGGTGTCGCCGGGCCGCGCGCTGTCGCCGAACAAGACAGCGGTTTTCAAGCCCTCTCCATCGACCCCATGATCGCGCAACACCGCGGCCACCGCCTTGCCGTCTTCACCGCCGAGGGGGCTCACGGGCTCCTTGCCCTCCAGCCCAAGCGCGCCGAGATCGACCCCGCCCTCAGGGTTAAGTGCTGCAACTTCGCAACGTTGCCGACCCTCACGGTCCACCAGCGTAACCTGGTCGCCCTGTTCTAGGGCAATCACGCAGGCGCCGCCACCAAGCGCGCGATGGCGCTCGACGCCCGGAACGAAGGGTATCAGTCCGGGTTGCAGCAGGCGGGGCGGTGAGACCAGATTCAACTCGTGCTCCTTGATCCTATTTCTTGGCGTCCGCCAGATAGGCATCCAGGGAATCGTCCATGGCTTCCAGCCACGTCGTGTGGTGCTTGGGTGAAATAGTGCCGGTCATGACCGAGCGGTAGCAGTTGTCGCGAAAATGCATGATGTCGGCTTCCTTGTGATGCTCCCATTCTACGAACATCTTGTTGACGGTCTCCACATCGAAATCAGGATAATCAGTGGCGGCGATCAGCTCCTTCACGTAATCGCCCTGGAACCAAATGTTCTTCTCCTCACTATCCAAGGCCTCCTCGCGGTCACGCCAGGCCTGACTGTTTTCAGTCATCTCACCCGCAGACGGCAGCTCAATGCGCCCCAGGATAACATCGCGCGCATACCACGCCTGGGCGTCGAACATGTTGAAGGTGTAATACTGATCATGGACGCCGAGATAGAGCAGCTTCGGATTGGCCTCCCAGACCACGCCTTTATAAAGCCCCAGGGGCCACAACCGGTTGCCGGTCTCCAGGCGCAAATCGTCATGCAGGAAGGGGTAGTGAACGAGATAGCCGGTGCACAGGATGATGGCGTCCACATCCTTGGTGGAGCCGTCCTTGAAGGTTGCGGTCTTGCCTTCCACCTTGGTGAGCAGCGGCACTTCCTGCCAGCTGTCGGGCCAATCGAAACCGATCGGGTTTGTGCGGTGGCTGACGGTGACCGATTTGCAGCCGTACTTATGACATTGCGAGCCAATATCCTCGGCCGAATAGCTGGTGCCGATGATCAGCACGTCCTTACCCGCGAATTCGACCGCATCGCGGAAATCATGGGCGTGCAGAACGCGGCCAAGGAAGGTCTCGAAGCCGGGAAAATGCGGCACATTCGGCGTCGAGAAATGACCGTTGGCAACGACCACGTTATCGTATTCGTCTGTTTGCGTATGATTGGTCTTGAGGTCGTGCGCGATGATGGTGAACTTGCCGCTCGCTTGCGAATAAGTCACATCGCGAACGATGGTGTTGAAGCGGATGTATTTGCGCACATCGCTCTTTTCCACCCGGCCCATGATGTAATCCCACAGCACGGCGCGCGGCGGGTAGGAGGCGATGGGAAAGCCGAAGTGCTCATCGAAGGTATAATCGGCGAATTCCAGGCACTCCTTGGGCCCGTTCGACCATAGATATCGATACATGCTGCCATGGACAGGTTCGCCATATTCGTCAAGACCGGTGCGCCAGGTGTAGTTCCACAAGCCGCCCCAGTCGCTTTGCTTTTCATAACAAACCAACTCGGGAATATCGGCGCCCTGGGCCTGTGCCGAGGCAAAGGCCCGCATTTGTGCTAATCCGCATGGGCCGGCGCCGATAATGGCGACACGTTTTGTCATCAAATTCTCCTGCGTTTCTGCGTCTTAATCCAAGCCCAGCAATTGCCGCCGTTCCCGCGCCCAGGTTTGGATGAGATGGTCGACCGCCAAACCGATAAATGCAACGCAAAGGCCAAGCATCAGTCCATTTCCTATCCCATTTTTATCTGATAATGACTTCAAAATAAATTGCCCCAAATCATCAGTGCCAATCATGGCGCCGATAATGACCATGAATAATGCGAAGATAACGGTTTGGTTAATGCCCAGCATAATGTGCGGAAACGCAAGTGGCATCTCAATTTTGAGCCATCTTTGCAGGCGATTGACGCCCGACATCGAGCCGGCGTCCTGTAACGAAGGGGGTACATTGCGAAGTCCCTCCACCGTGTAACGGGTGGCGGGAATAGTGGCATAAATAATAACCGCGATTAACACGGATGTATCGGTTACACCAAAAAGCATAATCACCGGGATCAAATAGATAAACGAAGGAAAGGTTTGAAAGGTATCGCAAACCAGCAAAATTATTTTTGATGCGAGCGAGTTTTGAGCGCACAAAGAGCCGACAAGGGTGCCAATGACAACCGATACAATGACGGCGAAGGTGGTCATGTAAGCGGTAATTAAGGCTCTGTCCCACCATTCTGTAAGCGCGATGAAGAGCAGGAACCCACCAACCACAAGAGCCGATCTAAGGCCGCCAATTATATAGCCGACACCCATCACCAACAGAAAGGTGCCTAACACCGGCATACCGAGATAAGCATTCTTCATAGGCACCAGCACATTAACAATCAGTCCCGTATTAAAGGCCTGCAGGCCCGAGTACCAATTGTCCACCATCCAATCGACGCCGGACTGCCAGAAGTGCTCAGTCGTAAAGCCCTTGTTGTGTGGAATGAGGTAAAAATAGTTGATCCCATCCTTAAACAGTAAAGCGCCCGCATAGGCCAATACACATCCTGCTACCAATATGGCGCCAACGAGTAATGTGTATTTATGACGTTGGGCAAACGTAAGGTCGGCAAAATAGTCGACTTGCTTGTTTGCCCAGCCCAAGGATAGTTTGTCCAATACGATGGCAATCAGGACAATACAAATGCCCAGTTCCAGGGCTTGACCAATTCGAAGCTGATTGAGGGCGAGCAATAAATTATAACCGAGGCCCTTGGCGCCAATAAAAGAGGCAATCACCGCCATCGCCAGGCACTGCATGATCACTTGGTTTACGCCGACCAGAATGTTGCGCCTCGCGGTTGGAATCAACACCCTGAATAAGAGTTGAAAATTGTTGCAACCGCTCATCATGCCCGCTTCGAGCACTTCAGGGGATACTGTTTTCAGCCCCAATAAAGTCAGGCGAATCATCGGCGGGGTGGCAAAAATGACGGTTGCAATGGCGCCCGCATGATCGCCAACGCCAAAAAGGACTGTCACCGGCACCAGATAGGAAAAATGCGGCATCGTCTGGGCTATATTCAGCAACGGCATCAACGTCGCTTCGACCGCCCGATTCTTATAGGCCAAAACGCCTAGGCTTAGACCCAACAAAACAGAGAGCGGCGCCGCGACCAATACAAAGGAGAGCGTTTCCATGGCCGGCTCCCATTGACCAAAAACAGCGATATAGATGGTCGCGAAACCCGCTAATGCGGCAAGCCATTTACCATTGAGCGCGTAACCCAAAATGATCGCGGCGGCGGAGACCACGGTCCACGGCAGCGCCGGCCATTTTGCCCAACTGTTGTCGCGAACGTAATCCCAGCTGGTGAAGGCGACGATGGTTTTAACGCCTCCCAAAAGGAGTTCGCGTATCAAATCAATACAAAACAGTAGCGCGCCGGAAATGAATCTGGTGAATACCTTCAACAATGCCGTTTCTTCAAATTCTTCAATATCATCATTATAAATTTCGATCGGCATCCAGTCGAACATCAGGTATTCGATTGAATCATTAAGTATTAATGGAACGCCCGCTATCAATGCAGGCAGACGCCATAAAATATTATTGTCCGAGGGGCCAATTGCAAAATATAAAAATAAAAATACCGCTAATAAAACGGTAAATTGCAGTAGTTTAGAATCTACTATTATTTTATTCATGCTTCTTAACTGCCAGTTTGACCGGCATTCATTGGCTTAACGCTGCTCTCGCCAAACAGAATATAAATAATCGTCTTACTATTGAGAACGCCTATCATCTCGCCATTGTCATCAATAACAGCGACCGGCTTTGGTTCGTTCAAGACGGCTTCGGCAACCGTTTCAATGATCGCATCCTTGGAAACCCTGATCTCACTGAAATCCGAAGTGTCGCCAATTTCCTCCATGACATTCTCACAGTTCAATACTTTCTCCCGGGGCACGCCATTGGTGAATTTGGCAACGTATTCAGTGGCGGGATTGAGAACAATTTTGGCCGGCGTATCGATCTGTTCGATTATGCCGTCCTTCATAATGGCTATTCTGTCGGCCAAACGAAGGGCCTCATCAAAATCATGAGTAACGAAGAGGATGGTTTTATTCAGCATTCCCTGAAGCCGTAAAAATTCATCCTGCATCTCTTTACGAATCAACGGGTCAAGGGCCGAAAAGGGCTCGTCCAGGAACCAAATATCAGGCTCCACGGCCAAGGACCTGGCGATCCCAACCCGCTGTTGTTGTCCGCCGGATAGCTGCCTGGGGAAATAGTTTTCGCGCCCCCCAAGACCCACAAGATCAGCCATGCTCAAGGCTCTTTTCATACTGTCTTGGGTGCTGACGCCTTTCATTTGCAACGGGAAGGCGACGTTTTCCAGAACGGTTTTGTGGGGCAGCAGGGCAAAGCTTTGAAACACCATGCCCATCTTGTTCCGGCGCAGTTCAATCAGCCGCTTGTCATTCATGGCCAGCAGATCTTCGCCATCGATGAATATGCTTCCCGCCGTGGTGTCCGTTAGCCGCGAAATACAGCGAAGGAGGGTTGATTTGCCGGAGCCCGACAGGCCCATGACCACCAGCATTTCACCCTTGGCGACTTCGAAAGATGCATCATTAACACCAAAAATACAGCCGGCCTCTTGAAAGGCGGCGACATCAATGTTGCCATTTGCACGCCGCATCATACCTTCAGCATTCTCGCCGAATATTTTGTAGACTGAATCGCATTTTATGACGGGATGTGTGTCGTTACCGGCAACCGCATCGGTATTATTCTTGTTCTGGTCAGCCATTATTTTTGATCCTTGTCGTCATCTTTAACCGCTGTTGCATGCCTCTGAACCCACAGTAAATCTTAATGAATGAGCAGGCCACGAATAATGCGCCAGCCCGCTTGCGGAGTTGGCGGGGGCTGATTTTGGTCACGCCCGCCACCGCTTTTTCGTCACCGGGTGCGGATGGAAAAAGCCCTCCCCTGTCCACGTGAGACCAGGGAGGGCTTTGCCATTCTACGATACTCCTTCTTGGAAATGCGGGAGCATCGCCATCTCAACCTTATTGCGTGAAAGACTTCCAGACGGCTTCGTTATCAGCCAGCCACTTCGTGGCAGCGTCCTCATGGCTCAATTTATCAACGTCAACCAGGGCGGCCATTTGACCGACTTGCGTGGTCGTGAAGGATATTTTGGAAAACGCCGTATAAGCAGCCGGGTGTGTTTTCGGGAACTTATAGTTGGCGGCTTTCTTCAGCCAACCCTTTGGCGATCCGCAGGCCTCATCACCGCCATCCACCATTCTGCACCCGTCGTAGTAGGGCGGAAACTCGATGAAGTCGAAACCGTCGGCATCGGTGAAGTTGGGCGTCCAGTTAAACGTAATGATGCCACGGCCTTCTTTCTTGGCGGAGGCAAGCTCGGCCCAGATCGCATCGGCGGAACCGGCGAACTTAACGACATACATGTCGCCCAATCCCAGCGCCTTAATGCGGTTGGGCATCACGTCGCCATGCCAGCTTTGCGGCCCTTCAAGAATACGGCCTTTGCCACCCGAATCCGCCGTCGCAAATACTTCCGCGCAGTTCTTCAAAGCTTCCCAATCGGGAAGGCCGGGGCACAGGTTATTCTCGACGACATAGTGAGGCACACCCAGTTCTTCCAGGGTCGCTGCCGCATGGGTTCCGGCATCAATAATACCGCCCTTGGCCATTGCGTTGTAGAACGACTTGCCGAAGGTAGATTGCCAGACTTCATGCGATATGGTGATATCACCGTTGCGAATGGCTTCATATACGGCCTGTGAGTCAGCGGGGACATACTCGACCGTGTCGCCCAGGCTTTCGAATATCCCGCCAATCACATAGGCCATCACAACCTGACTCGACCAGTTGTGTGTCGGAATTCTAATGGGTTTGCTCGAATCCTGTGCCACCGACGCCGTACCCGAAAGGCCGATCAAGGCGGCGACAGCCAGGCCGGCTACAATATGTTTAGTGAATTTCATGACTTTCTCCTTGTTTGATTCTTGGCGTGATCAAGGGCTATACGAAGGCCCATTTGCTCACGCCCCTCCCAATCGAAATATATACGTTCACACCCTAGCGTGCAAAATTGATCTTGTCTTTCCAGAAATTTTATTTCCTGACCGGAACATTTTTAAGCGCGACTCCCTGTACTCACCCGCATTTAGATCGGTAGCGGAGTTACATAAATTTGAAAAAGAAAGCAGGACCCTATGCGTTTCGATAACAAGGTCATACTGATCACCGGCGCGACCTCCGGCATCGGTGCGGCGGCGGCCAGGCGCTTCGGCGCGGCAGGCGGTCGTCTGGTGATTTCCGGGCGCAATAGTGAACGCGGCGCCGCCGTGGCGGACGAGATAGCTGCGGCGGGCGGCGAGGCTCATTTCATCGCCGCCGAGCTTGGCGACTCAGCCGCCTGCAATCAGCTTGTGGCAGCGGCGGTGGAACGGCTCGGGCGGCTCGACGTGCTGGTCAACGCCGCCGGGGTGATCTTTCGCAAAGACGCCGCCGAGACCAGCGACGATGAATGGCGCGAGACCATGACAACGAATGTCGATGCGGTGTTCTACCTGAGCCGCGCGGCGCTCAGGGTGATGAAACCGCAAGCCAGAATCAATGGTATTCGCGGCTCAATCGTCAATGTCGCCTCGACCGCCTCGCTCGGCGCCGCAAACGGTATGGCCGCCTATTGCGCCAGCAAGGGCGCCGTCATGCTGCTGACCCGCGCCATGGCGCGCGACCATGGCGGCGACGGTATCCGCATCAACGCGGTCTGTCCCGGCGACGTCATCACCCCCATGCTCGAGGACGAGGCCCACCAGATCGGCATGGACCCCGCCGCTATGTATGCGCAGAGCGTCACCGGCACCCCGCTCGGGCGCATCGGCGTGCCCGAAGACATCGCCGGCGCCATCCTGTTCCTCGCCTCGGACGACGCCAGCCTGATCACCGGCGCCAGCCTGGTGCTGGACGGCGCCAGCTCCGCCTAGGGGAGGTGCACAGTACAGCTTCGGCTTATGTGCCGTTATATGTCGACGGTTTTTGGTTGAGACGGCGTTGCCGCATCCCCCTAACAATCACAGAGGTTCATCGCCGCTTTCGCCACCAAGTTTGGGCAAATCATCGTTGACCACGGTCCAGTCCGCACGGGAATCGAAGTAGTAGTGTTCTTCCGGGTCGCGGTCGATCTTACCGTGCAGAGCCGCCAGAGCGATATCGATGGCCTCAGGTTCCGTCTGGCAGAACATTTGGCTGCCGCAAATTCTGCAAAAGCTTCTCGTGCCGTGCTCCGAGCTTTTATAAAGCGTGATGTCCTGCTCACCGGCGGTAATCTTGAACTGTTCGGGCGGAACGGCAGTCCAGGTCACGAAACTGGCGCCGTGGGGCCGGCGGCACATTGTGCAATGACAATGGCCACAGAATAATGTGGGCAGCTCGATTTCGAACTTCACCACGCCACAGAAACAACTGCCCGTCACCGATGTAGGGGTCATGTTTTATCTCCTGAAAGTGGTCCTAAGTTCACTCCATCCACTATCCCCTGAAACCGGCATGGTACACGGGCAATTGCGCATGTGCTCACACGGGCTGGGCCCAAAACCGACAGTGCCCTGTTCAACCTATTTTTTCTGACACCAGAATTGATACATGCCCCGGAACATATTGGGGTTTTCGAGTTCAAACTGGTGCCACAGGGGCGGCGAGGTAAAGTCGTTATTATTCGGGTGAGATTGCTTGAACTTGCCAAGCAGTTTTTCGTCCCGCACTTCGAATCCCAGAAACTTCAGCTCCAGAGACTCCAGGGCTGCCTCGATCTGCGGCAAGGTAAATCGGTGTTCCTGGACATGAAACAGCAGATCACGACATTCGCTTAAGCCGTAGAAGTCATTGCCGTTGCATATATCCGCCATTTTCCGATTTCCGCCTTCAGCCATGGCGATGATGTCTTGCCGGCATCGGCGAATGTCTTCAGCAGACGTGGTATATCCCTGCTCGGCGATCAGGGCGCGCCCCCGAATGATATCCTGGCGTCCTGTCTCACTGTAGAGGCCGATCTTCATGAGCCCCCCCGGCTGCAAAAGATCAACCAGGACCCGCCAGCCGGCAACCGGGTCGCCAAGATGGTGAAGCACCCCGGAGCATTCGATGAGATCGAACCGCCGACCGAGGGTGCCCAGTTCCATGATGTCCGCTTGCGCATACTCGATGTTCGAGAACTCGTGATCTTCGGTCATCCGCCGGGCGTAGGTTAGGCTGCTCAAGCTCAAATCCACGGCGAGCAGGCGCGCGTTCGAGAAGCGGGACGCCGTGGTCAGAGCATGCTGGCCCGTGCCACAGCCCGCCACCAGGATTTCCGGGTTCTCGGGAGACTCGTAATCTCCCAGATCAAGGCGAAGGGGTGCGCCTCGCAATTCAGCGCCAATCGACCTGCCTTTGTCTCTTATGCCTGTGTTGATCCAGCGCGGGTATGGGTTTTCCTCATATTGCTCGCGAACCGCTTCAGACACCGTATTTTCGATCGGCGTCAGGCGGGAGATTTGAGAGCGCAGGGATTGCTCCCGTTGCGGTTCCGACAGCTGCCGCTCAATCACTGCCTTGATGCTGCCTGGCCACTCGCGCTCATTCAGTTCCCGAGCCCAGGAAAAACCATGGAGCGGCCTATAAGCGCCCAGCGCGGCAACCAAGGCCGGCGGCACATTCAGCTCCTGCTCCACCAGCGCCGCAATCTGTTTCTGTAGCTCATTGACCGACGCCTGTTCCTCGTCGGTTTCGGGATAGATGTATTCATTGGTGAAACACTGGAGAGCCAGGGCCGCCGAGAACGGCAGGCCCTTCTCGTCGGCCTTTCCCGCCATTGTCTCGCGTATCATGCCTCGCCGCAACACCGTCAGCATCCGCTCAACCTGAAGGTCAGGGATGGGGTTCAGGCCCATGATTTGGAGAAAAAGCGGAATCGCCGATAACTGCTCGGCAACCACACCATAGGCACTTCCAACCACCGGATTCGCGGCGCCCGCCAAGTCGAGTATCTGTAAGATATTCGGGTCATGGCGAAGGGCGGAGATGATCGGCCGAATGATATGGGAAGGACGCACCGCGGGCCGCTCTAGCAAGGACAATAGATCCTGCCAGAGATCGTCATCGACAGTCGTGAATGAAAAAGCCTCTAAAGACACCGCCAAACCGGACCAGAACAATTCGTTTTGGGGATTGAGGGCAATTGCGCGCCGTTGACATGTGATGGCCGCGTCAAGCTTCCCCATCTCCTGATATACACCGCCAAGATTGCCGTGCGCCTCGGCGTAATCGGGCGCAATGGCCAAGGCTCTGAGATAGCTGGCGACGGCGTCGTCCAGCTTCTCTAGGTCTTTGAGCACAGTGCCGAGATTGTTATGCGCCTCGCTGTAATCGGGCGCAATCGCGATGGTCTTGTGGTAGCTGGCAACGGCCTCATCCAGCTTCTCCAGCTCTTTGAACGTGTTTCCAAGATTATAGTGTGCATCGGTGTAATCTGGCTTGATGGCGATGGCCTTGTGGTAGCTGGCAACGGCCACATCAAGCTTCCCCAATGCTTTGAACGTATTTCCAAGATTGAAGTATGCTTCGGCGTAATCGGGCGTAATCGCGATGGCCTTGTGATAGCTGGCGACGGCCTCATCCAGCTTGCCCTGGTCCTTGAGCGCACCACCGAGGTTGTTATGGGTATCGGCGCGATCGGGCGTGATCGCGAGGGCCTTGTGATAACTGGCCACGGCCTCATCCAGCTTGCCGTGGTTCTTAAGCGCATTGCCAAGATTGTTATGCATCCTGGCGTCATCGGGCTTGATGGCGAGGGCCTTGTGATAGCTGGCGACGGCCTCGTCCAGCTTGCCCAATTCAGTGAGCGCAATGCCGAGATTGCTATGCGCCTCGGCGTAATCGGGTTTGATGGCGAGGGCCTTCGTTATGAGATCAACGGCACTATCATTTTTTCCAGCCTGATGGGCAATGACACCAAGCAGATGCAAGGCAACCGGCTGATTGGGGTCGGCTTGCAGGACTTGTTGATAGAGGCCCTCGGCCTCGGACAGGCAGCCCGCCGTGTGATGCTGTTTGGCGAGATCGATAGTTTGTTGGATGGTTAGCGGCCCTCGCCCGGGAGATGAGCCTGCCGGCTGTGCAAGCTTCGAATTCATTTATCCTGCGGCTCGAGTTTGAGCGACGCGGAATTGATGCAGTAGCGCAGGCCGGTCGGCTCGGGTCCGTCGGGAAAGACATGGCCGAGATGAGCGTCGCAGCGCGCACAGCTCACTTCCGTGCGCCGCATGCCGAGGGAGGTATCGGTCTCGTCGGCGATGGCGCTCTCAGCGACGGGTTGCCAGAAGCTCGGCCAGCCGGACCGGGAATCATATTTCGTATCCGATGAGAACAGCGCCTCGCCGCAGCAGACGCAGAGATAGACGCCCGGCGTCTTGCAATCCACATAGCCACCGCTGAAGGGTCGTTCGGTGGCGCCCTGGCGGGTCACCTGAAATTGCTCAAGCGTCAGGCTGGACATCCATTCGCTCTCGTTTTTGCTGATTTTATCGCTCATGGTCCGGCTTCCTTTCTTTCGGCTTCGTTTCTCGCGCTAGAGAGCGTTTGCACAGACGATATAATACGATTACTCAACTCAGAAACCTGACGAGCTTCAATCATCGCGGGTAACGCTGAATCAACAACGTTTCTCTCTGTTTTTGCTACGAAACTGAACCCGGAAACACCAATCAATGCAGACAAAAGGACCAGCAATGCCATCACTAAAAATGAGGCCAGTAGCTTGCGTCCAATACTTGCTGTGGCTAACAACATAAACCCTTAACCCTAAAAACGTTCTTCTTTACCCATGCAGAATACGCTATATTTTGCAGTGTTTCTTAT
>JAYGED010000316.1:0-9082 GCA_046582565.1 Alphaproteobacteria bacterium
TAGCCGCCCGCCACACATGTTTCTGGGCGGCGCAACGGTCCCCGGCAATCCCTTCAAGACGAAGACGATCCGAGGTGCCGACTTTGATCGTGATTCCAGTGCGCATGCGCCAGACTCGCAAATGCGCGACGCTTTGGGAATCCCTAAACGGACTCTTCCGTTAGGTGGTAACCACTAGTTCACGGCTTCCTTCAAAGCTTTACCAGCTTTGAATTTAGGTTGATTGGATGCCTTGATCTGAATTGTTTCACCGGTCCGTGGATTACGGCCCTGAGTTGCCTTGCGATGGCTGACGCTGAACGTGCCGAACCCTACTAGGCGCACCTCGCCACCCCCTGCCAGTGCACTTGAGATTGCATCAATTACGCCGTCAACCGCATTGGCGGCATCAGCTTTACTGATGCCAGTCGCGTCCGCGACGCTTGCTACGAGTTCGTTTTTATTCACCTTCCGCCCCCTATCAGTAATGGAATTTCCCAGAAAATTGGGCTGAGTTATAAAGCGCGATTAGTCTAAGTCGGCGCGCGCGTGGTCGTCAATGGCCTCCAGACGGATTCCCGCAATTTTCTGCCAAATACTGGTGTTTTTTCGGTGAAAGTCGATAGCCGGCGAGACGACATGCAAAGCCATGTCGATCAATGGGTGATTACGTCTCCGATGCTTTCATCGGTCGCCGATCCTGATATGGAGTCGATAGATTCTTTTTCGGGCCAATCGATGGATACGAGCGGCTCGGCCAAGGCGTGCTTCAAGACTTCATCGGCGGTTGCCGCTGTGATGATCGTAAGGCCCCGTTTTACATTGTCGGGTATCTCAGCAAGATCCTTCTCATTATCCTGCGGGATAATAACCGTCTTTATGCCGCCGCGCAGAGCCGCCAACATTTTCTCCTTGAGCCCGCCGATAGGCAGCACTCGACCGCGCAGGGTAATCTCACCGGTCATGGCAACCGACGATAGAACCGGGATGCCGGTCAACGCCGAGACGATAGAGGTGCACATGCCGACACCGGCGGACGGCCCGTCTTTCGGGGTTGCGCCCTCGGGCACATGGACATGGATATCGATAGTTTCGAAAGTCGTCGGTTTAATTCCCAGAAGCGCCGAGCGTGAACGCACATAACTATCGGCAGCGCGGATCGATTCCTGCATCACATCGCCAAGCTGACCCGTGGTCGTCATCTTGCCTTTGCCGGGGATCAAAACAGACTCGATAGACAGCAATTCGCCGCCGGCCTCGGTCCAGGCGAGCCCGGTGGCGACGCCAACCAGATCTTCGGTCTCGGCTTCGCCATAGCGGTGCCGCCGGACGCCGGAGTATTTCGCAAGGTTGCGGCAGGTGATGTGAACCGCTTTGACTTTCTTGAGCAGAATTTCCTTGATCGTCTTGCGGGCCAGATTGGCAAGCTCTCGCTCAAGATTTCGCACCCCGGCTTCGCGGGTGTAGTAGCGAATGAGATCACGGAGTGCGGCATCCGAGATTGACCATTCGTCTTTCTTGAGACCATGGGCCTCGACCTGCTTTTCAATCAGATGGCGCTTGGCTATCTGCACCTTCTCTTCTTCGGTGTAGCCCGAGATGCGGATGATCTCCATGCGGTCGAGCAACGCCTGGGGAATTTTCGTAGTGTTCGCGGTGGTCACAAACATCACATCCGAGAGGTCGTAATCAACTTCAAGATAATGGTCGGCGAAGGCGAAATTCTGCTCCGGATCGAGAACTTCGAGCAGCGCCGATGCCGGATCGCCGCGCCAGTCGGTGCCGATCTTGTCGACCTCGTCGAGGAGGAACAGCGGGTTGGATTTCTTCGCCTTCTTCATGGACTGAATGATCTTGCCGGGCATCGAGCCGATATAGGTGCGCCGATGGCCGCGGATTTCCGCTTCGTCGCGAACGCCGCCCAGCGACATACGCACGAACTTGCGTCCAGTGGCGCGGGCGATGGACTTACCCAATGATGTCTTGCCGACTCCGGGCGGGCCGACCAGGCACAGGATCGGGCCTTTCATCTTCACTGAGCGGGTCTGCACAGCGAGAAATTCAAGGATCCGTTCCTTGACCTTCTTGAGGCCGTAGTGATCGTCGTCCAAAATTTTCTGAGCAAGCAGTATGTCTTTCTTGACCTTGCTGCGGGATTTCCAGGGGATAGATAAAATCCAGTCGAGATAGTTGCGAACCACGGAAGATTCAGCCGACATGGGGCTCATGTTGCGCAGCTTCTTGAGCTCCGACAGGGACTTCTCGGTGGCTTCCTTGCTGAGCCGCGTTTTTTTAATACGCTCCTCAAACTCGCCGACTTCGTCGCGGCCTTCTTCGGTTTCACCGAGCTCCTTCTGGATCGCCTTGAGCTGCTCGTTGAGATAATACTCGCGCTGGGTCTTCTCCATCTGACGCTTGACCCGGTTGCGGATTTTCTTCTCCACCTGAAGGACACCGATTTCCCCTTCCATGAAGGAGTAAACCCGCTCCAACCGTTCGCCGATATCGCCGATCTCGAGAATTTCCTGCTTCTCCGAGACCCGCACCGTGAGATGGGACGCGACCGTGTCTGCGAGCTTGCTGGGATCGTCGATCTGATTCAGAGAGACCAGGACCTCGGGCGGAATCTTCTTGTTCAGTTTTACATACTGTTCGAACTGGGTGATCACCGAACGCGCCAGGGCCTCCAGCTCGGCAGTGTCGCCGGCGTCTTCCTCGATGATCAGGCCGTCGGCCTGGAAGAAATCATCGCTATCGATGAACTCCGTAATCCGCGCCCGGGCGCCGCCCTCGACCAAAACCTTGACGGTCCCGTCGGGAAGCTTCAGAAGCTGGAGAACCGTACCGATGGTGCCGACCCGATAGATATCATCAGGCGTTGGATCGTCCATGCCGGCGTCTTTTTGAGCGACCAGCAGGATCTGCTTGTCGTCCTTCATGACGTCTTCGAGCGCGCGGACAGATTTTTCTCGACCCACGAACAACGGCACAATCATGTGCGGGAACACAACGATGTCGCGAAGCGGCAGGACCGGGTACAGGGAATCTCGGGGATTTGACAAGTATGGCACCTCAAATTTTAAGGGTCGCACGGAGCAGGATCGATCGGCTGAAACGCTCTATCGTTGGCGATTAAGTGGGGTAGCTAACCGCCTCGTTCAAGGTCTCTGCATCAAGAAGCGCTTGATTCCAACTCTTCTGGCTTGTCGCCGTAAATCAGCAGGGGCTGCAAGCGCCCTTCGACAACTTCCCCATTGATGACCACTTCCTCGACACTTTCATAGCCTGGCAGATCGAACATCGGGTCAAGCAGGATATCCTCAAGTATTGATCGTAGACCACGAGCGCCGGTCTTGCGGAGGATTGCTTTCTTGGCGATCGCCCCCATAGCGTCTTCGGAGAAGGTGAGTTGCACATCCTCCATATCGAACAGTTTCTGGAACTGCTTGATGAGAGCGTTCTTGGGTTCCGTCAAAATTTCGACCAGTGCGTTCTCGTCGAGGTCTTCCAGAGTGGCAATCACCGGCAGGCGGCCGACGAATTCGGGGATCAGACCAAACTTGAGCAGGTCTTCAGGCTCGACCTGGCTCAGTACTTCGCCGATCTTTTGATCTTCAGGGGCGCTCACATCGGCGCCAAAGCCGATCGATGTACTTTGGCCGCGGGATGAGATGATCTTATCGAGGCCCGAGAAGGCGCCGCCGCAAATAAACAGAATATTGGTGGTATCGACCTGGAGGAATTCCTGCTGGGGATGCTTGCGCCCACCTTGCGGCGGCACCGAGGCAATCGTGCCTTCCATGATCTTCAACAGCGCCTGCTGGACGCCCTCACCGGAAACGTCACGGGTGATCGAAGGGTTGTCTGATTTGCGGGAAATCTTGTCGACCTCATCGATATAGACGATGCCGCGCTGGGCGCGCTCGACATTATAGTCGGCAGCCTGCAGCAGCTTGAGGATGATGTTCTCGACATCTTCGCCGACATAACCGGCTTCTGTCAGGGTGGTCGCATCCGCCATGGTGAAAGGCACATCGATGATGCGCGCCAAGGTCTGCGCTAGAAGCGTTTTGCCGCAACCGGTCGGGCCGATGAGCACGATGTTCGACTTGGCGAGTTCGACGTCGTTGGACTTGGCGCTATGGTCGAGCCGTTTGTAGTGGTTATGAACAGCGACCGACAGCACCCGTTTGGCATGGGGCTGACCGATCACGTAATCGTCCAGCACCTGGCAGATATCGGCCGGCGTTGGCGACCCGTCACGGGTTTTTATCAACGTGTTCCTGTGCTCTTCACGGATAATATCCATGCAGAGCTCTACACATTCATCGCAGATAAAGACGGTTGGGCCGGCGATTAGTTTGCGCACCTCATGCTGACTCTTCCCGCAGAAAGAGCAGTAGAGTGTGTTTTTTGAATCGCCTCCGCTGGATTTCGTCATGTTAAGAGCCTAGGGCCACCTTATCAGGAAACATAATAACGAACAGTCTTAGCACAGCACAACAACAGGATTTCTAACTCGCTATCATTGTGCGCCGTCACACTGCACCATCGGGTCTTGTCAAAACGCGGGTCTTGTCAACACGGCCGCGAATCGATGCACCTTACCGATAGTGTGGAAGCTTAGGCTGCAAGGGTCAACGAAGAGTTAATCAGCGCCTTCAATCATTCCTAATTCGCTAGTTTAGTCTTTTTTCTCGTCGGTATTGCTCACCGGCCGGCTGGTGATGACTTCGTCGATGATACCGTAGGTCTTGGCTTCATCCGGAGTCATGAAGTTATCGCGTTCCAGGGACGCTTCTATTTTCGTCAGGCTCTGGCCGGTGTGCTTCACATAGATATCGTTGAGGCGCGCACGGGTGGCGAGGATTTCCTTGGCATGGATTTCGATATCCGTCGCCTGGCCCTGGGCGCCGCCTGAAGGTTGATGCACCATAATCCGCGCATTGGGCAAAGCGTATCGCTTGCCCTCGGAGCCCGCGGCCAGCAACAGCGACCCCATGGAGGCTGCCTGGCCGATGCACAGGGTGGTCACGGCGGGGCGGATATATTGCATGGTGTCGTAGATTGCCATTCCCGACGTGATCATGCCGCCCGGCGAATTGATATAGAAGGAAATATCCTTGGTCGGATTGTCAGCCTCGAGAAACAACAACTGCGCCGCCACCAGAGAGGCCACACCGTCATCTACCGGGCCGGTGAGAAAGATGATCCTCTCCTTCAACAATCGCGAAAAAATGTCGTAGGAGCGCTCGCCCCGCGCCGTCTGTTCGACGACCATGGGGACGAGGTAGTTAGTATAGCTATCGATAGGGTCGGTCATTTTCCTCTCTTCTCTGCAAATATCCGTGATGGCGGATTATGTCTTCTTGGTGGTTGATTTTTTCTTAGCAGCCGGTTTCTTTTTTGCCGGGCTTGCAACTTTCTTCGTGGCCATCTTTTTCTCAGGCTTTTTCGCTGGCTTTTTCCCTGGCTTTTTCGCCGGCTTCTTTTTCGTCGCGGGTGCTTGTTCTTCAGGCGCGTTCATCAATTCCTCGATCGATACCTTCTTATCCGTCACCGAGGCTTCGGCGATGATCAGGTCAACGACCTTTTCCTCGAACAGAGGCGCGCGCAGCTCTTCCAGCGCCTGGGGATTTTCCTGGTAATGCTTCAAAACCAGCTCTTCCTGGCCGGGGAAAGATTTCGCCCGCTCCATCACGGCGCGGTTGACCTCCTCCTGCTCGACGGAAACATTCCGAACGCGGCCAACCTCGGACAGCAACAGACCCAAGCGGACACGGCGCTCGGCAATCGTTCTGTAATCTTCCCGCAACTCGTCGTCATCACGGCCCACATCCGAGGGATCCATCTCTTTCTTCTCGCGCTCTTCCGTGAACTGTTTCCAGATCGCCTCGAACTCGCCATCGACCATGCCCGGCGGCGCCGGAAAGTCGTATTGGTCGGCGAGCTGGTCGAGAAGCGCGCGCTTGACCTGGCTGCGGGTAATCCCGGCATAGTCCTGGCTCATGCGATCCTTGGCCATGTCGCGCAGGGCGGCAAGGTCGTCGAAGCCGCGCGATTGCGCAAAAGCATCGTCGATAGTGACTGTTCCGGCTTCCTGAAGTTCTTTCACGCTGACCTCGAAGACGGCGGCTTTGCCGGCGAGGTCGGCGCTGCCATAGGGATCGGGAAATGTCACATTGACCGTGACTTTGTCGCCCGGTTTGGAGCCGATAAGCTGATCCTCGAAGCCATCGATGAAGGCGTTCGCGCCAAGCTCAAGTGTATGATCCGTAGCACTGCCGCCCTCGAATTCGACGCCATCTACCGAGCCGACGAAATCGATAATCAGCGCATCACCCAGCTTGGCCTTGCGGGGTTTGTCCACGGTTACGAAGTTTTTTTCGGACGCCGCCATGCGATCAATCAGTTCGCCGGTGTCGTCATCGCTGATATCAACAACCAGCCGGGTTAGCTTGATTTTACTGAAATCGCCGAGGGTGATTTCGGGCATCACCTCGACAGACATGCTGTATTCGAGATTACCGCCCGGTTCGAATTCGGTGATGTTGATGGACGGCTGCATGGCCGGCCGCAGGTTGTTCTCGGCGATCGCTTGAGCCGAGGATTCCGTCACGGTCTGTTCCAGAATTTCGCCGCGTAGGGCATCGCCGTAGCGCTTGCGCAGCATGGAAACGGGCACCTTGCCAGGACGAAAGCCGGGTATATTGGCCGTCTTCTTGATCTCTTCAAGGCGCGCATCTATGCGTATTTGGATGTCTTTGGCGTCGACGACGATCTTGAATTCATGCTTCAGACCATCCGTCGCGGTTTGAATAACTTCCATGAGTATATCGGTACCGTTGCTTCTGTTAAACCTGGGGCTTGGGGCTAAGGGACAAATCAGAGAGTAGTTGGCGATGGCTCGCAGACATACCAAGGTTCCCGGCCGCAATCGATTAAAGCCACGTATAGCTTAGGATTATTTACAAAGCCAGAGCCGAATGGTGCGGACGAAGGGACTCGAACCCCCACCCCTTTCGGGACCAGAACCTAAATCTGGCGCGTCTACCAGTTCCGCCACGTCCGCACGGAAGGCTGCGGTTCTATACCATGCCCGAGCCTGCGATCAAATCGTCAGTCCCACCAGGGGCAAGGAGAAAAGTCAGGATCGATTTCCCTGTGGCTGGCGGCCGTGATTTCACGAGCTTGACCAAGTCATGCTCTATTTACGTAGACAGGTCGAGGCCACCGCATCGAGGATGGCCTCTACATCCAACCGATAATGACGGTAAAGGTCTGGTAAATCCCCCGATTGGCCGAAATGCTCGACGCCGAGAGGATGCACCCGATGTCCGAAAACCGAGCCCATCCAGGCTAGGGTCAAGGGGTGGCCGTCGATGATGGTAATCAGGGCGGCGTCGGGCGCGAGGGGCTTGAGCAGATTTTCGATCTGTGACTCTTCGGTTGCATGACCGGTCTGGCGGCCTCGTTCGGCTGCATGCCAACCGGCGTTCAGGCGATCCGCCGAGGTCACCGCCAGGAGTCCGGCGCCGGGTATGTCTTCGGTGATCTGACGATGGGCCTCGACCGCTTCCGCCGCTACGGCGCCACTGTAGACAATGGCGATTTCGGCGCCCTCAGTAGGTGTTTCAAGCCAATAACCCCCGGTAATCACGCCATCGCGCAGGGGTTCGTCCATGTCGCGCTGGGGCTGGGTGATCGGGCGGGTCGACAGCCTGAGATAAACCGAGCCGCCTTGACGATCACGCAGCCAGGCGCTTTCCGAATCGCCGCCGGAGCCATCGCGCTGCATGTAATCGAAGGCCCAGGCCATGATCGTGGCGACTTCGTCCACATAGGCCGGCTCAAAGGCCGCAATACCGTCCTGGGCCATGCCGATTAAGGGCGTGGCGACCGATTGATGGGCGCCGCCCTCGGGCGCCAGGGTGATGCCCGACGGGGTCGCGACGACCATGAAGCGGGCATCCTGATAGCAGGCGTAGTTGAGGGCGTCGAGGCCGCGCTGGATGAACGGATCGTACAAGGTGCCGATGGGCAGCAGCCGGGCGCCGAACAGGGAATGAGAGAGACCCAGGGCGGCGAGCAGGATGAACAGATTATTTTCGGCGATGCCGAGTTCGATATGCTGGCCCTCTGGCGACAGGGACCAGCGTTGCGCCGAGACCACATCCTCTTCGTGGAAGGTGTCGGCGCGCTGGTGGCGGTCGAAGATGCCGCGCCGATTGACCCAGCCGCCGAGGTTGGTTGAGACGGTGACATCGGGTGCGGTGGTGACGATACGGTCGGCGAATTCTCCGCCGCCGCGGGCGATCTCGGCGAGAATTCGGCCGAATCCCTCCTGAGTAGACAGGCTGTCGCCGCTCGGCGTCGGCAGGGTCATCGGTGTCGCGAGCTTGTCGGCGGTCATCCGGCGATGTCCGGCGGCGGCGAAGGGCACGGAGCCGAGGAAGGCTTCAATCTCACTCGGGGGCACATCGAGAGCGGCGTAACGATCCCACTCCTCGCCATCGGCGACGCCCTTGTCGCGCTTGAACTGCGCCATCTGCTCGGGATTCATAATGCCCGCGTGATTGTCTTTATGGCCTGCGAAGGGCAGTCCGTGGCCCTTGATGGTATAGGCGATGATGCAGGTCGGCAGGTCGTCGTCGATGGCCTGCAATGCATCCTTGATGGTTTTGAGGTCATTACCCGCCAGGTTGGTCATCAGGGCGGCCAGGGCGTCGTCGTCATGGTCGGCAAGCAGCGCCGCTATTCCCGGCGTATCGCCAATCTCGCGCATCAGGTAATCGCGCCACCCTGCCCCGCCCTTATAGACCAGCACCGAATAGAGTGAATTGGGGCAATCGTCGATCCAGGCGCGCAAGGCGGCACCGCCGGGGCGCTTGAAAGCGGCCTCCAGCTTCTCGCCGTATTTAAGGGTGATAACCCGCCAGCCCATGGTCTGAAACAGCTCGTCAATGCGCCCGAACAGGCGGTCCGTGACCACCGCATCGAGGCTCTGGCGGTTGTAGTCCACAATCCACCAGACGTTGCGCACGTCGTGCTTCCAACCCTCCAACAGCGCCTCGAACACGTTGCCTTCGTCGAGCTCGGCGTC
>JAYGED010000017.1:0-4046 GCA_046582565.1 Alphaproteobacteria bacterium
CGGGGCTGACCACGCCGCCGATGGTGTGATAGCGAACGCTCTTGACCACGCCGTCGATGGGGCTGCGAATTTCGGCGCGCAGCACCTGGTCGGTGGCCTTGGTCAGGGTCTCGTTGGACTGGGCGATCTGCAATTCAACCCGGCTGAGTTCTTCGAGGGCGATCCGGCGAAACTTGAGGCGTTCTTCCTCGAGCCGCTGGCGGGCTTCGACCACCCTGCCTTTCGCCGAACGCTTCCCGCAGGCAAAGACCTATGGATGCGACATCCTGGATGGCATGGTGGGCTTGCTTCGCGAGGAAGCCACCGAACGCGGCCTCGACAATCTCGTAGCAATGCTGATGACCCCCAACGCCATCGACCTACCCGACAATAGCGCCGATTTCATCGTCATGGGCCAGCTCCATCACGAATTGGATGCGCCCATACCCCTGCTAGTCGAATGCAAGCGCCTCTTAAAATCCAGCGGCATCATCGCCATCATCGATTGGGCGGACGCCGAGAACGGTAAAAGTCCTCCGGGTGGTCGCCGTGTGCCTGTGTCGCGTATGCGAGCAGATTTGGAAGATGCCGATTTCAGCGCTATCGAAACACATGACGTTTACGAATATCACACTTTCATGACGGGGAAAGCGTAGGGGAGTTCCAGCATTGAAGTGCGCGGAAACCACTCCGTAAGTGGTTTTCTTTGATAGTTCACGCGGCGGGTAAGCCCCCAGCCGAGTGTTGTTGGACTTTTCCCTTGGGGCCCACCCCCGCCGTGCCGAGGGCCTCGATGGCGTCCGCTAGCGAGACACCGTCTCCTAAATCAGGAAATTCCCCCATAAACCGCTGTCCCGCCCCTTCTCAGCGCCCCCATCAATCCGCAAATATGATTTAGTTCCTCATTGCAAGACGCAATCACTCATCAAAATCAATGCGAATTTGTACGGATTGCGGCCAAAACTTTTGTCCATCGGCGACTATTTCCCGGCACCCGCTATTGGATACACGGGCTTTGTGTAATAGGGCAGCGTGTCGATGCGCGGCGTATAGCCGCCGTCGTCGATACAGGACCGCACATGGGCGGCGATATCTTCCAGGGGCGCGAACCAGACGCCGCCCTTGCCCATCATGTATTCGATCATCGTCTCAACCTGCCGCCAGCGCGCGAGACGCCCGGTGGCAAAGGGATGCCAGACACCGACCCACATGCCGCCGTACGCCCACATGGCATCGAATTCCTCGCGGAATGCCTCGAGGCCCTGGGACGGCGATCTGATCTGCATCTCGTAATCCAGATCCATGCTGTGAACGAAAGGCGGCCAATCGTCCATGCCCCAATGGGATGGCAGCTCGATGATTTCGCCCGTCTCGGTGCGCAGTACGTAGGGCACGTCATCGCCCATCAGCGAGGCGTCGTAGGCGAAGCCCTCCTCGATGAGCAGGTCGGCGGAATTATTCGAGAAGTTGTAAAGCGGCGCCCGCCAGCCGCGCGGGCGCGTGCCCGTCGCCGCCACAATGACGTCGATGCTGCGCCTCAGCCAGTAGGCTTCCTCATCGCGGCTCAGACGGTTGGGGTCTTCGTGGATGTAGCCATGGTGGCCGATCTCATGGCCGCCCTCAAGGATGCAATCGACGGCCCGTGGATACTGTTCGATACACCAGGCGGGGATGAAAAATGTCTGGCGGATATCGAACTTTTTATAGGTCTCGACGATGCGCGGCACCGCCACCTCGGGGCCATAGCGCAGCATCGACATGGCCGAGATGCGCGTGATCGATGTCTTCGGGTGGTGGAGGTGGAGAATGCTGTCCGCATCCATATCGAAGGTAATGGCCACGGCGCATTTGGCGCCATCGGGCCAAGGTACGGGATTGCTGATCATGTTTCCTACATGGTTCCGGTCATATCATGACGGAACCGCCATTGGGGCCGAACGTCTGGCCGGTGATAAAGGTCGCCTCGGGACCGGCCAGGAACGCAATCACCGACGCGATCTCTTCGGGTTTGCCGATACGGCCGAGGGGATTATCGGTCTCCTTTTGGCGCCATACCTCGGACATGTTCTTCATATCGAGCATGGGCGTATCGATGGGGCCGGGGGCTACGGAATTGACCAGAATGTGCGGCGCGAACTCGCGTGCCCAGGAGCGGGTTAGGCCCAGGATGGCGCCCTTGGTGGCGCAATAGGCCGAGAAGTCGGCGCGGCCCAGATAGGCCAGGTCGGAAGCGATGTTGATGATCCGCCCGCCGCCCCCCCGGCGCACCATGGCGGCGATGGCTTCGCGGCCCATGAGAAAGCTGCCGCGCAGATTGATGCGGACAATCCAGTCGAACTCGTCGATCGACATCTTCAGCAGCGGTTTCTCCAGTATGACGCCGGCGCAGTTGACGAGGATGTCCAGCCCGCCCAGACCATCTATGGCGCCCTGCACGGCGTCGGCCGCCTGGGTCTCGTCACTGACATCGGCTTCCATGGCGACGCAAGCACGGTCCATGGCCGTGATCTCTTCGGCGGGCCCGGCGCAAGAGGCCAGATCCACAAGCGCCACATGTGCGCCGCGCCGGGCCAGCTCGAGGGCGGTCTCCCGCCCAATGCCGCTGGCGCCGCCAGTGACTAGGGCGCGCTTGTCCATGAGGGCTGCGCTCATTGCATGAGCTCGCCGCGGTCAACCGTGAACGCCTGGCCGGTGATGTTGCCGGCGGCCTCGGACGCCAAGAACAGATAGGTCGCCGCCATGTCCTCAGGTTCCATCAGGCCGCCGATGGCCTGGGCGCCGACAATCTCCGCCAGCAGTTCGTCCTCGTCGCGCCCTTCCCGCTCCGCCATGGCCGACAGGGAGCGCATTGACGCCAGGGTGCGCACCCAACCGGGGCAGACCGCGTTGACGCTGATGCCGCGGGGCGCAAGTTCCTTGGCCAGACTGCGCATGAAGCCGATGTTGGCGTGCTTGGATGCGCAATAAGCGCTGAATTCAGCTTCGGCGCTCTTCCCCCACATGGACGAGGTCAAAATGATGCGCCCGCCGTCGCCCATCTTGGGCAAGGCCTCGCGGGTGACGTAATAGGTGCCCATGACGTTGATATCGATGATCCGGCGGAAGGTTTCCTCTACCTCCCGGCCTTCCGCATCCATGGGCGTAATAAGCTCGAGCCCGGCGTTGTTGACCAGGATGTCGATACGCTCCAGCCCGCCGACGGCCTCCGCCACGGCCTCGCGCGCGGTGATGTCGCAGATCAGGCCGGTGACCGCGCGGCCGAATTTTTCCGACAGGCCATGGGCGACCTCCATGATCGCCCCGCCCGACGACAGGATCGTCATCTCGGCGCCGGCCGCCAGGAATCCTTCCGCCACGCCCAATCCGATGCCGCGGCTGGCGCCGGTAACCAGGACCTTGCGTCCGCTGAAATCGAAGCCGCTCATTCGGCGTCTGCCGCGGGCATCATCAGTTCGCGTTCGGCAATTTCATCTGTGCGCCGCGCCTGATCGCGCATGAGATCGCGCACATGGTTCCGCAGATGGAAGAAGGCCTCGGATTCCTTGGTCTCCATGGTGCGTTCGCCGGTGATGTGCTCGCCCACCCTGATTTCCTCTATGATGGTCGCCGGTCGCGCCGAAAACATGAAGATACGGTCGGCGAGGTAGACCGCCTCGTCGACGTCGTGGGTGACGAATACGGTGGTCTTGCGCTCTTCGCGGTTGATCTCGAGAAGCTGATCCTGAAGGAACTCGCGGGTCTGTGCGTCGAGCGCCCCGAACGGCTCGTCCATGAGCAGGATATCCGGCGCGGCGGCCAGGGTGCGGGCGATGGCGACCCGCTGGCGCATGCCGCCCGAGATGCGGTTGACGTAGTAGTTGGCGAAATCGGCGAGGCCGACCAGGTCGAGGTAATGGCGGGTTATCTCCTGCTTCTCGACCTCGCCGATGTCGTCGCGGTAGCGGGTGCCGAAGCGGATGTTCTCGATCACGGTCAGCCAGGGGAACGAGGTGTAGGCCTGGAACACCATGCCCTTCCTGCGGTCGGGGCCGGTGACCTTGTCACCGGCGATATAGATGTCGCCGCCG
>JAYGED010000195.1:0-9190 GCA_046582565.1 Alphaproteobacteria bacterium
ACCCGGCTCGGCTTCCTCTCCATCGACGAGGGGTCGGCCGATCTCAGCACTATCGGCCGTCGCGAGGAAATCAACCTGGCCTTGCGCCTGAAACTCGGACCGGAATGGTCGTTCGACGCCTTCCACCGCCGCGACCTGGCCGAGAACGACAGCATCAACATCGGCGCCGGCCTGACCTATCAGAACGAATGCTTCCTGTTCGCCCTGCAAGTGCGCAAGGATTTCACCCGGGACCGCGATCTCAGGCCCGATACCTCGATCAATTTCGTCATAAAATTTAGAAACCTCGGATGACGGGGGTGACGGACTGTTGTTATACTTGTATTTGATTGTCCGGCGCCGTTTCGTTCATTCAGGCGATTTGACGCGAAGTCCGATTTTTGACGAGTAATATGGTGCATCTCATTCGCCTCAGACACGGCGTCCGCGTCCTCGCTACCGCCGTCATCCTCACCGCCCTAACCATTGCCGCCGCCCCGGCCCAAGCGCAGGAAATGCAGCGCATCGCCGCCGTGGTCAATGACGAGGCCATATCCTTTTTCGATGTCTTTGAGCGCGTCAAGCTGGTGGTTGCCACCTCTGGCCTGGATGGCTCTCCCGGCGTAATACAACGTATAACGCCCCAGGTTCTACGGGCTCTGATCGATGAGCATCTGCGGCTCCAGGAAGGAGTGCGCCGGAATATCGACGTCAGCGAAGACGAAATTGACCGGGCGATCAACACCATCGAGCAAGACAATCGGATGCCGAGCGGCTCGTTTTTGAAATTTCTCGAAGAAAACCGGATCAGCGTCGAGACCCTGGAAACGCGGGTCCGCTCGGAACTTGTCTGGTCGAAACTGGTCAACCGGCGCGTTCGGCGGAGCGTGACGATCAGCGATGAAGACATCGACAATGAACTCGAACTGATGCGCGACAATGTCGGCAAACCCGAGTATTTGCTTTCCGAGATATTCATCAGCGTCGACAAGCCGAGCGAAGACAAGCGTGTGCGGGGCGATGCCACTGAGCTCGTTGCACAGCTTCGCGGCGGCGCCGATTTCGATAGCATGGTCAACCAGTTTTCCGAAGGGGTAACGGCGAACCGGGGCGGCGGCGTTGGTTGGGTCAACGCAGCCCAGCTATCACCGAACATTGTGTCAGTGATCACGACCATGGCGACGGGGGATATTTCCGATCCCATCGCCACCGGCGGCGGTTATTTGATCGTCCTGCTTCGCGACCGCCGCCAATTACAGGGCGCCGGCGCCGATGACACCCAGGTCGATCTGAGACAAATTCTTCTGACCCTGCCGCCTGACAGCACCCAGGACGATGTCGATGCCGCTATAGGCTTGGCCGCCGTCATCCGTGAATCGGTTTCCGGTTGCGACGACATGGTGCGCATTGCCGCCGAGACCGACCCCAGCCTGCCGGGAGATATGGGAATCATACGGATCAAGAATACGCCCGAGCCCATCAAGGTGGTCTTGAGGAGCCTGCCGCTTACCACGGTCAGCCAGCCGATTCGCACCAAGCGTGGCATTCATTTGCTGATGATTTGCGATAAAATCGAGGTAGAAGCGAGCCTTCCCGGCCGTGATCAGATCCGCAATTCCCTGCTCATCAACCGGCTCGGCCAGGTTTCGCGGCAGTATCTTCGGGATCTGCGCAGAGACGCCTTCATCGATATCCGCATATGACAGCGGGCAATGGGGCGGCGCCTGATCTGCGCCCCCTGGGCCAGGTTATCGCCGACCACGGCCTGCGGCCGCGAAAATCCCTCGGCCAGAATTTCCTTCTCGATCCATCGATAACCAAGCGCATCGCCAGCGCCGCCGGCGAGCTGGCCGATACCACAGTCATCGAGGTCGGCGCCGGTCCCGGCAGCCTGACCCGGGCGTTGCTGGCCCAGGGTGCCAAGCTGGTGGTCGCCATCGAGCGTGACCCG
Organism: Alphaproteobacteria bacterium; assembly: GCA_046582565.1. Taxonomy (GTDB): domain Bacteria; phylum Pseudomonadota; class Alphaproteobacteria; order JAAXGF01; family JAAXGF01; genus JAYGED01. The sequence goes on from JAYGED010000195.1 coordinate 1,931, forward strand.
CGTTGCATCGAGGCCCTGGCGGAACTCACCGCCGCCTATCCCGACCGCCTGCACGTCATCGAAGCCGACGCGCTGAAGCTCGATTTGACGGCCCTGGCGCCGGCTCCCCGCGCGGTGATCGCCAACCTGCCCTACAACGTCGCCACGCCGCTGTTGATCGAGTGGCTGAAATGCGCCCGCGATTTCACCGGCTTTACCCTGATGTTCCAGAAAGAAGTAGCGGCGCGTATCTGCGCCCAGCCGGGGGGTCGCGATTACGGCCGCCTGTCGATCGCCGCGCAATGGCGCTGTGCGGCCCGCATCCTGTTCGACGTGCCGCCGGGCGCCTTCATACCGCCGCCCAAGGTGACCTCGACCCTGATCAGCCTTGTACCGCGCGAGCAGCCCCTGGCGCCCGCCGAATGGGATGTCCTTGAGCGAGTGACGGCGGCGGCCTTCGGCCAGCGACGCAAAATGTTGCGCGCCGCCCTGCGCCAACTCGGGGTGGATACGGAGACTCTGCTTGCACGCGCCGGCGTGCCGCCAACGGTCCGCGCTGAGACCGTGGACATCGCCGGATTCTGCGCCATCGCCCGTGAATACGCTTGCATGAACACCTGAGAGCGATTATTGGCAGTCTCATGATGATGCGGACAGCAGCCCTGCGACGACGAATCGAGGAAACCTCACAGACTCTGTGAGTCGTCCGAAGGACTCTCGTTCGCCCTCATCTCAATCCGATACAGGCACCACGACGACCTTGGACGCTATCCCCGCCCCAAGACACATCTCGTCGTATCAACAAGCCTGTTCCGGAGACCAGCCATGGTCGATTTTACCGCCCAGAATCCCGCTGATGAAGCCGCCGTCGAAGACTTGCTCGACCGCGCCTTCGGCCCCGGCCGCCTCGATTTGCCCTCTTACCGGCTGCGCCAGGGCGTCGCCCCTATCGCCGGTCTCAAATATGCTGCGTGGGACGGCGACAAGCTGGTCGGAACCTTCCGCTTCTGGCCCCTCGTCATCGGCGGCACGGCCCCGGCGCTCCTGCTCGGCCCCCTGGCGGTCGATGCGGCCTATCGCCGCCGCGCCATCGCCTCGACCCTGATCGAGCGCGGCCTGGAGGACGCCGGTAAAGCCGGCCACCCTATCGTCACCGCAGTCGGGAAATTGGGCTTGTTCGGCCGTTTTGGTTTCGTCGCCGCGAAGCCCCTGGGACTGGTCATGCCGGGCCTGGCCGATGGGAACCGATTGCTCGTCCTCGGCGAGTTGGATGGCGCCACGGGTCGTTTAAGTCAGCCCCTTGACGAAATCGACTAGGCCGGTCTGGCGTTCGCGGTGCAGGCGTTCGGCCTGGAGGATGCCCAGCACACTGGCGGCGGCGCATTCGAGCTCGCGGTTGACCACCACATAATCATATTCGCCCCAATGGCTGATCTCGTTGGCCGCCCGCGCCATGCGCGAGGCCACCACATCCGCGCTATCCTGATCACGATCCGTCAGCCGCCGTTCAAGCTCGGCCATGGAGGGCGGCAGGATGAAAACGCTGACCTGATCGCCGGGCATGCGGTTCCTAAGCTCCTGGGCGCCTTGCCAATCCACATCGAAGAGGATATCGCGGCCCGCCGCCAGCCCGGCCATGACCGGCTCGCGCGGCGTGCCGTAGCTGTTGTTGAACACCGTGGCATGCTCGATGAAGGCGTCCTCGGCGATCATGCGCTCAAACGCCGCCTCGTCGACGAAGCTGTAATCGACGCCGTCGGTCTCGCCGGAGCGCATGGGCCGGGTGGTCACCGAGACCGACAGGGCGATCTGGTCATCCATCTTTAGCAGATGGCGGGCAATCGCCGTCTTGCCGGCCCCCGAAGGCGACGACAGCACAAACATCAATCCGCGTCTGGGAATACTCATCTACTCAACATTCTGCACCTGTTCGCGGAATTGTTCGATGACCGCCTTGAGATCGAGTCCGATCCGCGTGAGGTCGACCTCGGAAGCTTTCGAACAGAGGGTGTTGCTCTCGCGGTTGAATTCCTGGCACAGGAAATCGAGACGCCGGCCGCTTGGACCGCCTTCGGCCAGAAGGTCGCGGGCGCTGGCTATATGGGCCGACAATCGGTCGATTTCCTCGCGAACATCGGCCTTGATCAGCAACAGGGCGACCTCCTGGGCGAGGCGATCCTCGGACAAGGCGGATGCCTCATCGAGCACGTCGGACAGCATCGCCTTGAGCCGTTCCCGAAGGCGCTCGGGGCGGGCTTCCTCGCACCCCACGGCAGCGTCCACCAAGGCAGCAATCTCTTCGAGCTGACTATCCAGAACGGCGGCGATGTGTGCGCCTTCCTCCTCGCGCGCCGTGCTCAGGCCGTCAAGCGCCGTATCGAGGCTGGCCAGCACCGCCTGCTCGCGCGCTTCGCGCTCTTCGGCGCTGTCCTCCTCCTCGACCAGATCGACGACGCCGCGAATATTGAGCAGCCCATCGATGCGCGGCGGGTCGATCTGGAGCTCGTCGCTCAGCTCCCCCATGACCGCCTCGATCTGAGCCAGGGCCTCGCGATTGACCTCGAAGCGGCTGCGTCGGGATGCGCTGGTTACCTGCAGGGTAAGATTAACGGCGCCCCGGCTGAAGCGCTCGGCCACCCGGCGGCGCACCTCGGGCTCCAGGCTATCCATGCCGGCGGGAAAACGGCAGCGAACGTCGAGACCGCGCGCGTTGACGCTTTTCACTTCCCAGCTCCAGCTGTCCGGCTCGAGCTGGCCGGCGCTTCTGGAAAATCCTGTCATGCTGGCGATGGGCACGATTACCTCACATGTTCGTCGGCGTGGTCTTTATACTTGATGCCCATGAAAGACCCAAGGTCGATCCTCATCACGGGCGCCTCAAGCGGTATCGGCGCAGCCCTGGCCAGAGCCTACGCGGGGCCAGGCGTCGCCCTGGCCCTGACCGGCCGCCATGGCGATCGCCTCGAAGCGATCGCCGAGCACTGCGCCAAGCAGGGGGCGTCCGTGACAACCGGCCTGCTCGACGTCACCGAGAGGGCGGCCCTGGCGGACTGGATCGCCGGTGTGGACGCCGCCCAGCCGCTTGATCTGGTGATCGCCAACGCCGGCATCTCCGGCGGCACCGACAAGGCCGGAGGCGGCGAGGGCGCCGATCAGGTGCGCCGCATTTTCGCGGTCAACCTCGATGGGGTGGTCAATACGGTGATACCGGCCCTCGGCCCCATGCGAAGCCGGAGGCGCGGCCAGATCGCCGTGATGGCTTCCCTCGCCGGATTTAAGGGATTTCCCGGCGCCCCGGCCTATTGCGCCAGCAAAGCGGCGGTGAAGACCTGGGGCGAATCCCTGCGCGGCTCCCTGCGCGGCGACGGTATCGAGGTGTCGGTCATCTGTCCGGGCTTCGTGCGCTCGCCGATGACCGACGTCAATCCCTTCCCCATGCCCCTGCTTATGGAGGCCGATGACGCCGCCGCCCTGATTGTGCGCCGCCTGGCCCGCAACCAGGGCCGCATCGCCTTTCCCTGGCCGATGTATCTGCTGGTCTGGCTGATCAGCGCCCTGCCGTCCTGGCTCACCGACCGACTGCTGTCGCGCATGCCGGAAAAGACCACCCTGTCGGAAAAGCTTTAATCGCCTTGCGATTTTTGCAGCTTGCGCCATTTGGCGACGTTGCGGTTGTGCTCGGTAAGGGTGGCCGCGAAGACGTGGCCGCCGGCGCCGTCGGCGACGAAATAGAGATCTTCGGTCTCTTCGGGGTCGAGCACGGCGGCAAGGGCGTCTCGCCCCGGATTGGCGATTGGCCCCGGCGGCAGACCCTTGATGCGATAGGTGTTGTAAGGGCTGTCATGCTTGAGGTCGGCGCGGCTTAAGGGGCGGTCCAGCTCACCGCCGCTTAGCCCGTAGATCACCGTGGGGTCCGATTGCAGCCGCATGCCGCGTCGCAGGCGATTGATGAAGACCCCGGCCACGTGACGCCGCTCGTCAGGCCGTCCGGTCTCGCGCTCGACGATAGAGGCCAGGATCAGGGCGTCCCTCGGCGTATCGTAAGGCAGTCCTTGCCGGCGCCCGGACCACAGCGCCGCCAGGATTTCCGTCATCGCCGCCGTCATGCGCTCGACCATCTCGGTGCGAAAGTCGCCAAACGCATAATGGTAGGTCTCGGGCAGCAGAGCGCCTTCGTCGGGTATCGCGATGACCATATTTTCGAGACCGGCGGCGCCGTTGATCAGCTCGACCACCCGCCGGCTGGTCAGGCCCTCGGGGATAGTGAGGCGCCGCACCAGGGGGCGGCCGGTGAGCAGGTGATTCATCACGCCCTCGCCGCTCAGGCCCGCCGTGAAGAGAAATTCGCCGGCCTGCAGCCCCCGCGCGGCGCCGGACAGCCGCACCCCGATGCGGAAAATCCAGGGATTGCCGATCACCCCGGCCCGGCCGAGACGCTTCGCGATGCTGTCGAGCCCGGCGCCACGGGGCAGGACGACCACGCGATCCTCAGCCGACGGCCCGGGCTGCTTGAATTCACCATCCACCCACAGCAAAGCACCCGCGGCGAGGGCGGCCAGAAGTATCAGGGAGGCGAGGCTGGCGGCGAGGAAACGCCTCATACCACAATCAGGGGGCTGCGCTGAACACCAACGAAGCGTTGGTCCCGCCAAAGCCGAATGAATTCGACAGCACGTTGCGCACCTTTTTCTCCTGGGCCTGATGGGGCACCAGATTGATATCGCAACCGGGAGAGGGGTTGTCGAGATTGAGGGTCGGCGGAACAACGCCGTTGTTGATTGCCAGGATTGAGAAAATCGCTTCCACGCTGCCGGCGGCGCCGAGCAGATGCCCGATGGATGATTTCGTCGACGACATGGTGATCTTGTCCACGGCGTTGCCGAAAAGACGCTTGACCGCGCCCAGCTCAATCTCGTCGCCGAGCGGCGTCGATGTGCCATGGGCGTTGATGTAATCGATCGCATCAGGATTGAGGCCGGCATCCCTCAGGGCGGCACGCATGGAGCGGAAGCCGCCGTTGCCGTCCGCCGCCGGCGCCGTGATGTGGTGGGCGTCGCCCGACATGCCGTAGCCGGTGACCTCGGCATAGATGCGCGCACCGCGCGCCCGGGCGTGTTCCAGCTCTTCAAGCACCAGTACACCCGAGCCTTCCCCCATGACGAAGCCGTCTCGGTCGACATCCCAGGGCCGCGAGGCGCGAGCCGGTTCGTCGTTGAAATGGGTCGACAGGGCTCGCGAGGCGGCGAAGCCGGCAATGCCCAAACGGCAGACCGCGGCCTCAGCGCCGCCGGCAACCATGACATCGGCGTCGTCATGCTGGATCAGACGGCTGGCGTCACCGATGGCATGCGCCCCCGTCGAGCAGGCGGTCACCACAGAATGGTTCGGCCCCTTGAACCCATAGCGGATGGAAACATGGCCCGATGCCAGATTGATCAGGGCGGAGGGGATGAAAAAGGGACTGAGGCGCCGGGGTCCGCGCTGCTCCACCAGAAGGGCGCCGTTGGCGATCGCTTCGAGGCCGCCGATGCCGGAGCCGATCATCACCCCGGTGCGTTCCAGGGCTTCTTCGTCGCTGGGCTTCCAACCGGCGTCTTCGACGGCCTGGCGCGCCGCGGCAATGGCGTAGAGGATGAAGCGATCGATCTTGCGCTGATCTTTGGGTTCAACCCAATCATCAGGGTTGAAGGCTTGTTCGCTGTCGCCCTCGGGCAGCTGTCCGGCAATCCGGCAGGTGATGTCGGAGACTTCGAATCGGGTTATTGGCCTGACGCCGGAGTGGCCCGCGATGAGCCGTTCCCACGTGGGCTCGACTCCGCTGGCAAGCGGCGACACCATCCCTAGTCCGGTGACGACAACGCGTCTCATGGCCCCTCAGTGATGTAGCGTCAACGTATCGACGGCAACCAACTGACGGCTAAATGCTTTTTTCGATGTAATCGATGGCATCCTTGACGGAAAGAATGTTTTCCGCCGCGTCGTCAGGAATTTCGCAGCCGAATTCTTCCTCGAATGCCATGACCAACTCGACCGTATCGAGGCTATCCGCCCCCAGGTCGTCAATAAAACAGGCGCCATCCACAACCTTGGCTTCTTCCACGCCAAGATGCTCGATAACGATCTTCTTTACGCGCTCGCCGACATCGCTCATATCCGCATATCCTTTGTCACTTAAGGTTTTCTTTCTCTTCGGTTTAACTCTGGCGCCCAACTGGCATGCAACTGGGGATCGTTATCCCGACCAAAGGCGGGATTACCTAACACACTTTACAGCCTTCGTCCGCACTTTATAGCCGTCAGTTGTGTATCGGAATGAAATCCTGCCAAGCCGACGCCCCGCGGGTCAATTTAATAACGGTCTGAACGTCAAGTTTTATTGCAACGCGCGCCGTGTCTCAAGCGAGTGATGCGCTTATATCATTGTCTACCAACAGGGTCGCATCGGTCGTGTTGCCGTTGAACACCGAATAGGACTGACCCTCTATGGTCACATCCGTGGTCGAATCGGTGAAACCATCGGCGGCAACCCGATCGCCGGCATCGCCTGTGACGATCAGGACATTGGCGCCATCGGTCATGCTCACCACGCTATTCTCGTTCAAGATCAACGAGTTATCACCGGTTCCCGTAAGGTCGATCTGCTCGAATCCGGTATAGAGGGTTCCGCTTAACGAGATCAGGTCGAGGGTCTCGTCAGCGCCGCTGAATTTCAGGCTGTCGCTGCCGCTGCCGCCATCGACAAACGAGTGGTCGGCGGCGTCAAACAGGATGGTGTCGTCGCCTGCCCCGCCGTCAAGCAGATCGTCGCCATCGCCGCCGTCGAGAAGGTCGTTACCCGCATCGCCGTTAAGGATGTCATCGCCACCGCCACCGAAAATCTGGTCGTTGCCCGCGCCGCCGATGAGCTTATCAGCGGTCTCGCCGCCGACCAGGATGAGGCCGTCGGTCAACACAAGAGCAGCGGTCTGCTGCGGCGGCAGCGGCGGTTCCGTCGGCGGTTGATCGTCGGGCGGCGGCAACAGCGGCGGCTCGGGCGGCGGTTGATCGTCGGGCGGCGGCAACAGCGGCGGTTCCGTCGGCGGTTGATCGTCGGGCGGCGGCAACAGCGGCGGTTCCGTCAGTAGCGGGTCATCCGCCAGCATACAGTCCCCGCGTGAAATTCGCAAACAATCAGTGAGCAGTGGATCATCAGTGAGTAATGGATCGTCGGGTGGTGGCACAGTGGGTGGCGGCACAGTGACTGGCGGCACAGTGACTGGCGGCACAGTGACTGGCGGCACA
>JAYGED010000242.1:0-5413 GCA_046582565.1 Alphaproteobacteria bacterium
GAACCCGCGAACTGGGTCAGGAAGTGTACACGGCACTGGCAAGCGCCGATACCGGTCGTGGGTTGGTGGCGGGCGTCTGTGTGGCATTCATCGCCATCATTGCCGACCGCCTGATCGGTGCCTGGGCCAAACGGCGCAAGCGGGAACTCGGGCTCGAATAGAGGCGGCCATGAACAACAGCAATGATCCCGTCGCCATCGCCGCCGCCAAGGCGGCATCCCTCGCCTGCTGGTCCGGGCCGGTCGATCCCCAGCCCCTGACCGGCGGGCTGACAAACCTCAATTTCGTGATCGAGGATGGGCGTGAGCGCTTCGTGGTGCGCGTCGCCGACGACATCCCCATCCATGGCATCATGCGCTTCAACGAGTTGGCGGCGAGCCGGGCCGCCCATGCCGCCGGCGTATCGCCCGAAGTGGTCCATGCCGAGCCCGGCGCCCTGGTGCTGCGCTTTATCGACGGCGAGACCTTCGGCGAGGCCGAGGTGCGCCAGGCGAATCTTGAGGGCCGCATCCTACCCCTGCTGCGCCGCGTCCATGACGATATGCCGAAATATTACCGCGGCCCGCTGCTCGCCTTCTGGGTGTTCCAGTCGATGCGCGGCTACGGCATCGTACTGCGCGAAGGCAACAGCCGCATGGTCGGGGAATTGCCGCGCTTTACCGCCATCAACGACGAACTCGAGGCAGCTGTCGGGTCGATACGGCTGGTGTTCGGCCACAACGATCTTCTGGCCGCTAACTTCATGGACGACGGCAAACGTCTGTGGCTGATCGATTGGGATTATGCCGGCCTCAATTCGCCGCTCTTCGATCTTGCCAATCTGGCCTCCAACAACGGCTTCTCGGAGGCCGAGGAAGACCGCCTGTTGGAAGCCTATTATGAGGCCACGGTAAGCGATGAGTTGCGCCGGCAATTTAAAGCCATGAAATGCGCGTCCCTCCTTCGTGAAGCCATGTGGAGCATGGTGTCCGAGATTCACCTCACTATTGATGTCGATTATGTCGCCTACACTGCCGAGTATCTCGCCCGCTTCGAAGCGGCTTACGCCGACTTCCAGGAGGCCCGCTAGGCAATGGCCGAATTCCCTACCCAAGCCAGGGCGGTCATCATCGGCGGCGGCATCGTCGGCTGCTCGACCGCCTATCACCTGGCGGGCCTCGGCTGGCGCGAGGTGGTGCTGCTGGAGCGCGCCAAACTGACCTCGGGCTCGACATTCCATGCCGCCGGGCTGGTCGGCCAGCTTCGCTCCTCGGCCAACATCACCCAGCTTCTCAAATATTCCGTCGAGCTATATGGCCGCCTCGAAGAAGAGACCGGCCAGGCCACCGGCTGGAAACCTAACGGCGGCCTGCGCCTCGCCTGTAACGCGGAGCGCATGATCGAGATCGAGCGCCAGGCGACCATGGCCCATAGCTTCGGCCTGGAGATGGACCTGTTGACGCCAAAGCAGGCGCAGGACTTATGGCCTCTGATGGATATCGCCGATCTGGTCGGCGCTGCCTATCTTCCGACCGATGGGCAAGTCAATCCCTCCGACATCACCCAGGCCCTGGCCAAGGGCGCGCGTTCCAAGGGCGCGCGTATCATCGAGGATTGCCCGGTCACCGCCATCCACATTAAGGATGGCTGCGTCACCGGGGTCGTAACGGCCCAGGGCGATATCGCCTGCGAGGTGGTAATCAACTGCGCCGGCCAGTGGGCGCGCGAGGTCGGCGCCCTGGCCGGTGTCGTGGTGCCCCTGCAATCGGTCCAGCACCAGTATCTCATAACCGAGGCCATCGCCGGCATCGAGCCCGGCCTGCCGACCCTGCGCGATCCGGACCGGCTGACCTATTTCAAGGAAGACGTCGGCGGGCTGGTGATGGGCGGCTACGAGCGCAACCCGATACCCTGGGCACAGGACGGCATCCCCGAGGGTTTTCATTTCTCCCTGCTGGATACCGACGTCGACCATTTCGAGCCGCTCATGGAGCAGGCGCTGGCCCGCGTGCCGGCGCTGGCGGAGGCCGGCGTCAAGGAGATGATCAACGGCCCCGAGAGCTTCACGCCTGACGGCAACTTCATCCTCGGCGAGGCCCCCGAGGTCGGCGGCTTCTTCGTCGGCGCCGGGTTCAACGCCTTCGGCATCGCCGGCGGCGGCGGGGCCGGCAAGGCGCTTGCCGAATGGGTCGCCGGCGGCGCAGCGCCCATGGATCTGTGGGTGGTCGACATCAAGCGCTTCGCCGGGCTGCATGGCGATCAGGATTTCGTCTGCGAACGCACCCTGGAGCTTTACGGCAAGCACTACACCATCGCCTGGCCCCATGAAGAACATGAAAGCGGCCGCCCGCGCCGGGTCTCGCCGCTCTATGAACGGCTCAAGACCCAGGGCGCCTGTTTTGGCTCGAAACTAGGTTGGGAGCGACCCAACTGGTTCGCCACCGACGGCACGACGCCTATCGACGAATACGCCATGGGCCGCCAGAACTGGTTCCCTGCGGTGGGCGCCGAGCACCGAGCGGCCCGCGAACGGGTGGCCCTGTTCGACGCCAGCTCCTTCGCCAAGTTCACCGTCTCCGGGCGCGACGCCGAGGCGGCCCTGGGGTGGATCTGCGCCGGCGACATCGCCAAGCCGACCGGCGGGCTGACCTACACCCAGATGTGTAATCAGCGCGGCGGCATCGAATGCGACCTTACCGTGGCGAGGATTGCAAACGATGAATTTTACATCGTTACCGGCACCGGTTTCGCGACCCATGATTACGCCTGGATCGAACGCAACATCCCCGACGGTTTGGATGCGCGCCTGGCCGATGTAACTGACGATTTCGCCGTGTTTTCCCTGATGGGGCCGCGCGCCCGCGATGTGCTTGGGGCGGTCTGCGGCGACGATATATCCAACGACGGCTTCCCCTTCGGCCGGTGGCGCGCCCTCGCCATCGGCGATGCCCAGGTTCGCGCCCTGCGCATCACCTATGTGGGCGAGCTGGGCTGGGAGCTGCATGTGCCGACGGCGGCGGCGCTCGAGGTTTACGACAAACTGATGGCGGCGGGGATGCGCCACGGCATCGCCAACGCCGGCTATCGCGCCATCGAGTCCCTGCGCCTGGAGAAAGGCTATCGCGCCTGGGGCTCCGACATCGGCCCCGACTTCACGCCGCTTGAAGCCGGCATGGCCTGGGCGGTGAAGCTGCGCCAGAACACCCCCTTCCTAGGCCGCGAGGCGCTCGCCGCCCAGAAGGAAAGCCCGCTCACCAAACGCCTCGCCTGTTTCACCGTCGATGACCCGGAGGTGGTGCTGCTCGGGCGCGAAACTATTTACTGCGACGGTGAGCGCATCGGCTGGCTGACCAGCGCCGGCTGGGGCTACACGGTGGAAATGAATATCGGCTACGGCTATGTGCGAAACCCCGATGGGGTGAGCTCGGAATATCTAGAGAGCGGCGCCTTTGAGCTCGAAGTCGCCACCCGCCGCGTGCCTTGTTCGCTGCACAGGGCCGCGCTGTACGACCCGAAGATGACAAGGGTGAAGGCTTAACGCTAGAATAAGTTGACCACGACCGCCGGAAATTGTCGTGGATAGCTGGGGGAAACGGATTAATTCACTGCTCTGGGCGGGGACTGCCGTTGGCGTGATTTTTGGCACGCTCCACGCCGTCTACGTCTATCGCCTGGTGGCTGTCGACGGTCACGTCCGGGCGGGTTATTACGCGCTTTAGACGCTCGGCCTGTGGCTTGTGTTCGGCACCTACGCGCTGGTGCTATGGGGCATATCCGTCATTGCCTACGCAATTGCCAGGCCCTTCCGGTGGCGGATGTGAGCGCCGTCAAGAGCGTCGCCATTATTGGCGCCGGCCCGGGTACTGATACAACAAGGCATCGACTGTACGGTCTTCGAACGCGCCCCTCTGCTCGGCGGCGTCTGGCGGGACGGCTATTCCAATTTTGGCGTCCAGGTCCAGCGTGAGCTCTATGAGTTTCCCGACTGGCCCCTGCCCAAGGACACGCCCAGTTTCACGCCGGGTCCGATCATTCAGAAATACCTCGAGGACTTCGCCGCGCATTTCTCCATCACGCCGCGCATCCGATTCAACATCGATGTTACCAACATCGCCGAACGCGATGGGCCGGACTCGGGCTGGGCCGTTGCATGGCAGCACGACGGCGAGGCCCAAAGCGGCGAATTCGATATGGTCGTGGTCTGCATCGGGCTCTATTCGAACAAACCCCACATGCCCGACTTCCTCGGCCGCGACGGCTTCGGCGGTGAGGTCATGCATATCTCGCAGCTCAAATCGCGTGGTCAGCTCGCCGGCAAGCGGGTTTGCGTCATCGGCTATGGTAAGAGCGCCACTGACGCGGCCCTCGAATCGGCCGCCGTAGCGGCGGAGACCCACATTATCGTGCGCGAGCCTCACTGGCCGTTTCCCCAGAAGCTCGCCGGTATCGTGCCCTTCAAATGGGGCACGCTAAGCCGCATGGTGAGCACGCTCATACCGCCCTACCAGCGGCTCACCGGGGTCGAACGTGTGATCCACTCCCTCGGCAAACCCCTGGTGTGGGTCTACTGGCGCCTGGTCGAGTTGCTGCTTTTCCTGCAGTTGCGCCTCGGCTCGCGTTTTGGCAGCCGCGTCGATCTGACGCCGGATCTGCCGGCCGAGATCGGCGGATTCAGCGAGGCAACCATGCTGCCCCGTCCCGCCTTCCATCGCGAGCTGCGCCGAGGCGGCATCCAGGGCCACCGCACCACAATCGCCGAATACACCCAGGCGGGGGTGCGTCTCGGGGACGGCGCCGTGCTTGCCGTTGATACGGTGGTGCTAACAACCGGCTGGGACACCGATTTCGGCTTCCTGGGCGAAGACCTGTGGCGACGTCTCGACGCCGGCGACGATGGCTTCTACCTGTACCGCCATATGCTGCATCCGGCGACGCCCGGCTTGGTCTTCATCGGCCGCGCCGCGACCATCTGCAGCATCCTCACCTACAGCCTGCAGGCGCGCTGGCTGGGCGAACTGCTCGCCGGCAATCACAGCGTGCCCCACGCCGACGCTATGACCCGCGAAATCGCCGGGATGAAGGTCTGGAAACAATCCTGGATGCCGCCGAGCGCTGCGCGCAGCGCCCGGCTGATCCTCCACATGCAGCACTACCACGACGAACTGCTGATGGATCTCGGTGCCTCGCCACTGCGCAAGCGGGGCATCTTCGCGCCGCTCAAGGAGTTTATCTTCCCTTACGTGCCGGGTGACTACGCAACAATCGTCTCGGGCGAATGGAAGCGCGATGAGACCTAGGGTCAGGACTCATTGATTGATCCAGAAGATGACGATAGCAGCGATACAGATGGCTGAGAAGAAGGTGTGTGCGCAGCGGTCATAGCGGGTATGGATGCGCCGCCAGTCCTTGAGTTTTCCGAACATATTTCGATCTT
>JAYGED010000271.1:0-4756 GCA_046582565.1 Alphaproteobacteria bacterium
ATACTGTGCTGGCCGCGCTTCACCGGTGGTTCGAGGATTACAACGAGAACCATCCCCATAGCGGGCTCAAATGGAGATCACCGAGAGACTTCATCAGAGCCCAGTTGTAAACCCGTCAGCGTGTCCGGTTCAATTGGGGGCAAGTCCACCAACCCACCACGTTCATATCCTGGAGATGAACGGCGACAGCTATCGCCTGAACCAAAGCCAAAAACGGTGGAAATCCCCAAAAACCTGACCACCGAGCCCATGGTTGACCCGGTGGGCCCACAGGCACCTCCCACGCTACTTCGCTCCGCGTACCGCTAAAGCGCTACACGAAGCAGCGCGGGTCCCTCCTATGAACTACCGGGACAACCCTCAACGCAAGGTGCTGCTGAACATAAAGTAGGCCGGTTCCACAACACCAAAGTGGTGTACTTTTACTCCGCCCATTGGTGGGTTTTTACTCCGGCGTTGACAGCCCACGCTATTTAATATCCCATCACCCTGCGTCATGGCACGCCCCATGGATTTGTTTGTTCGTTCAGCTTGCCAATGGTGATGCGCAGCGTCAGCGACGCCTGCGACGGCGGCTTGCGGCGTATCTTCGGAGAAGATCTATCGGCCGGTGCCGACCGGTTGGAGGAATTTCTCGTCACTCTCGGCGTCTCCGTCGATAAGGCGGATTACGGGGTCGAAGACGAGGAATGGCGGACGTTGATTGCGTCCGCCAAGACCGGTGAAAGAGGACGCAACTTCATCGGATCGCAGAAACGCGTGGCCGAGAGCCTTGGCGCCGCCTAACGGTGAGAGGGCTTTTTCATCCACGCGCCGACGACTAATTTTACCCAAAAACAGGAGACATGCATGTTTACCAAGTTCAATTTTCAAACTCCACGCAGGAGCCGCGCCCGGCGGGCTGTCCAATGGACGGCCATGGCCATGTTCTCGCTCGGTCTGTCCCAACAGGCGCTGGCGGGGGCTTGCGAGAATCCCGACGCCCTGACGTTCGCCATCATCCCAACCGAGGAATCGGTGGCCGAGCTGCAGCTCTACAAACCGGTCACTGACCGCCTGGCGGAAATGACCGGCAAGAAAATTCAGTTCTTCATGCCCACATCCTACGCATCCGTCGTTGAAGGCATGTTGAGCGGCTTCGTCCATGTGGGGGTTCTCGGGCCCTACACCTATGTCATCGCCAACGAAAAAGACCCCAACATCGAGGTCTTCGCCACCTACGCCAAGCGGCCCGGTCACCTGCAGGAGGAAGGCCCCGGCTACCGTGGTGTCCTGGTGACCTTGAAGGACTCCAAGTTCACCACCATCGACTCACTGAAGGGTGCCGTGCTCGGCCTCACGGACCCAGGCAGCACATCAGGTAACCTGATGCCGCGCGTGGTGTTCTCGGACACGGTCGGCATGGACCTGGATGATTACTTCGGCAAGGTGGTCTACACGGGCAGCCACGAGCTTTCCACGGTGGCCGTCCACCAGGGCAAGGTCGATGCGGCCTTTGTCGCCACCCACCGGTTCGACAACGTGGTCGACAAAGGCGAGGTGGCGTTGGACGATTTCAATGTGCTGTGGAAGTCAGATCCGATCCCGCAGGATCCGTTCGTCTACCTCACTACCCTGTGTGACGACATCAAGAAAAATATCGAGGACACGTTCCTCGGCCTCAAGGACCAGCCGGGGGCCCAGAAATTCCTCGACAATGTTAAATCCAATATGTTCGTCCGCATGACGTCCGCTGATTACGACATCATCCGCGCCTTGAAGAAGGCCAAGGATGCGCGCAAGTAGAAGAAGGGCACGGGCCTGAGAGTGGCGGCCGGCCGGAAGAAGGCATTTGCCGATCCGGCCGGCCCCTCTCCATGATCCGTGCGTTTTAATATGATTGTTTTCTCAAGCCAGGGGGCTGTGCATGGTGGTGTTGGAAGTCCGTGATCTTCGCGCCAGATATTCCGCCAGCGGCCCGGAGATTCTGAAGGGCATCTCGTTTCGCGTCGAGGCCGACGACTTCTTCGCCATCATCGGTCCCAGCGGCGCCGGCAAATCGACCCTGATCCGCTGCATCAACCGGCTGGTGGAGCCGAGCGGCGGCGAAATACTGTTCTTCGATCGCGAGGTCACCACGCTGAGGGGCCGCCAATTGCGCTTGCTGCGGCGTGACATCGGCATGATCTTTCAGGAATTCAACCTCATCGACCGCATGAGCGTCATGGACAATGTACTGTCCGGCCGCCTCGGTTACACCGGCAACCTGCGCACCCTGTTTCGCGCCTTCCCGCGGGACGACATTCAGCATGCCTTGAGCCTCCTCGACAGGGTCGGATTGCTGGAGTTTGTGGACAAGCGCGCCGATGAGCTTTCCGGTGGACAGCGCCAAAGGGTCGGCATTGCCCGCGCCCTGATGCAGACCCCGAAACTGCTTTTGCTCGACGAACCCACCTCGGCCCTCGACCCGAAGATTTCCCGCGAAGTCATGGCGCTCATCAAACAGATGGCCACGGAACTCGAGGTGCCGTGTCTGTGCAATATCCACGACGTCCAATTGGCCATGGAGTTCTGCAACAAAATCATTGGCCTTCAGGACGGCAACAAGATGTTCGACGGTCCCACCGGAGAAATGGATCAGGCCAAGCTCAACGAAATCTACGCCATGGAAGTACTGTAGCCGGCCATGAGCGACATTCTGGCATCACCGGCGCCGAAACCGACGGTCGTCGATATCTTAAGATCGAGGCGCCAGAACCGCTACGCCAAGGGAGCCTTCTTTGGCCTGCTTCTGATCATGGTGATGTGGAGCGTCAAGGTCACCGTGATCGAGGACACCAATTGGGAGCGCATCGGCTCGGTGGCAAAAGTGATCGAGGCGGCCAACCGATTCATCGGTATCGATTTTTCACTCTTCCCGTCGCTCCTTGGACCGACCATCGAGACCCTGATGATTGCCTGTCTGGGAACCTTGCTTGGCGTCATTCTGTGCATTCCGGCGGCCTGGTTCGGGGCCCTCAACATCACCCCCTACAAACCCGTGACCTATCCCCTGTCGCGCCTGATGATGACCCTCAGCCGCTCCATTCACGAGATCGTCTGGGCGCTGTTCTTCGTTGCCGCCGTCGGTCTCGGCCCCCTCGCCGGGGTTCTCGCCCTGGCCGTGCGTTCCATCGGATTCATCGCCAAGATGTCGGCCGAGGCGATCGAGGATATCGACCCTGGACCCGTCGATGCGATCCGCGCCGCCGGCGGCAACGACTTCCAGGTGGTGATCTACGGCGTCCTGCCACAAGTGCTTCCCCAGGTGCTCAGCGTCATCATCTTCGAATGGGAAATCAACATTCGCCGCTCGGCGATCCTGGGAATGGTTGGCGCTGGCGGATTGGGATTGGTCTTCTTCCGCCAGATGAACACCTTCAACTTCCATGGCGTGACCTCGGTCATTATCGCCATCCTGCTATTGATCATGCTCGGCGAGGTGTTTTCGTATTTCATCCGTAAGACGGTGATCTGATGAACCGGGCCATGACGCCGCAACCAGGAACTCCGCAACGCCAATGGCGCCGCTTCAAGTATCCCGGCTCGTTGATCAGTTACGGCATCTGGCTCTCCATTCTGGTTTTCTTCGCCTATACGGTCGAATATCTGGAGATTCCGCTGGATCGTTTGCTCGGCATGTTCGAGCGCATGGGATCGACCCTCGCCAACCGGTACTATCCGCCCGACATCGAATACATCATGGACGCCGACTATCTGGAATATGTCCTTGAGACCATTCAGATGGCCTATCTGGGCGCGTTGTTCGGGCTCCTGGCTTCGGTTCCCCTGGGTTGGTTTGGTTCCTTCAACATGAGCCCGAGCCGCCGTTATGTCTATCCGGCGGCGCGCCTTATAACCATGGGCTGCCGCGCCGTGCATGAGATGATCTGGGCCATCCTGTTCGTCACCATCATCGGTTTCGGTATGCTCCCCGGGGTGCTGGCGCTGATGTTCTTCTGCACCGGTTTCGCCGGCAAACTGTTCGCCGAGGAGATCGAGGCCATCGACATGGGCCCGGTGGACTCCATGCGGGCCAGCGGCGCCAATCTGTTCCAGATCATGCTCTTCGGCGTCTTCCCTCAGGTCCGCGTCGCCTTCACCGGCATCGCCATCTATACGTGGGATGTATCCTTTAGGGCGGCCACGGTGGTCGGCTTCTTCGGCGCCGGCGGTATGGGCTGGTACCTGAAACGCAACATCCTCCAGATCGAGACCGAAAGGGTTGCCGCGATCCTGCTTTCCATCATCTTCCTGGTGCTGATTTCCGAAGCCATATCCGCCTGGGCCCGCGCCCGGGTCATGAAGATGAAATAACCGGGCCGGGCTTCTAACACTGGCTCGCAGCCCCCTGAGTTCTCCACTGCGTGAATGTCTCCTCTTGTTAAGGGTTGGGATGGCTGTTTCGGCCAGCTTTAAAGCCATGACAGTTGGTCGATTGTCGAATGCGCTAGTAATCAGTATCCAACGTCGGGGTCTCTCTGACGACGGTCGCCACGCAGCCTACGCAGCACCTGATAGGCTCGTCCATCGCATCGGCGGTTAGGTGCCAAAATGATGGCTTTTCAACGGATCAAAACTTCTGCTTTTGGCTATTAGCGGACTCTTTCCCATCCCGTGATATACGTCGGCTTCACCCCCGAAGATGCTATGAGGCTGAAGGATGCGGCCTCAAGCTCCTTCTCTATTTTCAACATAGATCTGAAGGAGCGGCCCAATGACAGAGTTTGCAGTATCG
>JAYGED010000055.1:0-8459 GCA_046582565.1 Alphaproteobacteria bacterium
TGGAGGAAACACTACAACACGAAGAGGCCGCACAGTGCGTTGGGATATCGCCCACCGGCTCCAGAGACCATCGTGCCATTAGACCAAAAGCCGATCATGCACTAACATTCAAACTGGACCTCTCAAGGGGGGCTGACCAGAAACGCGCTCGGCCTCCATAGAAAGCTGATCACAGTCGTATGATTTATACTGAAGCGGTGAGACGTATGCAGTATGGATATCTTCTGGCTGAGACGCGCACGCAGTGAGAGCAACAGTAAAAGTTACTAAAATGAAAAGTTTACCCATAACCCCATCCCCCATTAGATTTTATACGCCCCAAACAATCTTTAATTCAATTGCAATACTATACTGGCCCCACCACCATTGGAAGTCATGATACTCACAGTTCTTGATACGAAGGTACAGGCTCTGTTCTATTGAATGAGCCGCTCGGCACGCACAGGGATAGTCATCAGGCGGAAGTGAAAGCCGTGAAGCCGCTCAGCGCGCGCGAATAAAATATTCTACTCGCTGTCCTCGATCATATTGGTGAGGCGGTCCACATCGAGCACCCTGAGGGCTTTTTTTCCGCGTTCCAGGATGCGGATGCGCGCGAGGTTGCTCAACACCCGCGAGACGGTTTCACGGGTGGTGCTGGCGCGGGCGGCGATATCGCTATGGGTCATGATGGGGGTGATAATCGCCATGTTGTCGTCGTCATCGTCGATCTTGGCGATGCGCAGCAACTCGGAATGGACGCGGTTGATGGCGCTCAGGGTGCTGAGGTCCATGATGCGCTCGTCGGCGGCGCGCACCATGGCGGCGAGATCCTCCAACACCACCAGGGCGATCTTGGGGTAGTCGAAAATCAGTTTTTTGAAGGTCTCCGCCATGATGCTCGCCAGCACCGTCCCCTCGAAGGCGACCACCGTCGCCGAGCGGGTTTTCAAATCGATCGCAGACATCTCACCGATATAGCCGCCCGCTGGCACCTGGGCGAAGGAAACTTCGCGCCCGGCTGGTGAGTAGTTGACCACCTGGAGGGCGCCCTCGACGATGAAATAGACCTCGGTGCCGCTGCTTTGCATGTCGAAGACCAGCTCCTTGGCCTGGCACCGCCGCCAGCGGGCAGTCCCTTCCAATTCGGCCCTGCGCTCGGGGCTGATGTCCCCAAGAAGCTCGATGCCAGCGAGGCTCTTTGTGAAGGTCTCCGCCATCCCCTAAAGTCTTTTTTTGGTTTCTCCCGAAGAAACTCTACCCGAAGTCTTTTCCTCTGACTATGGCGATGGCGTGGTGGCCGACTCCGCGAATCGCCCGATATGGAAAGCCTCGATGGGGGTTTCGCTTTTGCCGGTGGTCAGCAATTCGCCCAGTATTTCGCCCATGCCCGGGCCGAGCTGGAAACCATGGCCCGAAAATCCGAAGGCATGGAACAGGCCCGGCCTGGTGCGGCTCGGTCCGATAACCGGAATATCGTCGGAGATGTAGCCTTCGATACCGGTCCAAACCCGTATAATCGGCAGGCCCGCCAGGCGGGGTATCAGGCCGATCGCCGTGGCGCTGGCCGCATGCGTATTTTCCGGCAGCACCGTTGCCCGGCTGGCCTGGGTATCGGCGATGCCGTAGCCGCCGCCGAAGATCACATTGCCCCGGGGGGTCTGGCGCAAATAAAGATTTCCATTGCAGACGCCGAGCGCCGGCTCGATGAAATACGCCGTTGGCTCGGACACCACCATCTGCGGGGCCATGGCGGTGAGCGGCACGGTCTCGCCGAATTGGGCCGCCAGCGCAGCACCCCAGGCTCCGGCGCAGTTGAGCATCTGTGCGGCGCGAATGGTCGTGCCGTCACCAGCCGTCAGGATGAAGCGCCCGCCATCGTGGCCGGCCTCGATGATCTCGCAGCGCTCGCGGATTACGGCGCCGGCGGCGCGCGCGGCGCGGGCAAAGGCGGGGCCGACCAGCCGTGGATTGGCCTGGCCGTCCTCGACGCAGAGGGAGCCGCCGGCCAGGGACGGCGACAGCCAGGGAAAACGCTCGCGCAGCTCGGCCCGTTCGAGCAGTTGCAGATCGAGGCCATGGTCGGCGGCAGCGCTCGCATAGGCCGCAAGCTCGGTCATGTCGGCGGAGTCACGGGCGATCTTGAGATGGCCGCTGGCGGTGAATTCGCAGGCATCGCCGATGATCTCATCCAAGCGCGGCCACAGCCCGCGCGAGCGGCGCGCCAGAGGCAGCTCGGCCAGGTGACGGCCCTGCTGGCGCACACCGCCGAAATTGACCCCGCTCGCCATGGCCCCGGCGAGGCCCTTCTCACAGAGGGTGACATCGACGCCGCGCTTTGCCAGATATAGCGACGTGGCGCAGCCGGCGATGCCACCGCCGACGATCACCACATCGCTGTCAATCACGGTCATTCGCCGACCATGGGGATCGGTTTCACAGGCGCCTGTCCCCGCCCTCGGCCAACCGCTTCGGGCTCGATATGAAGGGTGGCGGCGATCACCTCCGTGGCGGCGGCGGCGCAGATACGGCCCTGACAGCGGCCCATGCCGACCCGGCTGAAGGCCTTGGCGCGGTTCATCTCCGCAGCCCCGAGCTCGGTGACGGCGGCGCGAAGCCCCCCGGCGCTGATCGCTTCACAGCGGCATAAAATGGTTTCGTCCGCCATGGCGGCGGCGAATTCATGAGGGAAGGGAAAACCTCGGCCCAGGGCCGCTGCGAAGCGCTGGGCGCGCGCCAAGCGGCGTCTGAGTGCCACGACCCGGGCCATGGGAACGCTGCCGCCCCGGTCGGCAATGACGGCGTATGCGGCAAGGGCGCCGCGCATCTCGGCGGCGTCGGCGCCGACGATCCCGGCGCCGTCGCCGGCGAGATAGACGCCGGAAACCGTGGCGCGTCCCTCTTCATCAGCCACCGGCAACCAATGGCGCGCGGCCGGCTCGTAGTAAAATTCGCAGCCGGCCAGGTCGGCGAGCTTGGTGTCGGGCGCCAGGCCATAGCCGGTGGCGATCCCGTCGCAGGCGATTTCGCGCGTAAGCCCGCGACCGTCGCGGAACCGCAAAGCCACCAGACGGCCACCCTCCGCGCGAGCCTCCAGGGGGAATGCGCCCTGCTCGATGGCGATCCCCCGGCTGCGCAGGGCGGCCATATAAAACAGGCCCTTGGCAAGCTGGGCGCCCCCCGCCAGAAGCCCGCCCAGGATTTGCAGCTTGGCGCCGAGGGGGGCGCTGTCGAGCACCCCGGCCACCTCGGCCCCGGCCCGGGCGTATTGATAGGCGATGAGATAGAGCAGCGGCCCGGTGCCGCAGAACAACACCCGCCGGCCGATGGCACAGCCCTGAAATTTGAGCGCCACCTGAGCGCCGCCCAGGGTAAAGACACCGGGCATGGTCCAGCCGGGAAAGGGAATCGTCCTATCGTGGGCGCCGGTTGCGATGATCAGCGCGTCGTAGGGAATTTCGCCGTACCCCGAAGCCTCGCCGTAGCTGTGGGCAACGCCCCGCGAGACGTTCCATATGAGTGTCTCGGGGCGATAATCGACGGCGCCCTCGAGGCGCTCGAAATCATCATGCAGGGCCTGGGCCTTGGCCGCCTCGAAGCCGTAGAGCGCCCTATAGGGCCGGGTAAAACCGGCGGGTGGGCGGCGATAGATTTGCCCCCCCGCGCGCAAAGCCTCATCGACAACGATGGTTTCCATGCCGTTCCGGGCGAGCAGGTCGGCGGCGCGGGCCCCGGCCGGTCCGGCGCCGACAACCAGCGCGCGCGGGCCCGTCACAATCCAGTCTCCACAGCCATGCCGTCGGCGGCAAGGCTCGTGCAGGCGCGCAACCGGCGGCCATCACTGAGGCTGACCCAGCAATCCTGGCACGCCCCCATAAGGCAGAATCCGGCGCGCGGACCGTCGCCGAACTCGGAGACGCGCACGGAGCGGCCATGGATCAACAGGGCGGTGAGCAAGGTATCGCCTTGCAGGACGGTGACCGGCGCGCCGTCGATGGTCAGCGTTATCGGCTGGCGATCCTGCTCGGCAAGGCGAACGAACTGACCTGTTTCGGAGAGCGGCATAAAGCCTTCATAGCAAGGATTAGTCCAAGCTGTAACGCTCTAGAGCTATTTTATCCGTCCTCGGCCTGAGCGGCCAGGCGCGCGGCTTTCTCCATGCGTAGGGTTTCGATCCGCGCGGCGCGCAACGCCTCCGCTTCGCGCCGCCTCTCGACCATCCATAGCTGCTGCACACGGCGCAGGTAGGGAAGTGCAAATTTGCGCGTCGCCGAATGATAGAAGGCGATGGCGCGGCTCCACGAGCGGTGGGTGTTTTGCAGACGCGACAAGAGTTGACCGGCATAGGTTGCATTGGTCTGTGGATCGAAGGCTTGCTCGAGACTATCGAAGGCCTTGGGGTGGTAATAGAGATTGACCTGCAAACAGCCGACATCGATGTTTTTCACCCCCCGCGACATCATCGAGCGCACCGCGGCGATGGCTGATTTTTTGGTCGCCGGGTAATGCGGGTGGCCTTCGGTATAGATCGTCCAGGGACAGGATACGCTTTTTCGTTGCTTGGCATCCCAGCGGCCCGATTCGGCAAGGGCGATGGCGCTCAGCAGCTTGGTCGGTATGCCAAGCCGGGCTTCAACGTCGGCGACCGCCTTGGCGCAAAGCGATGTCGGCGTTTCCGGCGGGGCTTCCGGTGCCACGCCGGGTCCGGCCGCGGCCATGGCCGCAAAGCCGACAATCGCCAGCAGAAACGGCAATCCCCCGCGCCAGAAGGCGCGTCCCATCATGCGATGACCATGCATACGAAACACTTTTTAAAGCCATGAGCCCGACTCCAAGCCCTTACAGCCCGCAGAATGAACAGTTAGGCTTAAAAAACTGTAAGCGAACCGGCTCCTAGAGCAATTTTATCCGTCAGTTGAGTCGCTGAAAGCGTCTCAACCGACCGATGATGCTCTAGGGTAAGTTTTCGTCACCGTCGCCCAGGCTACGCTGTAGGAAGACGCTGTCGAGCCAGCGGCCATGCTTGAAGCCGACCGACCGCAACAATCCGGCGCGCTCAAAGCCGTGCGACTCGTGCAGCCGGATGGAGGCCGTATTATCGCTGTCGCCGACAACCGCGATCATCTGGCGATAGCCGAGCGCCGTGCAAGCCTCGATCAACGCCGACAACAAGACGCCGCCGATGCCCCGACCGTGCAGGGCGGCGTCCACATAGACCGTATTCTCAAGAGTCCGTTCGTAGGCCGGCCGGGCGCGGTATGGACCGGCGCTGGCAAAACCGGCGACCAGGCCGTCGACCTCGGCAATGAGATAAGGCAAACCGGCGGCAAGGGCCGATTCTCGGCGGCGCGCCATTTCCGCCTCGTCGGGCGCGGCCAGCTCGAAAGACGCCACGCCATGCTCTACATGATGAGCATAGATTGCCGTCACCGCCGCTATATCGCCATCCACCGAAGCGCGGATCTTGACACTCATTCGGCCACGGCCAGCGGCGCCAGGGACGCCGGGTCGAGAGCGCCGAGAACATCGATCACCGCCGACATTTCCTGAGCCACGGCATCGAAGTCAGGGCCGCGCTCGAAATTGATCTCGTCCATATAGAGCGCCCGGTTGATTTCGATCTGCAGGCTATGGACGCCCTCTAGCGGCCGGCCGTAATGCAGGGTGGTGTAGCCGCCTGCATAGGGATCGTTGGCGCGCACCACATAGCCCAAATCGCTAAGCAGCTTGGCCACCGACGCCGTAACCGAAGGATGGCACGAGGCGCCATGGCGGTCGCCGAGCACAAAATCGACCCTCCGCGCGCCGGGGTCGCGGTCCATGGGCCCGCCGACCGACGGCATGGAATGGCAATCGAGCAGAATGGCGCAGCCGAAGCGATCGAGGGTTTCCCGGATCAGCCCTTCGAGCGCCGCGTGATAGGGCCGGTATAGATCGTTGATCCGCCGCTCCGCCTCGGCGAAGGAGAGCTTGTTGCGATAGATCGCCGATCCGCTGCCGACGATACGCGCGATCGTGCCGAGCCCCGATGACACCCGCCGCGACTCGCTGTTGACATAATCGGGCAGGCTGCCAACGAACATCTCGGGGTCGAGTTCATACGGCTCCCGGTTGGGGTCGACAAAGGCCCTGGGAAACAAGGCGCAAAGCAGGGGTGCTCCGCGCGCCGGACCGCCGGCGAACAGCTCATCGACAAAACAATCCTCCGAGCGCCTGAGTGCGCGGGCGTCGAGTCGCGACGCGGCGATGAATTCCGGCGCATAATCGCTGCCGCTGTGGGGCGAGGCCAACACCAGGGGCAGGCGTTGTCCGGACGGGCGAAAAATCGCACAAGGCTTGGCTTTCGCGCCGGTTTGCGCATCCTCGGAGCGAGATGTTTTAGAGAATTTATCAGTCTTTTCGGATGTCACTTGTATCGCCTTCCGCCTAGGCTTTAGACTAATTTACAGCGTCTGCGATCAAAGCGCTATTGATGAACTGTTAACTGCGTCGCGCTAGGGTGTCGGGAAATTCGATGAACTTCAACCCGTCTCGTAATGGCTCTATATTTTAGGTCGAGTAACACGAATGGCCCGAATTCTACTTGCCGAAGATGATGCCTCCATGCGCGGCTTTCTCGCCCGCGCATTGATCAAGGCGGGCCATGTTGTGGTCGATGTGTCCGACGGCGAGGCGGCGATGAGCTGTCTGATCGACAATGAATTCGATCTGTTGCTCGCCGATTTTGTCATGCCGGGGATCAACGGTATCGATCTCGCCAGGCACGCCAACAATGACGCGCCGAAGCTCAAGGTCATGCTGATCACGGGCTTCGCCGCCGTGGCGCTCAAGGCGCGGGGCGAACTCAGCCCCACGGCCAAGGTAATGTCCAAACCGTTCCATCTGAACACCCTGGTCGACGAGGTCGACAAGCTGCTGGCAGCGTAAGAGCCGCGTAACACTTGCCAAGGGCGGCCTTCTCGGTAATAACATCGGCCAAGATCAAGGGCGCGTAGCTCAGCGGGAGAGCACCTCGTTGACATCGAGGGGGTCACTGGTTCAATCCCAGTCGTGCCCACCACCGGAACCCCAAGGGAAACCTTGGGGTTCTGCCTTATCTGGACTGTCCTTCTCACCTGAGATTCTATCGATGTTTTCACACTTATCCAGATGAAACTGTGAAATGGAAGTCAGCAAGGTTGTCTTACTCGCAAGCTCGTAAGCCATAGCATGCTCTCCCGCTGAGCTACGCGCCCTTGTCGGTAGATACCCTAAGCAGCTTGGCCATTTCGCATCTTCGGCCGCGCTCTCGCTCTGCCGTCCTACACTGCTGCGTCGAGGGCGACCTCTTCCCTGCGGAATGGAACATCCGGATTCTGCGGCGGTGCGTCGAGCTCGCGCGCCGCCAGATGGCCATCGTAAACGGCCAGCGCGATGGTCGCGGGCGCGTCGCAATCACCGGTCGCGCGAACGGATTTGATCCCCGCTGCCTGCAATTTCGCCGGATCGTCCGCCAAGGCGCTGTAGAGTCCGTTGGCCGGGCGCCGCGAGGTCACCATGACCACGGCGGCGGCGGCGAGCCTGCGGGACCGGTCGCTATAGATGCAGGCAAGTTCGGCCTCGCCGTCACCGACCGCCGACAGATTGTGGCTGGTGATAATATTGACCCCGAGCTCGATCAGGCGCGCCTGGATGCGGTGTTGTTCCAGGGTATTTTCGGTCCAGGACGAGACGCAGGCCGCCGTGGTCACCAGGGTAACGGCATGGCCGTCGCGGCGCAGTTTTTCGGCCATCACGCCGCCCAGGTAAAAGTTGTCGTCGTCGAACAAAACCACCGGTCCCGCCACCTCGGCGCCCGCCACGACGTCCTCTGGCGTAAAGACATTCGTCTCGCCACTACCGGCGATCGGCAAGCTGTTGCTGACGCCGACGCCATCCTTGCGCCATCTCGAGCCGGTGGCGACGATGACGTGGTCGAAGCCGAAATCGAGCACGTTCTCCGGCGTCATGGTGCTGTCGAGATAGACATCGACGGTGGCCATTTCTCGGATACGCCCGACCCGCCAGTCGCGAACGCGGGCCCAGGCGGCGAGGCCGGGCAGGCCGCTTTCCCATGTCACGCGGCCGCCTAGCCCGGTCGTCGATTCGGCGAGGGCGACCCGGTAGCCGCGCTGGCCCAGGCCGCGCGCGGCCTCCAGCCCCGCCGGCCCCGCGCCGATGACCAGAACACTGCTGTCCGAGCCTTTCGGTGCGATGGTCTCGGGGTGCCAGCCGCGCCGCCACTCCTCGCCCATAGTCGGGTTCTGGGTGCAGCGCATCGGTGTGAAGGTGTGCTGGCCGGAGACACAGATGTTGCAGCCGATACATTCACGAATTTCCTCAGGCCGCCCTTGCTCGATCTTGTTCGGCAGGAACGGATCGGCGATGGACGGCCGAGCGGCGCCGATCATGTCCAGTACGCCACGCTTGATTTGGCTGACCATGGTGTCGGGCGAGGTGAA
>JAYGED010000185.1:0-36621 GCA_046582565.1 Alphaproteobacteria bacterium
TTAACCTTAAAAATTGGTTGATGATCGTCTGGTCTGTGGGTAGGGTTGGGCCAGTCAACTAAGTGAGTGGCATCTATATAAAACCAATAATTCAATCTCCGCTAACTCAGATACACCGAATACATTGAATCAATAAACAAGGGAGACAGTCATGAAACCAATTAAAATTGGCGCTTTGAGTCTTGTTGCGGCGGTAGCGTTATCGCTATCGGGCGGCGCGGCTCTGGCCTGCACCATTAAGATCGGCGGCCTCGCGCCTTTGTCGGCGCCGGGCGCAGTCGGCGGCGGCGAAGGCATGCGCGCGGCGATGTTGATTGCCCAGGATGATATCAACGCATCCGGCGGCATTCTCGGTTGCGACCTCAAGGTCGTCATCGCCGATACGGAAGGCCTGCCTGAGAAGGCTTCGGCCATCATGGAGAAGCTGATCACTCAGGACGGCGTTGTCGCGGTCGGCGGTGGTTATCACAGCTCGGTCGGTGTTGCCTCTAAGGATGTTGCCGACAACCGCAAGATCCCCGTGGTCTTTGCTGAGACTTGGAACGACACCATCACCGGCGACAAGCAGAAGTATATCTTCCGCATCGCACCCTTGAGCTCATGGGCGTCCGCCACTCTGTGGAAAGCTGCCCTTCTGGTGCCCAACATCAAGAAGGTGGCGATCCTCACCGAGAATACCGACTACGGCATTCCCGCCGCCCAGGAGACTACCAAGGGCCTGGAAAACAACGGCATCTCAGCAGTCACGTTCAGCGTCGACATCGGCACCCAGGATTACGCCGGCATCGTCGAGCGCATGAAGGCTGAAAAACCCGACTACATCATCGTTCTCGCCACCGGCGAAGCGGGCTACAACTTCACCCAGCAGGCGGCCGACGCCGGCATGGGGCCCCAGGACATTCCGTTCCAGGCTGGTCAAGTGTCGCTCGAAAGCAAGGCCTATTGGGAGAACGTGCCCGACGGCAACTACGCTTTTGTGCAACGTATCGGCACGCCGGCAAACCTGTGGAGCGAGAAGGCGCTGGCTTTGAACGAGAAGTATAAGAAGATGACCAATCGGGGTGTCATCGAGAGCTATTCGATGGAAGCCTATGACTCGATCGCGATCCTTGCCCAGGCCATAAATGAGGCCGGCTCCACCGATGGCCCCGCCATCGTCGCAGCCCTTGAGGGCATCAGCCACGAAGGCACCCTGGGCCGCATCTACTTCCCCTACGGGACCGGCAGGGACCCGAGCGAGGACGGCAAGGGTGACGAGTGGTGGCATCAGTGGCCCGATCCTGCCATGACCATGATCCAGTACCAGACAGAGGGTCAAAGCTCCCTCGAGGCGACGATCATCTGGCCGGATGCCTACAAGACCGGCGACGCGATCTACGTCACCCAGTAGGCTGAAGTAACGAAGTTGAGATCCCGCCGGCGGCGCCCGCATACCGCGGAACGCCGCCGGCGGATTTCTCATATTTTTCATTGTAATAACCCTCTTTTGACCTGGATACGGGTGAGGTAGAGCGTGGAATTTCCATATATTTTCTGGTGGACGTTTGCCTGGATGGTCTTCTGGGCGATAACCGGGAGATTTGCCATCCGCCACGCCTATCTGCGGCGTGATCTGGATACCTCGAACGCGCCGTTTGTCGGCGCCATGCTGGGGGCTGCGACGGGTCCCTTCGGCCTGGTCCCGCTCTATATGAACACGCCGACCATCACCACCCGATTGATGGTCGCTCCGGCGCTGGCCTCGGTCGCCGTGCTGATGATCGCCTTCGGTTTCGCGGATCCTGATAACTTCTGCGTCTCGAGCGGCGATTTCGTTGCATCCCAGATCGTCAACGGCCTGATTATCGGCATCATATACGGCTTCATGGCGCTGGGTCTGACGCTGATCTTTTCCATTCTCGGCGTGGTCAGCTTCGCCCATGGCGAGTTCTACATGATCGGCGGCATGATCACCTATTTCCTGACCGCGGTCTGGTTTCCCGGCATGAACCCGGTCCTCGCCATCTCCATCGCCTGCATGTCCGCCTTCGTACTCGGCGCGTTGTTCGAGCGGATGTTCCTGACCCCGATGTATGAAGGCAAGGTCGACAGGCCGGTCGAATACGGCATCCTGGTGACCTTCGGGCTGGCCTTCACCATCCAGTATTTCGTCCAGGCCACCGCCGGCGCCAACCCGTTCAAGGCGGCCCGTTATTTCGACTTTCCCCGCATCCGCCTGCCGTCGGTCGAGGACCCCTGGTTGATCAAGACCAGCCGCGGCAACATGGAACTGTTCGACACGGTCTCCATATCCAATCCGCGCTTCACGGCGGCGGTGATGTGCATCATCGTGTTCGGCCTGCTGCTGCTCTTCATGCACCGGACCTGGCAGGGCAAGGCCCTGCGCGCCGTCAGCCAGGACCGCGAAGCGGCGGCCATCGCCGGCATCAACCCCGACAGAATGAACATGCTGGCCTTTGCTCTCGGCGGTATGATCGCGGCCCTCGCCGGCGCCATGCTGGTGCAGGCGTTTTCCTGGCTGCCCCAGGTCGGCGCCATCCCGGCCATGCGCTCCTTCGTTATCCTGGTGCTCGGCGGACTCGGCTCCATTCCCGGCGCCTTTATCGGCGGGGTCATCGTAGGCCTGTTCGAGGCGGCGGGCACCGGCTGCCTGCCGGACGCTCAGAAAGCGGCCTCCTATATCCCGGCCTACGGCATGATCATCTTGACGCTCACCCTCTTGCTGCGGCCGACAGGGCTGTTTGGCCGCCGGTTCGCCAGCGGGGCGCACGGTAAGTTTTGACCAGAACACGCATACCTCAAGCGGCAGGCCTGGCCCTGATCGTGTTTTTCGCTGTCTTTCCGTTTATCTATACGGCGAATGACTATCCCTACATCATGCATCTGCTCATCGCCGGCTTCTACTACGCGGTCCTGGCGTCGAGCTGGTCGATGCTGTCGGGTTACGCCGGGCAGTTCTCGTTCGGTCACATGGGGTTCATGGGGGTCGGCGCCTATACCACGGCGCTGTTCAGCCATTATTTCTATCTCTCCCCGGTGGCGACCGAACTCTGCACCGAATTTTTCATCGGCAGCCAGTATCTGGTGATCGTCGATCCCATCGGCGTCACCTCGTCGACCCTGACCCAGGATTGCCTGCGCAAGGCGCTCGCATTGTGGGACGGCTCCGTGCAGGTAACGGCCATGCCGGTCTGGCTCGGGATCGTGCTGGGCACCCTCATGGGCGGCCTATTCGGCCTGCTGATCGGGCTTCTCGTGCTGCCCTTGCGGGCCGCGTATCTCGCTCTGTTCACCCTGGGTTTTTCGGAAATCCTGCGCGCCGCGATCAGCGCCGAAATTTCCATCACCCGCGGCCAGGCGGGGATCGAGCTGCCCTATCTGTTCGACGCCGGCATAACCCTGTTCGGCACCCATTACGATAAGACCGACAAGCTGCCGCCTTATTTCATCATGTTCTTCCTGCTTCTGTTCTGCCTCGCCGTCATGCTGTGGTTGACGAAGTCAAAATTCGGCCTGTTCGTGCGCGCCCTGCGCGAGGACCAGGACGCGGCGGCGGCGCTCGGCGTCAACACGACGCGCTACAAGCTCTTGGTGTTTGTGCTCACCTCGATGATGGCGGCGGCGGCCGGCGCCGTGATGGCCCATTACATCCGCATCATCACGCCCAACAACCTGATGATCCTGCAAATGAGCCTGGTTGTCGCCATGGCGGTCATCGGCGGGGTCGAGAATGTGGTCGCCGCGGCGATTGGCGCCATCGCCATCAACTTCGTGCTGGAGCTGTTGCGCAACTCCTTCGAGTTCGGCTCCTTCACGCTCGACATGACGGTGTGGCGTCTGGTGGTCTTCGGCATTCTGCTGATGGTCACCCTGCGCTTCTTCCGCAACGGGCTGATCGCGCCACTGATCGATTATTTCACTCGTGGCCATGTCGCCGCCGAGACGGTGGCCAAGCGCACGGCGGCCGCGGAAGAGGGGGAAAGCGCGTCATGACCAATCTGGTGGTCCATGACCTGAACAAGCGCTTCGGCGGGAACCATGTTCTCAAGGACGTCAATTTCGAGATCAACGGCCCCGAACTGATCGGTCTGATCGGCCCCAACGGCGCCGGCAAGACCACCCTGACCAACATCCTCGACGGCGCGGTCAAGCCTAATAGCGGAACGGTCTATCTCAACGGTGAGCGTATCGATCAGCTACAGCCCTTCGAGGTGGCGCGGGTCGGTCTCGGGCGCACCTTTCAGGTGACGCGCTCGTTCCGCCGGATGACCGTGCTGGAAAATCTCTATGTGCCATCCCTGGCCCTGAACAACGCCGCCAACCAGGTGGAGCTCCATGAAAAATCCATGGAAGTCCTCGAGTTTCTGACCATCGATCACCTGCGCAACGAATATGCTCAGGCCCTGTCTGGTGGCCAGCAGAAGCTGCTTGAATTGGGCCGGCTTTTGATGCTCGATCCGGAAGTGATCATCCTGGATGAGCCTTTCGCAGGCGTGCATCCCCGGCTCATGGACATCATCTACAAATATATCAATCGGGTGAACGAAGAGGGCATGGCGATCATCCTGATCAGCCATCAGATGGACTCGATCTTTACCCTTTGCCGCCGCTTGCTGGTGCTCAATAATGGCGATCTCATCGCCGACGGCGCGCCCGATGATGTGAAACGCGACCCGGCCGTCATCGAAGCCTATCTCGGCGTCGATGAAGATGAAGATGATGGACCGCCTCGGCCCGCCGCCAGCGAACAGCCGGAGGCCTGAGAGAGATGTTCGAAGCCAAAAACCTCTATGTCGGCTATTACAAGGACCTGAACATCATTCAGGACCTGTCGATAAAGGTCCGGTCGAACCAGATCACGGCGGTGCTGGGCGCCAACGGGGTCGGTAAATCGACCGCCTTGAAGGCGATGTTCGGCTTCCTGCGACCCAACGCGGGCGATGTTCTGCTGGAAGGCGAGAGCATCATCGACGTTCCCGCTTACAAGCGGATTCTCAAGGGGCTGGCCTATATTCCCCAGCAACCCGGCGTGTTCAAGGATATGTCGGTACAGGAGAATCTCGAACTCGGCGGCTGGACCTTCCGCCGCGACATGAAACAGGTGCGCGAGAAGATCGAACAGAATTACGAGCGCTTCCCGGTGTTGCGCGACAAGCGCAAACAAATCACCGGCGAACTGTCGGGCGGCCAGCAGCGGATGGTCGAAATCGGCCGCACCCTGATGTCGGAGCCCAAGGTTCTGCTGGTCGACGAGCCGACAGCGGGGCTGTCGAAGATGCTCGCCGACGAGGTCTATCAGATGCTGGTCGATCTGCGCGACAAGGAAAAATTGACCATCCTGATCGTCGATCAGGAAATCCGCCAGGCGATGAGAATTGCCGATTACGTCTATGTTCTGGAACTCGGCAAGAACAAGTTCGAGGGCGCGCCGGCGGATTTTGACGACCTCGAAAAAGCCTTCTGGGTCGGCTGAGCGGGCGTTCCAGACTTTACTTTTTCTCTGCCCGACGCCGAATAAGTTCGCGGGCGATCACTAGATTCTGGATTTCACTGGCGCCGTCGAGAAATTGCGTCATTTTGGCGCAGGCCAGATGGCGGGCCAGGGGGCGGTCGGCGCGATAGCCCGCAGCACCCATCACCTGCATGCAGTCCGATAGGCCCTTGAGGGCGGCGCGGGAGGCAAATTTCTTGGCGTGCGCCGCTTCCAGCATTGCCGTCTCGCCCCGGTCATAGGCGGCTGCCGCGTGGGCCGTCAGCAGCCGGCTGGCCTCGAGCTCGGTGGCGACCTCCGCCAACATCCACTGTAGACCCTGGAAGTCGAGAAGCGCTTGACCGAAAGCGCGCCGTTCGGCCGCGTAGTCGAGGGCCTCGGCGAGGGCGCATTCCATCATGCCGCAGCACATGGCGCCAACGGCGATGCGCGCGCTGTTAATACCGGCCATGGCGCCCTTGAAGGCGGTCTCCGGCGGCAGAAAAAGCGCGTCGTCGCTCACACGGCAATTCCTGAAGGTCATGTCGCTTACGCCGAGGGCGTGCCCACCCATCATGGTGTAGGGCTCACCCCGTTCCACCCCCGGTGAATCGGCTTCGACCAGGAAAGCGGCAATGCCGCGCCACCCCTGATCCGGATCAGTCTGGGCATAGACGCACAGCAGGTCGGCGAAGGCGCCGTTGCTGACCCATGCCTTGCGTCCGTCGATTGCCCAGCCGTCGCCATTGCGCACCGCCCGGGTACTGATGGCGGCGGCGTCACTGCCGGCGTCGGGCTCGGTGAGCAGGAAGGCCCCGAAACGCCGGCCTTCGATCATGTCGCGGAGATAGCGTGCCCGTTGCGCCGGTGAGCCGTTGCGGGCCAGGCTGGCGATGAGGTTGTTATGGACCCAGAGGCCGAAAGTGAAGGCCATGCAGGCGCCGGCGAGCACCTCGGCGATCTGGATGGCGGCGGTCAGGCGCAGGTTCGACCCGCCGCTGTCGGCTGGCGCCAACAGGCCGCAAAGCCCGGCGTCGGCCGCTAGGCGGAAGACCTCGATTGGTGGCCGGCGTTCAGCTTCCCAACCGGCAGCGGCGGGGGCGATGTGATCGCGTGCGAATTGTCGCACGGTCTCCATGATGTGGCGTTCCGACGGGGTCAGTTGCATGTCCATGGTTTCAAACTATAGAGCTTCAATCGCAACTGTCCGCACTTCTTATCAACATCAGTCTTGACTAGAGTTCCGCCTTGGCCTGATAAGCTAATCAGCAGATGAGCGGCCCGGAGCCATTGCGACTAAGAGGACAAGACCATGAGTTTCGATCAAAAAATTGCCGTGGTTGCCGGCGCGGGCGGCGGCATGGGGTTGAACATCGCCAATGATCTGATCGCCGCCGGCGCCCATGTCGCCCTGGTCGATCTGAAAGACCGCCCGGACGATATTACCAAGGGGCCGGGAAGTGCTGTCTATCACCAGGGCGACGTGACCGATGAGGCTTTCGTCGAAGCGGCCATCGGCGCCACCGTCGAGGCCCATGGCGGGCTCGACTATCTGGTCAACACCACCGGCGTGCTGTGGTTCGACCGCGATAAATCGGTGGTCGAGATGGACATGGATGTGTTCGACCGGGTGATGGCCATCAATCTCAAATCCCACGCCTTGACCGCGCGCCACGCCATTCCCGCCATGAAGGCGTCGGGCGGCGGCGCCATGGTCCATATCGCCTCGGTCGACGGCTTGCGCGGCGACAACAAACCGCAGGACGCTTACGGCGCCTCCAAGGCCGCCTTGATCCGTCTCTCGAAATCCCTCGCTATCCAATTTGCCGGCGACGGCATCCGCTCCAACAGCATCCTGCCCGGGCCGGTGATGTCGCCCATGCAGGAGCGCTGGGAAGGCAACAGCGACGTCCAGGCGGCGGTTGCCGGCTATGTGCCCATAGGCCGTATCGGCGTGACCCAGGATATTTCCGACGCCTGCTTGTTTCTGCTGTCCGACAAGGCGTCCTTTATCACCGGCACCGAACTCATCGTCGATGGCGGCTGCACGGCATTACCATGAGGCTGTCATGAGCGTGATGGAGGGTTTCCCACCGCCGCTTGAGAAGCGGGTCTCTCTGGACAATTGGGATACGCCGCCCTTCAGCCGCTGGTCTTTCCAGAACATTCGGCGTGTGCTGCCGACCGCCGCGGTTCGCCGCGGGGAAGGGCCGGTGAGCGTGTTGCAGGCAGCGGCCGGGGATTTATCCGGGGTCTCCTTCGAAACAGCGGAGGGCGGCATCTCGACTATTGCCGCATTCCTCGATGAGACCTACAGCGACGGCTTCCTGGTGCTTCATCAGGGCCGGGTGGTGGTTGAGCAGTATTTCAACGGCATGACCCCGGACAGCCTGCATCTCGCCCAGTCGGTCACGAAATCGGTGGTTGGCACCGTCGCCGGCATCCTGATCCAGCGCGGCGATTTGGATGCCAACGCGCCGCTTGCCGACATCATCCCCGAGCTTGCCGGGACGGGCTACGGCGACGCCACCACAAACCATATCCTGTCCATGATCAGCGGCATCCGCTTTACCGAGGAATACGGCCTGGAGGAGTCGGATATTTCCACCTGGGAAAAGATCGCCGGGTGGCGGCCCCGGCCGCAACCGGATGATTTGCCGGCGTCGATCTACGAATGGATTCCGCAACTGCCCAAAGCGCGCCCCCACGGCGGCGATTTTCAATATCGCTCGATCGAGACCGACTGCCTGGGCTGGGTGCTGGAGCGGGTCAGCGGCCTTGGCCTCGCCGATCTTTTGAGCCGCGAGCTCTGGGCCCCCATGGGCGCTGAATATGACGCCAATATAACCGTGTGCCGCAATTCCGGCTTCGTTGCCGCATCGGGCGGACTCAGCGCGGGCCTGCGCGATTACGGCCGCATTGGTCAGCTCTATCTCGACGGCGGCCGGGGCATTGTATCGCCCGAGTGGATCGAGGATTGCCTGATCGGCGACACCGAGCGCTTTGTCGGCGACTACCGCCTGCAATATCCCAACGGCGCCTATAAGAACACCTGGTGGATCCCCGACGCGTCGCGCCGGGTTATGGCGGCGCGCGGGGTGTGTGGACAGCTCATCTACGTTGATTTTGAGCATGAAATGGTGATCGTCAAGCTCTCCACCTGGCCTGATTTCACCAATCCCGACCGGTCCATCTTCACGGCCCGCGCCTGCCAAGCTATCGCGCAGTCGTTGTAGCTTCGCTCAATAGGGGTTGTTTGGGGGAATGGAATCGCCGATTTGCCACGCCCCTTTGGCCAATGCCATTCGCGCGCTTGCCATGGATGCGGTGGAGGCCGCCGATTCGGGTCATCCCGGCATGCCCATGGGCATGGCCGATGTGACCAGCAGCCTGATTTTATAGCCCCAGCGCGAGCACCGAGGATGCTGTTTCCATTGCGCTGCACAAAGTTTATAATGCAGTGCAACATAAAACTCTAACCGGGTTACCAAGGAGGGGTTCGTCATGAGTGCCTCGGTCCACACCCATCGCGTATCAGTACGCGACATCGTCAAACGCAAGGGCGGAACGCCCATCGTTTGCCTCACCGCATATACGGCGCCGGTCGCCAAGATTCTCGATCGCCATGTCGATCTGCTGCTGGTCGGCGATTCCCTCGGCATGGTGATCTACGGCATGGACAACACCAAGGGCGTTACTGTTCCTATGATGATCAATCACGGGGCCGCCGTGGTGCGCGCAACGACTCAGGCCTGCATCGTTGTTGACCTGCCTTTCGGCAGTTACGAATCATCCCCCCAGGCGGCCTTTGAGACCGCCTCTCGGGTGCTTGCCGATACCGGCTGCACCGCCGTCAAGCTTGAGGGCGGCGTGGTCATGGCCGAGACCGTGCGCTTTCTCGTCGATCACGGCATACCGGTGATGGGCCATGTCGGACTGCAGCCTCAATCGGTCAAGGCATCGGGCGGTTACCGCGTTCATGGCCGTAGTGAACAAGAAGCCGACCGCATCCGCGCTGACAGCCATGCCATTGCCGATGCCGGGGCATTTTCTATCGTGCTGGAAAACATCGTCGAACCACTCGGACGTTCTCTAACGGGAGAGCTCGCCGTGCCGACAATCGGTATTGGCGCATCGCCCGCCTGCGACGGGCAAATTCTCGTTACCGACGATATGGTTGGTGGTTTCACCGACTTCACGCCCCGATTTGTCAAACGGTTCGCCGACGTGGCGGGCGAGATTGATCGCGCCGCCAAGGCCTTCGCCAGTGATGTCGCCGCCCGCCGCTTTCCCGCGCCGGAACATTGCTCGGGAGTTGAACAGACGAAAGGCAGAGCCGCCTGAGGGTAAGGGCGGGCTTGAGGCCGTCCCCCCCTTCTGCTAGCGTGCTGGCCAAGACAAGAGGCGAATTACAAACCAAGGAGAGCATCATGAAAAGACGTGAGTTTCTGAACAAGGCGGCGGTGACAAGTGCCGGCGTCGCGGTTGCCGCATCGACGCTCGCGGCTCCGGCCGTCGCGCAAGAGCGCATTGAGATGACCATGGTCGCCACGTGGCCGCGCGATTTTCCCGGTCTCGGCACCGGCGCCCAGCGCTTGGCGCAACGTATTATCGACATGACCGACGGCCGCATCCAGGTCAGCTACTATGCCGCCAAGGAGCGGGTCGGCGCGTTCGATTCATTCGATGAGGTGGCTTCCGGCAACGCCCAAGCCTACCATGCGGCTGAGTATTACTGGAAAGGTAAGCATCTCGGCTGGGCCTATTTCACGGCGGTGCCGTTCGGCCTGACCTACACGGAAATGAACGCCTGGATTCGCTTTGGCGGTGGCCAGGAGCTGTGGGACGAGCTGGCGGACGGTTTCGGCCTGAAGGGCGTGATGGCCGGCAACACCGGTTGCCAGATGGGCGGTTGGTTCAACAAGGAAATCAATTCCGCCGACGACTTCAAAGGCCTCAAGATGCGTATTCCGGGCCTCGGCGGCGACGTCCTGGCGAAGCTGGGCGCCTCTCCGGTGTCCATCCCCGGCGGCCAGATTTATGAGAACCTGGTGTCCGGCGCCATCGACGCCACCGAATGGGTGGGACCGTGGAACGACCGTTTCATGAAGTTCTACGAGGCCGCCAAATACTACTACTATCCCGGCATGCACGAGCCCGGCTCCATGTTGGCGCTCGGCATGAATGCGTCCTGGTGGGCAGGTCTTTCCAAGACCGACCAGACGATCATCGAGGCGGCGGCGGCCATGGAGAACGACGTCATGATGGCCGAGTTCAACGCCAAAAGCGGCGAGGCGCTTGAAGATCTGGTGACCAACCAGGGAGTCAAGCTCCGCAAGTTCAACGACGATGTCTACGACAGCTTCGGCGAAGCCGCCGAAGAGGTGTTCGAGGACGTTCGTGCGCACAGCGAACTGGCGAACAGGATTCACGAGAGCTTCCTGGCGTCGCGCGCCGATCTTGGCGCCTGGACGAATATCTCCGATCAGGCCTATGTCGCTCAGCGGAATCGCGTGCTTGGCGTCTGATTGCGCATAGTCGATAAAGCGAGGGGAAAGTGAGGCCTGCGTGCTTCGCTTTCCCCGTCTGCTGTAGATTTGCATACGTCGACGAACCATGACAATAATTCCCCAAGGCTCTGTAAGCGATAGCGCCACTAGCGGAACGGGGCTGCGGTTTTTTGCGCTTTCGATGGTGGCCGTGACGCTGCTGTTCCTGCTCAACAATGTTCTGACCTACTGGTGGGGCTGGCCGGGGCTGATGGGTTTTTTAGGCCATCAGGAATGGTTCGGCGCAACGGCCCCCAGAAAGCCGCTGGAGAGCGGCGCGGTGGTCCTCGGCTGGCTGCAGATCGGTATTTATGTGGCGCCGGTCCTGGCCATCGCCGTCCAGGTTGCCATGACACCCAAGCGGCGTCTGCAATCGGACGCCAAGATGCTGGAGGCTATGGCCGCCTATATCGTGCGGGCGGCATTCTGGGGCGTCTTGTTGATCGGGGTGGTCGATATGACGATCTCCTTTCTGCGCGTCGAGAATATACTCGAGCAAATCATCGGCGACGGGCTTGCTAAAGATCTGGGGCGGACCAGCTTCAGGGGCGCTTACGTGCATTACCCGCTTATCGTCCTCGGCTTCGTGATTGCCTATTTCAAGAAAGATCTGGGCTTCATCTGGTTTGCCCTTCTCATCGTTCTGGCTGAGCTGCTGATCGTCATCGCCCGCTTTGTTTTCTCCTATGAGCAGGTCTTCATGGGCGATCTGGTGCGCTTCTGGTACGCCGCGCTGTTCCTGTTTGCCAGCGCCTATACCCTGGTCGAGGAAGGCCATGTGCGCGTCGATATTCTCTACACCCGCTTCAGCGCGCGCGGTAAGGCCTGGGCCAACTGCACGGGCTCCCTGCTGTTCGGCATGCCGCTGTGCTGGATCATCCTGACCCGCGGCCTGTGGACCAAGGCCACCCTGATCAATGCGCCGCTGATTAGCTACGAGGTCTCCCAGAGCGGTTACGGCATGTATGTGAAATATCTCATGGCCGGGTTTTTGCTGATCTACGCCGTCTCAATGATGGTGCAGTTTTGCAGCAGTTTCCTGAGCAACGCCGCCGTGCTGCTCGGCGAAGAAGCCCTCGAAGCCGAAGCCGCAGCCGCCGCCGCGGCCGATGAACCGGCAAGCACCATGGGCCGCGGCGCCATCCCGCCCGAAGCAAGCAGCGTCTAATGGAACTGTATTTTCTCGCCCTTCTGTTCGTCCTGTTGGTTGGCGCGTTGCTGTCGGGCTATCCGGTGGCCTTCGCCCTGCCGGGATCGGCCATCGCCACCATCACCCTGGCCGCGCTCTTCGGCTATTTTTTCACCGGCAACCCGGATGCCTATTTCGTCCAGGGCGGGCCCCTGCAGTGGCTCAACGCGGGCATCACCAATTTCCGCGGCATCTATTGGGAAGTCGAGCGCGACACGC
Source organism: Alphaproteobacteria bacterium (assembly GCA_046582565.1). Lineage (GTDB taxonomy): Bacteria > Pseudomonadota > Alphaproteobacteria > JAAXGF01 > JAAXGF01 > JAYGED01. Next base: position 12,428 of record JAYGED010000185.1, read on the forward strand.
TGATCGCCATTCCGCTGTTCGTTTTCATGGGGATCATGCTGCAGCGCTCGATGGTCGCCGAGGATCTGCTGATCGCCATGGCGCAACTTTTCGGGCCGATCCCCGGCGGCCTCGGCATCGCGGTGGTATTCGTCGGCGCGCTGCTGGCGGCGACCACGGGCATCGTCGGGGCGACGGTGATCGCCATGGGGCTGATCTCTCTGCCGGTGATGCTACGCAACAAATATTCGGCGCCGCTCGCAACCGGCACCATCGCGGCATCGGGCACCCTGGGGCAGATCATCCCGCCGTCCATCGTGCTCATCATTCTGGCCGACCAGCTATCCAACGCGACCGGCCGGGCGAGCACCCTGCGCAAGGCGGAATACGCCGAGGCGACGGGCAGCTTCTCCATGCCCATCGAGTTCGACCTGACCTCGACCAGTGCCGGCGACATGTTCCTTGGCGCCTTCCTGCCGGGCATGGTTCTGGTCGGGCTCTATATGGGCTATATCCTGATCGTCGCCCTGCTCAAGCCGGAGGTGGCCCCGCCGGTTCCCTACGAGGGCGAATACAACGCTCGGTTCTTCAAGGGCATACTGCTCGCCCTGGTGCCGCCCTTGACCCTGATCTTCGCCGTCCTCGGCTCCATCGTGCTCGGCGTGGCGACGGTTAATCAGGCCGGCGCCATCGGCGCGGTCGGGGCCATGATCATGGCCGGCTATCGCCTGATGCACGGCAGAAAGGGCGCCTATACGCCGGTCATCCTGGCGGTGCTCTCGATCATCGCCATCGTGGTCGTTCTCAGCTTTTTCGATGTCAATGTCAAAGGCTCTATCGGGCCTGGAGAAGCACTCGGCATCGCCTTGGCCTTGGTGGCCGTAACCGGCTTCCTTGTCGCTGTGGGCTGGAGCTGTTGGCGCGCCTACAAAATCGACGATACCCTGGAAGGGGTGATGATCGAGACCGCCAAGACGACCTCCCTGGTGTTCATCATTCTGCTCGGCGCCGCCATGTTGACCGCCGCTTTCCGGGCCTTCGGCGGAGAGGAGGTAGTGAAGGATTTCCTGTTCGGCCTGCCGGGCGGCTTCATTACCAAATTCGTCGTCGTCATGGCGGTTATATTCCTGCTCGGCTTCTTCCTCGATTTCATCGAGATCGCCGTGGTGGTAGTGCCGATCGTCGCCCCCATTCTGCTTGCCGACACCGCCGCCAACGTCACCGCGGTCTGGCTCGGCGTCATGATCGGGGTCAATATGCAGACCTCGTTCCTCACTCCGCCCTTCGGCTTTGCGCTGTTCTACCTGCGCGGCGTGTCCCCGCCCGAGGTCAAGACCATTCAGATGTACAAGGGCGTGGTGCCCTTCATCCTGTTGCAACTGGCCGGACTCGCCATCGTCGGTTTCTTCCCCTACCTGGTGAACTATCTGCCCAATCGGGTGCAGCTCACATCGGAGACTGCGCCGCCGCCGGTCAATCCTCTGTTGCAGCTATGTCTTGAGGGCTATGTCTTCGAGCAGTACGCGCTCGATGCCGATGCCTTGCGCACCAGTATCAAGACGGCCAGGGCGCTCGACGTGAGCTACCTGCCCGAGGACGGTCAGGCGGCCCTGGCGGAAGGCTATGACGCGGCCCTGGCAACCTTCGGGTTGGTTGACACGATACGTGCCGCGAGCGCCGAACTCGAGGCGGCGCTGCCGGATTATCGGGAACTGCACCGCACCGTTCGCCAGATCCAGAGGGATATGCGCGGGGTTACCGAGATCATTGAACAGCAGGCGAAAACCCTCGACCGGATGGTCCGCAGCGGCACCGGTCTGGATGTGGATATCAAGCGCCTTGAGAAGAGCATGGCGAGCCTGGCTGTCGACAGGGATGCAATCGAGGCCCAAATACCCGACGGCTGGGAGGCCGCGCGAGAACGCTATCTGGTTCTCGAGGCCGCCGACAAGAAGGCGCGCCAGCGCTATCGCCGCAATGTGGATAGCGCCTATGAGCCGCTCATGGAGCTACGGCTGGCGATAGCTCAGACCGAGGGTCTGGCGGCCCTGGAAGACCAGCTCAAGCTGCTCGCCGTGGCCATCGCCGAAGCGCCCGGCGATCAGGCCATTGCCGCCATCAAGGAGCTGTCGACGTTGTTGCGAAACTTCGGGGGCAACGATATTGCCAGCAAGCTGTCCAAGGCCCGCCGCGCCCTCAAGGGCGATACTCCCAAGCGCGAGAAGGCGCATGGAAAGTGGCTTGAGGCGGTCGCCCTGTTCGAGGCGGAGACCGCCTGGCGCCGCATCGCCGCCGACAAGCTTACGGCCGGCCTCAATGCGTACAACAACGCCATCAAAAGCAATATCGGTCTGCGCCTGCAGGACGATCTGACCAGCGATCAGGCCGCTTTCATCGCCAGCTGTCGCTCAACCCATGTGGATATATCGCTGAGCTTCTAGCAGCAGTCAGCGATCAGCTTTCAGCCAAGAAGTGTTTTTTAGCTGACGGCTGACGGCTCATCCTCTCTTTATTCGCTCTGGCGGGTGAAGACCCAGTTGTCCCTATCCGATAGTTCGTCCTGATACCGGTAGCCGTCGGTGTCGAAGGCTTTTAGGTCATCCGGCGTCTCGAGGCGGTTCTGAATCATATAGCGGGCCATGGCGCCGCGCGCCTGCTTGGCGAAGAAGCCGATGACCTTGGCCTGGTTGCCGCTGACTTCCTTGAAAATCGGTGTGATCGCCCGGGCGCGCAGCCGGCCGGTCTGGGCCGCCTTGAAATATTCGATCGAGGCCAGGTTGATCACCACCGGCGAGGCGTGGGCAGCGACCTGCTCATCGATCGCCTGGGCCAGCTTGTCGCCCCAAAAGTCATACAGGCTCTTGCCCCGGCGGGTGGCGAGCCGGCTACTCATTTCCAGACGGTAGGGCTGGATCAGATCGAGCGGGCGAAGCAGGCCGTAGAGACCCGACAGGATGCGCAGATGATCTTGCGCAAAGGCCAAGTCATCCTCGGTGAGACTCGCCGAATCGAGTCCTATATAGGTATCGCCGGCGAAGGCGAAGGCCGCCTGCTTGGCGTTGTCCAGGCTGGTGATTTCGGCATGATCCTGAAAGCGCTGATAGTTCAGCTCGGTCAATGTATCGCTCAGGCTCATCAATTTCTTAAGCTTGGGCCGGCTCAGCCGCCGGGCGGTCTTGACCAGACTTTGGGTCTGCTCGGTAAATTCCGGCAGGCTATGGGGCAGGGGCTGGGGAAGTTCGCTGAAATCGAGCTTCTTTGCGGGGGATACAATTGCGAGCATGGTCAACTTTCCTCAAGGGGGTATTGCAAGTAGGTTATGACATGATCCCCGTGACCGAAACAATCAACCTTTCGGAAGATGAAATCGAAGAGCATTTCATCCGCGCCCCCGGTCCGGGCGGCCAGCATGTCAACAAGGTTGAGACCGCCGTCCAGCTTCGCTTCCATGCCGCCCGCAGCCCGGCCTTGTCCGAATATGTCTATCGCCGCCTGAAAAACCTGGCGGGCTCGCGCATGACCAAGGAGGGGGTGCTGATCATTACTGCCAGGCGTTATCGCTCTCAGTCGCGCAACCGGGCGGATGCCCTGGAGCGCCTGGTCGAGTTGATCCGCCGTGCCGCGGAGCCTGTCAAACACCGCCGCCCGACCAAGCCCAGCAAGGGCGCCAAGCAACGCCGCCTGGACGCCAAACGCCGCGCCGGCAATATCAAGAAGACCCGTGGCCGGGTCGGCGACGAGGATTAGGGGGCTTACAGCGCTTCCACAATCGCCTGGCCGAGATCCTGGGTGGTCGCGGTGCCGCCGATGTCCGGGGTGCGGATCGGGCTGTCCGCCAGCACCCGCTCGATAGCGCCGAGAATGGCGGCGGCGGCGTCTTCGTGGCCGAGATGTTCCAGCATCATGGCTCCCGACCAGATCTGGCCGATTGGGTTGGCGATGCCCTTGCCCGCGATGTCCGGCGCCGAGCCGTGTACCGGCTCGAACATGGAGGGATGCTTGCGTTCCGGGTTGATATTGGCCGACGGCGCGATGCCGATGGTGCCGGCCACCGCCGGGCCCAGGTCCGACAGGATATCGCCGAACAGGTTTGAGCCGACCACCACATCGAACCAGTCCGGATGCAGGACGAAATTGGCGGTCAGGATATCGATATGGTACTTGTCCGTGGATATTTCGGGATAATCCGCTCCGAGCACCTCGAATCGCTCGTCCCAATAGGGCATGGTGTGGATGATGCCGTTGGACTTGGTGGCCGAGGTCAGGTGCTTTGCCGGGCGGCGCATGGCGAGGTCGAAGGCGTAGCGCATGACGCGATCGACGCCGTGGCGGGTGAAGATGGATTGCTGCACCGCCATTTCCGCATCAGTGCCGACATACATGCGGCCGCCGATTTCCGAATATTCCCCCTCGACGTTCTCGCGCACGATCCAGAAATCGATATCCTCGGCCGTGCGCCCGGCCAGCGGGCAGGGCACGCCGTCGAACAGGCGCACCGGGCGCAGGTTGATATATTGATCGAAGCTCCTGCGTATGGGGATCAACAGCCCCCACAGGGAGATATGGTCAGGCACGCCGGGAAAGCCCACGGCGCCGAGGAAGATGGCGTCATGGCCGCTGATTTGCGCGATGCCGTCCTCGGGCATCATGCTGCCGGATGCCAGATAGGTCTCGCAAGACCAGTCGAACGCGTCCCAGGTAAAGCCGATGCCGAACTTGGCGGCGACCGCGTCGAGCACGCGAATGCCCTCGGGCACGACCTCCTTGCCGATGCCGTCGCCGGGGATGACGGCGATGCGATATGTCTTCATGGTCTTCCTCTATCTGTTGAGCGCAATGAATATCACCGATGTGACCACGATGAATACGGCGAGGATAATGCGCGGGGTCAATTTCTCGCGGCGGAAGAACGTGACACTCAGCAGCATGGTGAAAATCGGCGATGCGGCGACGATGGGGACCACGGCGACCAGCGGTGCGCGCAACAAGGCCGCGTTGAGGCACATGACGGCAATCCCCATGAGAACGCCGCCGAGGACGAACCAATAGGGCGCGCGGCTTCGCCACGGTATGCGCCCCGCCGAGGGCCGCACCCGCTGGGCGGCAAGCACCACCATCGCCGATACGGAAAACGCCACCAGCCCGGCGAAATAGGGATCGGGGATGTCCGCCATGCCGATCTTGGTCAGGACATGGCCGATGGAGCGCACAAACGCAGCGCCGATGGGAAGGAAAAGCGCCCACAGCGGCCAGCCCACGGGTATCTTCGCGTTACGTCTGGCCAGCATGACCACCGCCGAGATGATTCCCGCCGTCCCCAGGGCGGTAGTCCAGGTCAAAATTTCCCCCAACAGAAGCACCCCGAAGGCGGCGGCGAAGAGCGGTGAGACGGACGCCATGGCGCTCGACAGGGTCGGCCCGAGATGGCGCATGGCGGCGACCGCCAGATTGGCCGAGACCGAAGGGCGGAACAGACCCACCAGGACGAATATCCAGACCGCCGATGCGGACCAGTGGGCGCCGTCCAGCATCACCGGCGCCAGCAACCAGAAGAATACGGCCGTGGCGAATATGGAAATTTCGGCGCCCCGGCGCGGCTCGATGCGCGTCAGGCCTATATTCTGGAACTGCGAGCCGACGGCAAACAGAAGCGACGCCGCCAGGGCGAAGAAGATTGGTGAAATGTCGCTGAACAATTAATCAACCTTGGTATAAGTTGCGGCTCGACTGAAATTCCGCGAGCCAATATGAACCAAATCAACGACGCCGTCGCTGCTCGGCGCAGCTTCGCCATCATATCCCATCCCGACGCCGGCAAGACCACCCTGACCGAGAAGATGCTGCTGTTCGGCGGCGCCATCCAGCTCGCCGGCGAGGTCAAGGCCAAGGCGAACCGGCGCAACACCCGCTCCGATTGGATGGCGATTGAGCGCGACCGCGGCATTTCGGTGATGACCTCGGTGATGACCTTCGACTATGGCGGCCGTGTGTTCAACCTGCTGGACACCCCCGGCCATGAGGATTTCTCCGAGGATACCTATCGCACCCTGAGCGCCGTTGATTCCGCTGTCATGGTTATCGATGCGGCCAAGGGCATCGAGATGCGCACCCGAAAGCTGTTCGAGATTTGCCGCCTGCGCGACATTCCGATCATCACCTTTATCAACAAAATGGATCGGGAAGCCCGCGATGTTTTCGACCTGCTCGACGAAATCGAGCAGAGCCTGGCGCTCGATACCGCGCCGTTGAACTGGCCGATTGGACAGGGCCGCAGTTTCGCAGGGCTTTTTGATCTGGCGGCGAACCGGGTACGCACCACCGATGGCGACGCCGAGGGCTTCACGGTCAGCGGTCCGGAGGATCCGGCGGTCGCGGCATTGCTGCCGGAGAGCGACGCCCATCGGGTGGTGGAGGAAATCGCCCTTGCCCAGCAGGAATGCAAGCCCTTTGACATGACGAGCTATCGCGAGGGCCATCTCTCGCCGGTGCTGTTCGGCAGTGCGTTGAAGAATTTCGGCATTCGCGAACTGATCGATTGCCTGGCTGAGATTGCACCGCAGCCTCAGCCGCAAATGGCCGACAGCCGCGAGGTTATGCCGAACGAAGAGGCGATGACCGGCTTTGTCTTTAAAATCCAGGCCAACATGGATCCCAATCACCGCGATCGTATTGCCTTCATGCGGGTCTGTTCGGGGCGGCTGCGGCGCGGCATGAAAGCCGTTTTGATGCGTACCGGCAAATCCATCAGCATCCATACGCCGCAATTTTTCTTCGCCCAGGATCGGGCGCTCGCCGAGGAGGCCATGGCCGGCGATATCGTCGGCATCCCCAATCACGGGACCCTGCGCATCGGCGACACATTGACCGAAGGCGAGACCCTGAACTTTCGCGGCGTGCCCAGCTTTGCGCCCGAAATCCTGCGTGTGGCGCGCCTGATGGACGCCATGAAGGCGAAGAAACTACGCGACGCCATGCGCCAGCTGGCGGAAGAAGGCGTGGTCCAGGTTTTCAATCCGCTCGACGGCGCGCCGCCCATAATCGGCGTGGTCGGCGCCCTGCAGCTCGACGTGCTGACCGAACGCATGGCGGCGGAATACAACCTGCCGATTCGCTTCGAGGCATCGCGTTTCATAGTCGGGCGCTGGATCGCCGCCGAAAATCGGGCCGACCTCGAAACCTTTATGAAACGCCATCACTCGGCTATGGCGACAGACCTGGATGATGCGCCGGTATTTCTCGCCGAATCGGCTTTCATGCTGACATACGAGATGGAAAAATGGCCCGATATCGCCTTTTCAGACATCAAAGACTACCAGCTGGCGGCGCCGCAATAATTCGGACTTTAAGAACGCATTCAGTTATTTCAAGGACTTAAAGCGGTAAATCTGCCGAGTTTGTTAACTATATTCGTAATGCGTGACAATAGAACCTGTGGCCTATAGGCTTTGGGCACTTTGGTGCATGCCGTTCGCCTTCCATAGAGATATGGATCAGCGGCCCGGCTGGGGGACCAGAGATCGATTCAGGGGATTCAGGGAAAGAAACCTGGAGACCAAGGGAGATCAATAAGTAGGGAGCGTTTATCGTGTCAGCAAAAGTAATCTGGTTATTCACCTTCGTTGCGATTTACTGGGCCTACTGCATATTCTGGGGCATAAAAAGCGCGCGGATGGCGAAGACCGCCAGTGACTACTTCATCTCTGGCCGTCAACTTTCACTGTGGGTGTTCGTACTCGCGGCTACCGCGACATCGTTCTCCGGCTGGACCTTCATGGGTCACCCGGGGCTGATTTATCGCGATGGCTTCCAGTATGCATACGCCTCGTTCTACGCCATAACCATTCCCTTCACGGGGGTGATGTTTCTGAAGCGTCAGTGGATGCTTGGAAAGCGGTTTGGTTATGTGACGCCGGGCGAGATGCTATCCGACTATTTCCAGGGTGATATGATTAGAATCCTAGTGGTCGCGGTGGCGCTTCTCTTCTCAATCCCGTATCTCGGCGTTCAGCTTGGCGCTTCGGGTTTCCTGTTCAACGTTCTGACCGATGATATGATTCCAAAGAACGTCGGCATGTGGGTACTTTCAGCCATCGTGTTTATCTATGTGGCGTCCGGCGGTCTTCGCGCGGTGGCCTATGTGGATACCCTGCAATGTCTCCTGCTGGCCTTTGGCATCGTTTCCATCGGTGTGATCGCCTATGGCGAGCTCGGTGGGTTTGGCGCCTTTAACGAAAGCCTTGCGGCGCTAGGCAAGACCGACATCGGCAAATGGGGACTGACGCCTGACGGCTACAATGCCTATCTCGCCATTCCCGGCGTGATTCAGTTCACCGCGGGGTTGGGTAAGGAAACCCCGGTTGGCGGTTTGTGGACAGGCGTTATGTGTTTGACCTATATGTTCGCGCTTATGGGCATTCATTCGGCGCCGGCCTTCACCATGTGGGCATTCGGCAACAAGTCTGTCGCGCCGTTCGCTCCGCAGCAGGTGTGGGCCTCATCGTTCGGTATCGGCCTGATCCTGTTCTTCTTCACAGCGGCCCAAGGCATGGGCGCGCACTTCCTGGGCGCCACTCCAGGGGCTACGGAGGCGGGCATCGCGGTGTCCGGGGTGCTTCCCGATCTCTCGGCCAATGGACAAGGCGGCCTCGTTCCCCATTACATCAATCTTGTAGGGGAGACGGCGCCTTGGTTTGTGGGTGTTCTCGCGGTTTGCGCCTTGGCTGCCATGCAGTCAACCGGGGCGGCCTACATGTCCACCGCCGGCGCCATGTTGACCCGTGATCTCTACAAGCGGTTCATTAACCCGACGGCGGACCATGAGACCCAGAAATTGTTTGGTCGTATGGGCGTTGCCTTCATCGTCTTGTCGGCCTTGTTGGTGGCGACCTATTCGGCGGACGCCCTGGTGCTTCTCGGCGGTCTGGCCGTGGCCTTCGGTTTCCAGATGTGGCCGTCCCTGGCGGCTGTAACCTGGTTCCCGTGGATCACCCGTCAGGGCGCCTCATGGGGCCTGTTGGTCGGGTTGCTAGCGGTTATCTTCACCGAGAAATTCGGCGCCACCATCGCCGGAACGGTGGGCATCGATCTGCCTTGGGGCCGGTGGCCCTGGACGATGCATTCCGCCGGTTGGGGCATGCTGTTTAACCTTCTCGTATGCCTTCCCCTCTCGGCCATGACTCAGAACGCAGCAGCGCTTGAGCATCGCATGAAGTATCACAACTTCCTGCGTCAACATGCGACTCTGAGCCCCGCAAAGCAGCGCCTGAAGCCGGCAGCCTGGATCATTACTCTGGTCTGGCTGTTCTTCGGCGTCGGACCCGGCGCGGTTCTCGGCAACGATATCTTTGGTGCGCCGGATGCCGGCATCGAGGGCTGGACGTTCGGTATACCGTCGATCTGGGCCTGGCAAATCCTGTGGTGGGGTTTGGGCGTCTTTATGATGTGGTTCCTGGCCTACAAGATGGAGATGTCGACCTTGCCAGAGAATGAGGTCGAAGCTCTAGTCGAAGATATCGGCGATACGGTTACCCAGTAACCTTACCGACGTATATGTGACGGACGACGGGGGAAAGCCCATGCTTTCCCCCGTTTTCTTTTCTGGGTGATAAATGGAAGTTCTCTTTACATCAGAATACCGCTATCTCTGGATGGCCCTGCTGGCGGCGGCGCTGTTCATCCCGGTGCGCCAGCTCATATGGGTTTTGAGTGTGCGGCGGGCCATCGGTAAAGCCGGTGAGGAGGCGATCGACGACGCCGAGCGGCACCGCCTGAAGAAACGCGCCAGCGTTACCTCAGCCCTGCTGTGCAGCCTGTTCTCCCTGGTCTACATCAACGTGTTGTTCAGCACATGAGCGGCTACTTCAGCCAACGCATACAAAAGCGCTTCGTTTTCCTGCTGTTCATACTGACCCTCGTCGTGTTCAGCGCCTATACGGGAGTGCGCTGGTATAAGGACAGCACGCCGGGCGATTACGAGGTCCGCGAAGGGGATATCAAGCTTAGTGACGGGGACTATCAGGAGGCGATCGAGAAATTCGAATTAGCCCTCACCGCCCAGCCCGATCACCGTGGCGCCCTGCATGGTAAGGCCGCTGCCCTGATTATGCTTGAGCGCTATGACGAGGCTGAGGCGGTTCTGAGCTATCTCATCGATTATCTTATCGAAACGCTGGAGGATGACGATCCAACCGGCATCGGCGCCCTGAGTGCCGCCTACACCAACCGCGGCATCATCAAGGACCGCCATGGGCGCCACCAGGAAGCCTATGAAGATTACGTGAAATCCGTGAAAATCGACTACGAAATCGCCGACGGACCAAGCTGGATCGAGCATCTGCTCTATTACGATCACGAGCCGTCAAGCGCCCTCAAGCGTGCGCAGTATCTCTATATACAGTTCCAGTTGCCCGAGGCAGAACGCGTCCTCACCTTGCCGGAGCGCGACGACGCCCAGCGCATGTATAAGCCCTGACTGTAATCAGCCAAGCTGTATCAGGCCGAGTACATCCTGGAACAGGACAGCAAAAAAGTAGAACCCCGCGATGCAGCCAAACAGCAGATGGACGAAATCCGCCTCGCCGTCCTCGTTGCGCACGCGAAGCCCATGCCAGGCAATGGCGCCCGTGGCGGCGAGGAAGATAAAATTGATGAGCTGCTTGGTGGCGGGATCTTCGATATCAAGGAATTCGAGCATCCGCCGAATTTAGTGGCGCACAGCGGCCCGCGCAAGCGGCTAAATTTTGCTTTGGGGGACCAGTTCCGTATCGCTTAGATAGGGTGGAAACATCGATGTGCTGGGATCGGCCTCGAAATTGGAAATCGCGATGCTGCCGCCGGCCATCATCACCACCAGGCCCAGGGCGAAACATATGCTGCGCACGTCGATTGGTGTTCTCACGTTGTAATCGCAATCAAATTGATGGTAGTGCGGCTGGTTATAATCAAGCAGTCCCGATTGTTCTTCCTGCAATATCCTGCGTGCGTAATGGCGCACCCAAGGGGGTACGATGCCCTCGATCATATAGACGTGGAATAGATGATCGGCCTGGTCCTCAGGAAGATCTTCGCCGTACCAATCCTGATAAGCCAGTTGCAGGAGCTGGAATTCGCCGACCTGAAGGATATTTGCTGCATCACCAATCACGCGGCGCTCGGGATTTTCGAGCTCCTCTTTATCCGGGTGCAGCAGGGTTTCCCAAAAGTTCACGACAATTCTCCACATGAAGAAGTTATAGCGTCAACTTCGCTTTAGAGATTATCACAATAGATCATATTTTGGTGAACAAAGGATGATGTGCGGAGTCCGGCAGTGGACGGTCGGCTAGCGATCATATTTCGCCAGGACCTCGAGCACGTCGGTCAGCATATCGTCCCGCGCGGCCGCGAGTTCGTCGACCGACCGCCCCCTGGCCCGCTTCTCGATACCCTCGGCGATAAGCTCGGTTACCGCCGGATCATGGCGCAGGGTGGCCTGCCCGTCGCGCTCGGCGTAATGCTCGGCGATGGGTCCGAAATGGGCCATGGCGCCGGCCATGCCGCCGGCATTGGCGAGCTGCATGGTGAGATACGGCCCCATCACCGCCCAGCGCAGGCCCGGCCCATGAACCAGGGCCGCATCCACATCGGCGGCGTCGGCGACGCCTTCGCCGACCAGCTTGGCCGCCTCGTCCCACAGGGCGATCTGTAGGCGGTTGACGAGATGGCCGGGGATTTCCACATGGAGCCGGATCGGATAGCGGCCGATAGCGCGATAGAAATCCATCAGCCAATCGATCGTCGCCGGATCGGTTTGCGAGCCGCCAAGCACCTCGACCAGGGGGACCAGATGGGGCGGATTGAACGGATGGCCCAGCCCCAGCCTTTCGGGGTGAGACATGCCGTCCTGCATCTCGCTGGGCGGAAAATAGGACGTGCTGGAGGCGATCACCGCGTCCGGCGCGAGCACAGCTTCCATGGTGGCGAGCAGGTCACGTTTCAGCTCAAGCCGCTCGGGCGCGCTCTCCTGGACCATTTCCGCATCCCGGCAGGCAGCACCGGCGTCGCTAAAAAAGCCGATACGGTCCGGGGCGGCGCCATCGGCCAGCCCCAACCGCTCGAACGAGGGCCAGGCGCGCGCGACCAGGGCGCGCACACGGGTCTCCGTATCCGGGTCGGGATCCCAAACCCGTACATCCATTCCGCGCGACAGGAAATAGGCCGCCCAGCTCGAGCCGATAACGCCGGCGCCGATGACGGCAATACGTTCGATCTTATGGGCTGCGGCTCTGGTCATGTTTCTTCTTCCATTTTGCTGTAGGGCGCGACAAATGCCATGACCACGGCGAGAGCGGACAGGCAGGCGACCAGAATAAAGGCATAGCGGAGATCGATATTGCCGAGAGCGCCGGCGCTAACCGCGCCGAGAGCGCCCACGCCGTCCATGACCGCGAAAGTAAAACCCAGGGTGGTCGCCTCGCGCTTAGCCGACAGATCGACCGCCGCGGCGAGCACCACGGAGCGAATGCTGACCAGCGCGGTCGCGGTGATCACCATGGCCACGATAGCAAGGGTCGGTCCCGGCGCCAGAGCAATAGCAACAGCGGCAACGGTGGCGATAACATTGCCGGCGACGAACAAGGGCCGCCGCCCGATCCGGTCGGACACTTTACCGGCCATGGGCTGAAGCAGGGCGCCGAACAGCAGCATCAGAGATAAGGCCAGGCCGGTCAGCGTCAGGGTCAGCCCATGCACCGTTTGCAGGAACAAAGGCGACATGCTGAGCAGCGCCATCATCGCCATGCTATAGGCGCTGATCATGACGATCAGGGCGAGCCCGTCGGGCCGCATCCAGACGCGCCAGAAGGAGCGTGGATTTGTGCTTTGCGATGTTGGTTCATGGTTAGGCGGCGGCACATGCTTGGCGAATCGCAGGAACACCACCCCCATGATAGCCGCGGGAATGGCCGAGAGGAGCAACGCCTCACGCCAATCCACATAGACCAGAAGAAAACCGGCGCATAAGGGCGACAGCACCGCCGCGAGCGAGCCGCCGATGGCGTGGGTGCCGAGCGCTTGGGCGCGCCGCTCCGGCGCCTGTTGCACCAGAACGCCGGTGGCGATGGGGTGCCATACGGCGTCTCCCATGCCCGCGAAGGCCAGCAGCAGGGCAAGACTCCAGTATCCCGGCGCAAATGAGGCAAGGGTATAGCCGACCGCCACCCACCAGAAGGTCAATTGCAGGAGCCGGCCGCGATTTGTCACCCGGTCCGCCAGGATCCCGGCGGGCAGGAAGGCGACTGCCGATCCGACGCTGTGGATGGTGAAGATCAGGCCGACCTCGGCGGGCGATAGATTCATGGTGACAGCCATGGCCGGTACGATCAGCCATACCCCCGTGGGCGCCCAGTCATTGGCGAAATGGCCGATGGTGAAGGGGATTAGAAGCTTGCCGCCGATGGATTTTTGTGCGGCGGCGTCAGGTGCGGTGATGTCGGCGGGAGGCATGGCGCTAGTTGTAGCACCCCTGTGAGGCCAGGCAACTGGGATCTCGACGGTAGCCTGTGGATGGAACGCTGGTGGTTCGGCTGATTTGATCCACTCGGAAAACCACTTCGAGAGGCCCGGCAGAAATGCCGGGTCTCTTTTTTTTATTTATGGTAATCAACAAAGCAAGCTGTCTGGGCAGGATGTAAAATTTCGCATGATAATCACCCCATGAAAATTACTGACGTCAAAACCTTTGTCGTGGGCAATCCGCCACCCCATTTCGGCGGGCTTTACTGGGTCTTCGTCAAGCTGACCACCGACAGCGGTGTGAGCGGCATCGGCGAGGTCTATTCGGTGCCCTTCCACCCCCATGTGGTGGCCCGCATGATCGAGGATGTGGTCGAGCGCAAGGTGATCGGCGCCGATCCCTTTAAGATCGAGCGGCTGTGGCGGATCATCTACTCAGGCGGCTTCACCCAGCGTCCGGACATGTCGACCATGGGCATCCTGAGCGGTATCGAGATGGCCTGTTGGGATATCATCGGCAAGGAACTCGGCAAGCCGATCTATGAACTGCTCGGTGGCCAGGTCCACGAGCGTTTGCGCTCCTACAGCTATCTCTATCCCCGCGACGGCGACGCAACGGATGTCTATGTGGACGCCGACCTGGCGGCGAGCCGGGCCCTGGAATATATGGAAATGGGCTTCACCGCCGTCAAGTTCGATCCGGTCGGTCCGTTCTCGGCCTTCGATCCCCGACAGCTCTCGCTGGAAGCCCTGGACCGCGCCGAAAACTTCGTCGCCAAGCTGCGCGACGCCGTGGGTAATCGCTGCGATCTTCTGTTTGGCACCCATGGCCAGATGACCACCTCCAGCGCCATCCGCCTGGCTCGGCGTTTGGAGCCCTACGATCCCCTCTGGCTTGAGGAGCCGGTGCCGCCGGGGAATGTGGAGGAAATGGCCAGGGTCGCCCGCCAGACCACCATCCCCATCGCTACCGGCGAGCGCTTGTCGACCAAATATGAATTTGCCGACCTGTTGCGTCATCAGGCGGCGTCAATCCTGCAAATGGCTCTGGGCCGGGTCGGCGGCATTCTTGAGGCCAAGAAAATCGCCGGTATGGCCGAGGCCCATTACGCCCAGATTGCGCCCCATCTCTATTGCGGCCCTATTGAGGGCGCCGCCAATGTGCAGATCAGCGCCTGCAGCCCCAATTTCCTGATCCTTGAGTCGATCCTGGATTGGAGCGGCTTTCACGCCGACATCCTGAAGAAACCCATGCGCTGGGAAGAGGGTTATGTTATCCCGCCGACCGAGCCCGGTCTCGGCGTCGAACTCGACGAAGAAGTCGCCGCCGCCCATCCCTATGATGGCGATCTTCTCCATCTTGATATGTACGAGGAACCGGTTTTATGAAAGCAGCCGTCTGCCGCGAATTCGGCAAACCCCTGGTCATCGAAGACATCGATATCGATCCGCCCCAGAGCGGCGAAATCATGGTCAAGCTTGCCGCCTGCGCCATCTGCCACAGCGATATCCTCTATATGGAAGGCGCCTGGGGCGGCGCAGAAAAGCTGCCGGCAATTTTCGGCCATGAGGCCGCTGGTGAGGTCGAGACGGTCGGCCCCGATGTGAAAGGCTTATCGCCTGGCGATCACGTCGTCGTCTCCCTGATCCGCTCCTGCGGCCATTGCTTTTTCTGCGCCCAGGGCGACCAGCATCTCTGCGAGACCAAGTTCCCGCTGGACGGTCAGAGCCGCCTGCGCGCCCAGGGCGGCGAGGCGGTGTTCCAGGGCCTGCGTACCGGCGCTTTTGCCGAATATACCGTGGTCGATCAGTCTCAGGCGGTGCGTATCCCCGAGGCTCTGCCCCTGGACAGCGCCAGCTTGCTTGCCTGTGGGGTGATTACCGGTCTGGGCGCCGTGGTCAATACGGCCAAGCTTGCATCAGGCAGCAGCGCCGTGGTGATCGGCGCCGGCGGCGTCGGGCTGAACAGCATTCAGGGGGCGGCCCTGTCGGGGGCCAATCCGGTGATCGCCATGGACCTGGTGGAGAGCAAGCTCGAGACCGCCAAGATGTTCGGCGCGACCCACGCCATCGACCCGACAGAGGCGGGCGCCCTGGAGGCGGTCCGTTCGCTCACCAGCGGGCGCGGCGCCGATTACGTCTTCGTCACCGTGGGCAGCGTCAAGGCCATCGAGCAGGGCCTTGAGATGCTGCGAAATGCCGGCACCCTGGTCATCGTCGGCATGCCGCCCTCAGGCGTGACGGCGGCTCTTGAAGCCGTCGAATTCGCCTCCAGCGGCCAACGCATCCTCGGCAGCAAGATGGGATCGTCCCGCCTCGCCGTGGATATCCCGAAGCTGGTCGCCCTCTATGAGCAGGGCCGCTTGAAGCTCGACGAGCTGATATCGCAGCGCTATCCCCTGGAGCAAATCAATCAGGCCATTGCCGAGGTCAACCGCGGCGAAGTCTTGCGCAATGTGGTGATCTTTTGACGCAGCCCGTGGAAATACGCGAACTAGCGCCGACAGTCGGTGCCGAAATTCACGGCGTCGATCTGTCGCGGCCCTTGGAGGCGGCGCAACTCACCGACATCCGCCGCGCCTTTCATGATTACGGCGTCATTTTCTTCCGCGATCAGGAGCTGACGCCCGAGCAGCATATTGCCTTCGCCAAGACCTGGAGCGGGATCAATATCAACCGCTTCTTTCGCCCCCTGGACGGCCATCCCGAAATCGCCGAGGACCTCAAGGAAGCCCATCAGGTCAACAATATCGGCGGCTCCTGGCACACCAATCATTCCTACGACGAGGCGCCCGCCATGGGCTCGATCCTCTATGCCCGCGAACTGCCCGAGACCGGCGGCGATACTCTTTTCGCCAGCATGCATCACGCCTATGAAGCGTTGTCCGACGGCATGAAGAGCATGCTCGGCGGCCTTCGCGCGGTCCATTCCAGCCGCCATGTCTACGGTCCGGGTATGAATTCCGAGCGCTCTGACACCGAAGGCAGGACCGGCAATTCCGAACTCGCCATCCAGGAAACAACCCATCCGGTAGTCCTCAATCATCCCGACAACGGGCGCATGGTGCTCTATGTCAATCCGGGTTTCACGACGCGCTTCGAAGGCTGGACTGAAGCGGAATCGAAACCGTTGCTTGAGTATCTCTATAGCCACGCGGTTCAGCCTGAATTCGTCTGCCGATTTCGCTGGCGGAAAGGCTCCCTGGCCTTTTGGGACAACCGCGCCACCTGGCATTAC
The DNA here is from genome assembly GCA_046582565.1 of Alphaproteobacteria bacterium. Taxonomy (GTDB): domain Bacteria; phylum Pseudomonadota; class Alphaproteobacteria; order JAAXGF01; family JAAXGF01; genus JAYGED01. The sequence goes on from JAYGED010000185.1 coordinate 29,136, forward strand.
GCCATCAATGATTACGGCGGCCAGCGCCGGCTGATGCATCGCATCACCCTGGAAGGGGTTCCATTCGAATGAAGATCGCCAGTATCGAGACCTTTACCAACGAGTTCATCTGCATGACCCGGGTGCGCGCCGACGATGGCGCCGAGGGCTGGGGCCAGGTTGCGCCCTACAATGCCGATATCACCGCGGCGGTGATCCACCGGCAGGTGGCACTCCATGCGTTGGGCCAAGATTCGGACGATATCGACGCCCTGGTCGAGCGTATCCCCGAGGTGGAGCATAAGTTTCCCGGCGCCTACCTGCGCCGCGCCCTGGGCGGGCTGGACCTGGCCCTGTGGGACATGCGCGGCAAACGCGCGGGCAGATCCGTTTGCGAGCTGCTCGGCGGCACGCCGCGACCCTTCCCGGTCTACGGATCCAGCATGCGCCGCGATATCAGCCCCGAAGCCGAGGCCGAGCGTCTCGCCCGCCTGCGCGACAGCCACGGCTACAACGCCTTCAAATTCAGGGTCGGGCGGGAATGCGGCCATGACGAAGACGAATGGCCGGGCCGCTCCGAGGCCATCGTTCCCGCCGTGCGCCGGGCGGTTGGCGATGATGTCACCCTGCTGGTCGACGCCAACAGCTGCTATACGCCGGCCAAGGCTATCGAGGTCGGGCATATGCTCCAGGACAATGGCGTGGTTCATTTCGAGGAACCCTGCCCCTATTGGGAATATGACTGGACCGCCGAAGTGACCCGGGCGCTCGATCTCGACGTCACCGGCGGCGAGCAGGATGTCTCGTTGCCTGATTGGCAGAGGATGATCGGAACCGGGGTGGTCAATATCCCGCAACCGGACCTTTGCTATATCGGCGGCCTGAGCCGCACCTTGCAGGTGGTTGATATGGCGCACAAGGCCGGGCTGCCCATCGTTCCCCATTCGGCCAACCTGTCCCTGGTGACGGTGTTCACCCTGCATATGATGGGCGCCATCGAAAACGCCGGCCCTTACGTTGAATTCGCTATCGAGGGTCTGGATTATTATCCCTGGCAGGACGGGCTGTTCAGCCCTGCGCTGGTCGCCCGCGACGGTAAGGTGATGATCCCCGACGGGCCGGGCTGGGGCGTCGAGATTTCCCCGGCGTGGCTGGAGCAGGCCGACTATCGGATTAGCGAGAGGGAATGATGGCTAAGAGGATACGTCAGTATCTGGCGGCGGTAATTTTCATCGCCGTCCTGGCGAGCGCCGATCAGGCATCGGCCACCGTCGAGACGGCGGCGCGTTTCGTTAGCCAGTTCGGCAACCAGGCCATCGAAACTCTCGCGGCACCCAACCTCACGGAGCAGAACCGCGAGGCCCTGGTGCGGGGCCTGCTGCGCCAGGGCATGGACCTTGCTTTCATCGGCCGCTTCGTGCTCGGCAAGCATTGGGCCCGCGCGACCCCGGCCCAGCGCGGCGATTATCTCGCCCTGTTCGAGGGCTATGTGGTGAAAACCTATGCGGCCTGGTTTGCGCGCAATGCCGGCAGTCAGCTCACCGTGGTCGGCGCCAAGCAGGTCAGCGACAAGGACGTGGTGGTTCGCACGGAGATCAACAGGCTTAACGCGCCGCCGATTATCGTCGACTGGCGGGTGCGCGCTATCAATGGCGTCGACCGCATCATCGACATCGCCAGCAACGGCATAAGCCTGGCGGGCAATCAACGCCTGGAGTTCGACGCCGTGATCAAGCGCCAGGGCCTAGACGGCCTGATCGCCTTCCTGCGGGCGCGCTAAAACCGTAGCGCCTTAAGCGACATCCGCCGCCGCGGCGCGCGCTGCGCGTTTGCGGTCGTTGGGATTGAGCAGGCGCTTGCGCATGCGCACATGGCGCGGGGTCACCTCGACCAGTTCGTCGTTCTGGATATAGGCCAGGGACTGCTCCAGGGACAGGCGGCGCGGCGGGGTCAGGCGCACCGCCTCGTCGGTGCCGGACGCGCGGATGTTGGTCAGCTGCTTGCCCTTCATGGGGTTGACCTCAAGGTCGCCGCCCCGATTGTTCTCGCCGATAATCATGCCCTCGTAGACGGCGATGCCGGCGCCGATCAGCATGGCGCCGCGATCCTCCAGGTTCATCAGGGCGTAGGCCACGGTCTTGCCGCCGGAATTGGAAATCAGCACGCCGCTGCTGCGCCCCGCAATCGGCCCGGCGTGGGGGCCGTATTCGCGGAACAGGCGGTTGATGATGCCGGTGCCCCGGGTCTGGGTCATGAACTCGCCGTGATAGCCGATCAGCCCGCGTGACGGCGCCACGAAAGTGAGCCGCGTCTTGCCGCCGCCCGAGGGGCGCATATCTTCCAGGCGGCCGCGCCGTTCGGAGATCGCCTCGACAACCCCGCCGGCGTAATCGTCATCCACGTCGACGACCACATCCTCATAGGGCTCCAGGGTTTGCCCGGTCTCCGGGTCCTCGCGGGTTATCACCCGGGGGCGGCTGACGGAAAGCTCGAAGCCTTCGCGGCGCATGGTTTCGATGAGCACGCCGAGCTGCAGCTCGCCGCGCCCGGAAACTTCATACCCCTGGCCGCCCTCGACTTCGCGGACTTTGATGGCGACGTTGCCCTCGGCCTCGGCCAGCAGGCGGGTGCGGATCATCCGCGAGGTAACCTTGTCGCCTTCCAGGCCGGCCATGGGCGAATCATTGATCGAGAACAGCATGGCCAGGGTCGGCGGATCGATCGGCGCTGCCGGCAGACCCTCCTTAACAGTCAGATCGCACAGGGTATCGGCCACGGTCGCCGTCTTGAAGCCGGAGATGGCGACGATATCGCCGCCATGAGCTTCTTCGAGAGGCACCCGGGAGAGCCCCCGGAAGCCGAGCACCTTGGTGATGCGCACCTGCTCAAGGGTCTTGCCGTCTTGGCTGAGCGCCTTCGCCGTCATGTTTGGCTTGATCGTGCCCGAGAGGATGCGCCCGGTGAGGATGCGGCCGAGATAAGGATCGGCCTCGAGATTGCTCACCAGCATGCGGAAGGGTTCATCCTCGACCACCGACGGTGGCGGCACATGGGCAATGATCCGCTCGAATAGGGAAGTCATATTGTCGTTTGGCTGGTCCGCCTCGTCCGATGCCCAGCCCTGCTTCGCCGAGCCGAACAGGACCGGGAAATCGAGCTGCTCATCGCTGGCGTCGAGCAGGGCGAAGAGATCGAAGACCTCGCTGTGGACGTCTTCCGAGCGGGCGTCGGGCTTGTCCACCTTGTTGACCATGACGATGGGCTTCAAGCCCAGGGCCAGGGCCTTGGCGAGGACAAACTTGGTCTGCGGCATGGGTCCTTCGGAAGCATCGACCAACAGCAACACGCCGTCGACCATACCCAGGATACGCTCGACCTCTCCGCCGAAATCCGCATGGCCCGGCGTATCCACGATATTGATGCGTACGCCTTCCCAATCCACCGAGGCGCATTTGGCGAGAATGGTGATGCCGCGCTCGCGCTCAAGATCGTTGCTGTCCATGACCCGCTCGACGACGATCTGGTTGTCGCGGAACAGCCCGGATTGGCGCAGCAGCACATCCACCAGAGTGGTCTTGCCGTGATCAACATGGGCGATGATGGCGATATTACGAATAGACATAGACAAGGACGTATTCTCCATGGGCCCGCTTCGGGCCACAGCGCCGCGCCGCGCCAATCAGGCCGCCACGGTTATAATTTCAGAAAATTAGAAAGCCGGCCTTCATATAGGGACGGAGCCCTAAATGTCAACGGTTGTCAGCTCCGCTAACGCAGTCTCGAAATCGGCGGGAAGGGTGATTTCGATCATCTCGATATCGTCTGAATGCTCCAGCTCCTGGTGCAGGATGCCGGGCGGCTGATGAACGCAGGAGCCGGCTTTGAGTAGCACTTCCCCATGGCCTTCGTACCAGAAGCGAACCCAGCCCTTGAGCACGTACACCATTTGGAATTGCAGAGTATGTGTGTGCTTTTCTCCGCTTGCATGTTTGCCTGGCGCCGCGCGGATCACATGGGCGCTGGCCGCGCCGTTGGTGGCGTCGCGAATGCCCAGGTCGCGGTATTCGAAAAAGCCGCGCAACCCGCCCCCTTCGAACGTGCTGTCGGCCGCATGGCTGATGCTTAAGCGCGGTGCAGTTTTTTTATCGTTCATGTTCAGGCCTTTTCGGCATTTTTTACGACCAGCCAGAGCGCGTGGACCACGTCTGGCAGGAAGAAGAGAAGGGTCAGTATGATATTCAGCCAGAAATGCAGGCGGATACCAACTGTCAGGAAGGCAGCGATAGGGGGCAGGAAAATTGCCAGAACGATTCGTATGATATTCATCGGATCAGCTTCGCTTTATTGCTGTTTGGGGGGCCAGGTTCCCGCGAAGGGATTTTCCAGGGCGCGCGCGACCAGTTCCAGGCGGTCCTGGCCGTAGAACATGTCGCCGTTGACGAAATAGGTCGGCGAGCCGAAGACGGAGCGGCTGATCGCCTCCTCGTTGTTTGCCGCATAGATCGCCAGGATTTCCGGCGTGCGGGCGGCTGTGAGCAGGGGCTCGGAGTCGAGGCCGGCCTGGGCGCCCAGGGCCGCCAGGGTCTTGCGGTCGGCCAGGTCCGCATCGTCCCGCCAATGGGCCTCCAGCATGGCGTGGGCGAGGGCGTCCATATGGACGCTCTGTTCAATCCCGGCGATGATCATACAGTTGGCCAGGGTCATGTCGTTGTCGTGATGGGTGGGGCGACTGTCGCTCATCGGCACCGAGCGAAATTCGCTCCAATGCTGTTTGTCACGGCCGAAGAAATAGGCGCGCCGGGCCTCTGTACGGTCGCCGTGCCAGCCCGGCCCGGTCGCCTCGACGACCAGGTTCAGATCGATCGGCCGGTGGGCGATGCGGCGGCCGGCCGCGGCCGCGATCTCCATGAATCGCGCCGAGCCAAGATAGGCAAAGGATGAATGGGCGGAGTAGAAATATTCGATCTCGGCCATGGTTGGTTCTTTCAAGTGGATGGTCCTTGGCTTTTTACCCACAAGCGCAGACAATTTCCAGGGCATCACAGGAGTCGTTTGGTCATGGAATTCGATTTCATCATCGTTGGGGCCGGGTCGGCGGGTTGTGTGCTGGCCAACCGCTTGACGGCGGACGGGGAAAATTCGGTGCTGCTGCTCGAGACCGGCGGCAGCGACCGCAGCATCTTCATCCAGATGCCGACGGCCCTGTCGATCCCCATGAACATGAAGAAATATAATTGGCAATTCGAGTCCGAGCCGGAGCCCTATCTGAATAACCGCCGCATGCATTGTCCGCGCGGCAAGGTGCTCGGCGGTTCCAGCTCGATCAACGGCATGGTCTATGTGCGCGGCCATGCCCGGGATTTCGACCACTGGGCGGAGAGCGGCGCCGAGGGCTGGGCTTACCGCCATTGCCTGCCCTATTTTCGCCGCGCCGAGCACTGGAAATTCGGCGGCGACGATTATCGCGGCAAACAGGGGCCGCTCGCGGTCAATAACGGCAACGAGATGCAAAATCCCCTTTACCGCGCCTTCATCGAGGCCGGTATCCAGGCGGGCTATCCGGCGACCGAGGATTACAACGGCTACGCCCAAGAAGGCTTCGGCCCGATGCATATGACGGTGAAGGACGGGGTGCGCTGGTCGACGGCGAATGCCTATCTCAAGCCCGCCCGCGCCCGCGCCAACCTCACGGTGATCACCAAGGCCCTGGCCAAGCGGGTGATCATCGAGGAGTGCCGCGCCGTCGGCGTTGAATTTCTAGCCCAAGGCTCCAACCCGACGACCGTGCGCGCCCGCCGCGAGGTGATTTTATCGGCCGGCTCCATCGGCTCGCCTCATCTGCTGCAACTGTCGGGCATCGGCCCGGCTGCGGTGCTGTCCGATGCGGGCATCGAGGTGATCCATGATCTGCCCGGCGTCGGCGAAAATCTGCAGGATCATCTCGAGGTCTATTTTCAATATCGCTGCAAGCAGCCGATCACTCTCAACGCCAAGCTCAACCCCCTCTCCAAGCTCTTCATCGCCGCGCGCTGGTTCTTCTTCAAGTCAGGCCTGGGGGCGACCAACCATTTTGAATCATGCGGCTTCATCCGCTCGAAAGCGGGCATCGAATTCCCCGATTTGCAATATCACTTCCTGCCCGCTGCCATGCGCTACGACGGCAACGCCGCCGCCAAGGGCCACGGCTTCCAGGTCCATATCGGCCCCAACAAGCCTAAATCACGGGGCTGGGTGCGCAGCGTCTCCCCCGACCCCAGGAACAAGCCGCGCATTCTGTTCAATTACATGCAACACCAGGCCGACCGGGAAGCGTTTCGCGCCGCCATCCGCCTGACCCGGGAAATCTTCGAGCAGCCGGCCATGGAGCCCTACGTGGCTGCGGTGATCCAGCCGACGGATGATATTATTCTGGACGAGGCCATCGACTCCTGGGTGCGGCAAAACGCCGAGAGCACCTATCACCCGTCCTGTAGCTGCAAGATCGGCGGCGACGGCGACCCCCTGGCGATGCTCGACCCGGAATGCCGGGTGCGCGGGATCGACGCCCTCAGAGTGATCGATTCCTCGGTCTTTCCCACCATCACTAACGGCAACCTCAACGCGCCGACCATCATGGTGGCCGAGAAGGCCGCCGACATGGTGCTTGGGCTAAACCCCATGGCGCCCTCCAACGCCGAGCATTGGACCGACCCGAACTGGCGGACCAAGCAGCGCCTAAATCCTCTCTGACGGCTCGCTGGCCATGGCGGCGACGGTTATGGCCTTGGGTTCGGTGTGCAGGCTTCGCGGCATAGGGCGCAGCCGGTACAGAGGTCGGGGTTGATGGAGGGTCGGATGCCATCCGCCCATTGCAGGGCGCCGGGGACCGGGCAGGCATGGGCGCAGGCGCCGCATTCCGGCCCCGAATAGGGCAGGCAGACCTGGGTATCGATGGTCAGGGTCGCAAGCCGGGGCGCGCTTTCGTCCAGCTCCAGAGCGTTTGGCTCGCAGGCGGCGACGCAGGGCCAGTCGGCGCAGAGCCGGCAGCCCCGGGCGGACAGATCGAGCGCCGGGGTGCCCGCCGCCTCGACACCATAGAGCGCCGGCAGGGTGAAGATCACCTCATGGGGACAGGCCGCCATGCAGGCGTCGCAGCGGGTGCAGGACAGCAGGAATTCGAGTTCCGGCTTGGCATAGGGCGGACGCAGCCATTGTTTGGCCCGCTGGGTTGCCCGCTCGTCGGCCAGGCGGACGACAACCTCCGCCGCCTTGCGCCCCCCTGCCTTAAAAAATTCCCGCCGGTCCATATTATTGCCGGGCTTCTCTGATCTTGCCGGTCATGGCGCGGCGGCGCTAAATCAGGCTGATGATAACCAGCAGGGCCAGCACTGGTCAGCCCCCCTTGAGAGGTCCAGTTTGAATGTTAGTGCATGATCGGCTTTTGGTCTAATGGCACGATGGTCTCTGGAGCCGGTGGGCGATATCCCAACGCACTGTGCGGCCTCTTCGTGTTGTAGTGTTTCCTCCA
>JAYGED010000219.1:0-17956 GCA_046582565.1 Alphaproteobacteria bacterium
TGCGGCAGCATTTCGTGATTTGGGGCTCAACGCCACACATCACCAGGCGAAATGGAAGAACAACCGCATCGAAGGATCACACGTTCGCGTCCGCCGACGAGAACGAGCGATGCAAGGCTTCCGATCTCCCGGGTCTGCCCAACGCTTCCTCTCAATCCACGCCGCCGTCTATAATCACTTCACCACCAGACGACATCTCATCTCAGCCGCTGAACATCGGCAACGTCGTGATCAAGCTTTCACGGAATGGCGCATTGCCACCTGTACCGCTGCCTAACGGTAAGTTGCATTGGGCGCAGTTCGTGAAGTAACCGAGTTTGTGACAAGTCCAAATTCTAGTTTGTGGCAAAGCCCCCGCATGGTTTTCGCGCTTGCCTGTCTGATTACGCGCCGGCCTTGAAAAGCGGTTCAGCAACGACGGTAGCGGAACAACGTTCGCCGAGAATGTCGACGGCTAAACCGGTTCCCGGAACCGTCGCCTCGACCGGCAGGTAGGCCAACGCCAGGCTCGTGCCGGTCCGATGGCCGTAGCCACCGGTCGACACCAGGGCAATTGGTTGGTTGTCACCGTCGAGCACCGGTTCACCGCCCCAACAATCGGCGCGGTCTGTCTCGATAGCGAGGCAGGCAAGCGAACGTTTCGGCCCGGTCTGCTGTGCCGCGAGGAAGGCATCCCGGCCGATAAAGTAGCCCTTGTCGGCGCAGACGAGATGCGTCAATCCGGCCTCGAGTGGCGTGTGATCGGCGGTGATCTCGCGTCCCCAGCGACGCTGGCCCGCCTCGATACGCAACCAATCGAAGGCGCGAAAACCGATGTTGACCAAGGCATGATCCACGCCCGCACGCAGCAGCGCGTCGTAGACACCCGCCAAGCACTCCATCGGCATGTGCAGTTCCCAGCCCGCCTCGCCGGTCGACGACCGATTGAGCACACGGGCGAGCGCCAGTCCCGCGTCGACCTCGCGGGCGGTCCCGGTCGCAAAGTCCTCCATGACGCTATCATCGCCGCTCAAGTCGCACAGCAGATCGCCGGACCGGGGTCCGCTGACGACAAGGACGCCGTGGCGAGGCGTCACGGTTTCGAGCACAACGCCGCCATCGGCGGGCAGGTGACGGCGCAGCCATTCATAGTGATGAAGCTCGGCCTCGGGCTCGGCGGTCAGGTAGAAGCGGTCCGCCGCCAGCCGTGTCACGTTGAACAAACAGACTATGCGTCCCGCAGGGCTCAAGAATGGCGAGGTCACACTCCCGCCGACGCCGGGCAGGCGATTCGCGCAAAGACGATCGAGAAACGGTTCGGCGGCGGAACCGGAGATCTCGAATTTGGCCATGTCGGAGAAATCGAGCACGCCCGCGCCGTCGCACAGCGACTGGCATTCTCGCGCCACGTGCGGGAACCAGTTGCGCCGCTCGAACGACAGGGAATCCACCGCATCGACGCCTTGCGGTGCGAACCAGGTCGGGTATTCCCAGCCGAACCGCTGGCCGAACACCGCGCCGCACTGCTTGAGGCGATGGTAGAGCGGGCTGGTCTTTGCCGGCCGGCCGCCCGGCGCTTCCTCGCCGGGGTAGCTGATTGCCCGCGTCAGTCCGACGATATGGCGAGAGCGAACCCGCGCCTTGGCGTAGGGTTTATTGGCGAACGCACCGAAGCGCCGGCAATCGAACGGTCCAAGGTCGATGCCGGGCTCGCCGTCGACGATCCATTGGGCAAGGTAATGGCAGACGCTGACCTCGGAGAGGCCCGCGTAAAAGCCGGCCGCGATGAAGAAATTGTCGAGGCCCGCGACCGGTCCGACGAGCGGGTTGCCGTCGGGGCTGCGGCTGGTCGGGACGTTGATGACCGAACGGATGCCGAGTTCGCCGATGACCGGTACGCGGTTGATGGCATCGGCGATCGGTTCGCTGGCCTGGTCGAGGAACGGCGGAAGGTTATCCTGGCCGCCTGGCGGGGGTGGGGCATCGACGTTCCAGAAGATAGGCGTGTGCTCGTAAGGACCGACCAGCAGGGCGTTGGTTTCCTGGCGCAGATAGAACGTACCGTCCGGGTCGCGCAGCACCGGCAGCTCGTGATCGAGATTGTCCAGTTCGGGAAATGCCTCGGTTACGAAGAACTGGCGCTCCATGGCGACAACCGGTGACGATGTGCCGACCAGGGCGCTGATCAGCGGCGCCCACATGCCCGCGGCATTGACCACGATATCCGCGCAGATGGTTCCCTGTTCGGTCACCACATCCCATCTGCCGTCAAGCCGCTGCCCGAGGTCGCGCACCGGACAGCGACGATGGATCGTCGCCCCCCGCTTAGTCGCCGCGGCGGCGAATACGTTGGCCGCGCTGGTCGGCTCGACGTAGCCGTCGTCGGGCGTGTAGGCGGCCCCCAGAACACCGTCGGTATTGATGAAAGGATGCAGGCTCTTAATCTCTTCCGGCCCAATGACGTGAAGCGCATAACCCTGGAAAGGCGCGCGCGCCTGATAGCGCTGGTACTCCGTCATCCGTTCGCGCGTCGTCGCGAGCCGCAGGCTGCCAGTCAAGTGCAGGCCGGTCGACTGACCCGTCTCCTCGGCGAGGCGCGGGTAGATATCCAGGGTTTCCTTGTGCAGGCGGGAAATGAACGGGCTCGACGTCAGGTGCGTCACCAGGGCCGATGAGCCCCAGGTCGTTCCCGATGACAGCTCGCCGCTCTCGAGCAGGACCACGTCGGACCAGCCTCGCTCGGTGAGGTAATAGAGGAGACCGCATCCGACGATGCCACCCCCGATGACGGCGACGCGCGTGGTGCTGTCCATGAATTGCTCCCCTTAAGGGTTTGTCGAATACTATCGGGGGGAATGTGATGGCGTTGGCAGGATTTCTTCTGCATGCACCGAACCTATCAAGCGAACACGCGATTACCCATGCGCTGTTTTGACAACCTCCCTGGCCGTCACATAACCATACACAGGCGGAGTGAATCGTACACGGCCGTATGGATGTTACGGCTGGAAACGGCGTCACCGACACGATGCAGATCGAATCCGGCTTCGGGGCGTACCGTCCTGGGCTGTGGCTGACCAGAGAGCAGGGCATCGATATCGGTCACGCCGTCGTTCGCCGACCGTGCTCTGAGCGCATGGTAGAGCTCATCGACCGGACTGGTGCCATGCTCGACAACGACTTGATCCGTTGTGATAATTTGTTCTTCCAGCGTCACATCATTAACCAGGGTTACCGCCAAGCGGTTCCGGACTTGTTTGACGCCCACCAGCTTGTGATCGAAAACCATCGGGATTTTCAGGCGATAGCAGTGCTCCTTCCAGATCAGGCGTTCGGCGTAGGTGAGATCGGCGGAAATGTCGGAATCGATGGTGACCAGGGTGACGCTGCTGCCCGCGTTGGTCGCCTGCACCGCCACATGGGGCGCCGGATGCCGGCCGCTACCGTCATAGACCAGAATGTTTTTCTGCAACGGCACATGACCGGTCAGGACGTCCCAGGCGCTGACACAATCATCAAGACCCTCAATCCAATCCAGGTCGGGCACGCCACCGGTTGCGATCACCACAACATCAGGCTTAAGGCTCAAGACATCCTCGCTGCCCGCCATTGTGTTCATGTGAACCGTCACGCCGAGACGATCGATCTCGGCGCTACGCCAGTCGACGAGACCACGCAGATCCTGCCGCCATGGGCCGCGGGCCCCAACCAGAACCTGTCCACCGAGCTCGGCAGCGGCCTCAAATAAAACCACGTCGTGACCGCGTTCAACCGCAACCCGCGCGGCCTCCAGCCCTGCGGGACCACCACCGACGACGGCCACCTTGCGTCCCGGCCGATGGGATTTTGCGATGCGCGTGGGCAGGATGGTTTCCCGCCCGGTTGCGGGATTGTGCAGGCAGGAGGGGCGGGCCGCACCCATGCAATGGGTGGCGCCGACGCAGGGGCGGATTTGTTGCTCCTGTCCCTGGGCGAGCTTGGTCACGAGATAGGGGTCGGCAATCTGTGCTCTCGTCATGCCGACCATGTCCAGCAGTCCCTCGGATATGGCGTGGCGCGCGGAGGAAATGTCTGCGATGCGGGCCGCATGGAATACGGGTACGCCGATCTGGCGTTTGAACGCGCCGACCTGATCGACCCAGGGCGCGAGTGGGGATTCCATGGCCGGCATGTTGTCCTTTACCAGCGTCCGCGCGGTGTCCATGCGGCCATAGATGGCGTTGAAAAAATCGACCATGCCCTCGGCTTCAAAAAGCTGTGCGATCTTGAGGGCGTCTTCCGTAGAAAGCCCGCCCTCGGCGCCTTCGTTGATGACAAAGCGCATGCCGACGAGGAATTTGTCGCCAACCGCCTTGCGGATAGCCTCGTGAACCATGAGTCCGAAGCGGCAGCGGTTCTCAAGCGAGCCCCCGAAACGATCGGTCCGGTGATTTGTCTCGGGAGAGAGAAACTGGCCAATCAAATGGCCACCCGCAAGGGTTTCGATTCCATCGAGGTCGCCCTCCCAACACCGTTTCGCCGCCGCCCCATAGGCTGCGACCACACGATTGATGTCGTGTTTATCCATCTCCTTGGGAAAGCTGCGGTGAAGTGTTTCGCGGACTGGCGACGGAGCGATCGTGGGCAGCCAGTCGCTCGCGAAAGAATCTCCCCTTCGTCCAAGATGCGTGATCTGGCACATGAGGGCTGCGCCCTGGTCGTGGATTCGTTCGGAAAATTTCTGCAAGTAGGGGATGACATCGTCGATACCGACGTTGAGCTGGCGGAAAATATTGGGCGAGTCCGGCGCCACATTGGATGAGCCGCCGAACATGGTGAGGGCCAGCCCGCCTCGGGCCTTCTCCTCGTGATAACGTTGGTATCGCTCAGACGGCATACCGCCTTCTTCAAGGCCGCAGGCATGGCTGGTGCTCATGATGCGGTTGCGCAGCCGCAGATGCTTAATGGTCAGGGGCTGGAGCAGGGGATCACGAGATTCTGTCGTACTTTCCCCGGCAATACCGGCGCCTTCAATCGTTGTCATCCTGTATATTCCTTATGCAAAAGAGCCTTGATTGTAACGGTCGGCCGGTGCTGCCGCGAGCTGTGATCTATCAGCAAAATATGCCCTCGATACAATCCCAAGAATCAGATATTGAGAAGAACATAAGTTAAGGGTATGGGATCGAATCAACGTACTCTAGAATGTCTATCAAGCGTTGCCTGATTGCGGCTATGGACCGCGATGGCGGCATGAGAAGGGCGTCGGAACGCTCGGAAAATCCGCATCCGGCCTTTCCCCACGACCCGCTTGTCATCATGATGGATACTTTGGGATGATCGCCTGGGTCGGTGCTCAAGTTGTGGGCAAGGGGCGAGGAAAAATAAGGATTGCAATGAATTTGGGACGCGACATTCTCTATCTCTCCGACCACGATATTCGGGCCACGGGCCTCAGCCTGACAGCGGTCGAGGCGGCGGTCGAAGCGGTATTTGCGGCCAAGGCGGCGGGCCGCACCGTGATGAAACCGAAATTGTCTCTGCGTACCGCCGGGGGCACCTGCTTCCTGGCCAGCGCTGGGGTTCTGGACACGCCGGCCTATGGCGGCGTCAAGTGGGTCGGTGTCGCCGATGCGGCCGCCAGCGGTCTGCCGCATATCGCCGGCACGATGCTGCTCAACGACACAGCGACCGGTATGCCGGTGGCCATCCTGGACGCGCGCTGGATTACCGAGGTGCGCACCGCCGCGATTACCGTGATCGCGGCCCGGCATCTGGCGCGGCGCGAGAGCACCCGCATCGGCTTTGTCGCCTGTGGGCTTCAGGCGCGCGCCCATCTGGCCGCGTTGCGTCTCCATTTTCCGCTCGCCACCCTGCGCGCCTACAGCCGCCGCCTGAGCACGGCCAAGGCTTTTGTAGAGGAGGCCTGCGCCCAGGGTCTGGAAGCGGTGGCGGTCGCCGATCCGCGCGCCGCGGTCGCCGGTATGGATATCGTGATCACCAGCACCCCGTTGGTTCCACACACGGATCCCTTTCTGGACGCGGCCTGGCTTGAGGCCGGCTCTTTCGCCAGCATGGTCGACCTGGGCCGGTCTTGGATTTCCGAGAGCCTGCCCGCGCTCGACAGGGTGGTGACCGACGACATCGATCAGGCCGGCACCGAAAAGCTCGCCTATCCGAAACCCTACGACGGCGAGATCGCCAGCCTGGCCGACGGCAGCCTGGCGGGCCGTGAAAGTCCGCAAGAGCGCACCGCGCTGGTCTTCGCCGGCCTGGGACTGGCGGACGTCGCCGTCGCGGCAGCGCTTTATGAGCGAGCCCGGGAGACCGGCGTCGGTCGGGAGCTTCCGACCTGAAAGAGCGAGGTTTCTGCTATCCACGACAACTCTTCAATCGGTGGTTCATTGACATCGCTCAGAAGCGCTGTCTTTACTCGCATCCCAATATTTCATTGATTTAGATAGTTTGGAATTCAGTATGACCGGCGCCGTCCACACCGATATTTCTGAGGGTATTGGTACACTTACCCTTTCCAGACCCGCCAAGCTCAACGCCTGGGACGGACCCATGCGGGCCGAGGTTCAGGCTGTTTTGCAGGACTGGACCACCAACGAAGCTGTTCGCACCATCATTGTGACCGGGGACGGCGACCGCGCTTTTTCCGCCGGCCAGGATCTCGACGAAACCGAAAAATTCACCTCTGGTGACGAGGGCGCCGCATGGTTCCATTCCTGGCGGGCATTTTACGACGCCCTGCGCGATCTGGATAAACCCAGCGTTGCCGCCCTGAATGGTGTGGCGGCCGGATCGGCCTTTCAGTTCGCCATGCTGACGGACGTTCGCGTCGGGCATCCAGGATCCACCATGGGCCAGCCTGAGATCAATTCGGGCATTCCCAGCGTCCTCGGCCCCATGCTCATGCGCGAGCGCATCGCCTATTCGCGTACGGTTGAATTGGTGTTGATGGGCCGCATGATGACGGGCGAGGAGGCGGCTGCTGCCGGTCTCATCCATTATCTGGTGGAAACCCCCGAGCAAATGATGCCGAAAGCCCGCGAAGTTGCGGCAGAACTGGCGTCGAAGCCGCCGATTGCCATGCGACTCACCAAGCAGCGATTCCGGGCTGTGACCCAGGACGCCTATGAAGAGGCCTTCGCGAACGGCGCGGCGGTCCAGGCAGAGGCCTACGCTTCGGGCGAGCCGCAAGCGGCCATGCGCGAGTTCTTCGCCGTGCGTGCGGCGCGGCGCGAACAGTCGCGTTGATGCTGCTGAGTGCCCTAAGCCACAGCCAGCAGCCATAACGCGGGAGGGCCGGATGGTCGATACGGGTGACGGGTTTATCGGTCGTCTTGCCATGCGCGTGGCGGACGATCCGTCCGGCCTGTTTGCCCGGTTCGATGGCGACCCGATCACGTTTGAAGACCTGAATCGCCGGTCGGACAGCTTGGCCGCCTGGTTGAGCCAGGGCGCCATTGCGAAGGGCGATCGGGTCGCCCTGATGATCCGCAACTCTCCGACAGCTCTGGCCTTGCTCTTTGCAATCGGGAAGCTGGGCGCTGTCTGGGTGCCGATAAATGTCCAGGCCCGTGGCGATAGCCTTGCCCATATACTGTCTGATTCAGAACCCAACCGCCTGATCGCCGAGCATGAGTTTTTGCCTGTGATCGAAGATTGCGGCGCGGCGCTAGGAGAAGACTGCATCTGGACATTGGGTGCGCCGGATGCCATTCGCGCGGTCGAGCCCATGCTCACACGCAACCTGTCTTTCCATGAACCGGCGGCGGCGGCGGATGATCTTTTCGCCATCATGTACACCTCGGGCACAACCGGAAAGCCGAAAGGGGTCATGGTTTCCCACCGCATGCTGCGGTTCTCGGGCGAAAGCGTCGCCCTGGTTTCAGGCGCGGGCGCGGGCGATGCATTTCATATGTGGGAACCGTTGTTTCACATCGGCGGGGCGCAGATGATCGTCTTGCCTTTGATCCGGCCGGTCCATCTGGTCATGGTGGAGCGTTTCAGCGCCAGCGCATTCTGGACCCAGGTGCGCGACTATGGCGCCTCTCATATCCATTTCCTCGGCGGTATCCTGCAGCTCCTGCTGAAACAGCCGCCAGGCGCCCTCGATACATCCCATGGCGCGCGCATCGCTTTTGGGGGCGGTTGCCCGCGCGGTGTGTGGCGCGCCTTCGAGAAACGGTTCGCCGTCGAAATCCGCGAGTCATACGGCATGACCGAAGCTTCGAGCATCACGAGCTTTAATGGCCACAAGCTGGTTGGATCGGTCGGTAAGGCCGTGCCGTGGTTCGAGGTCGCCATCCTGGACCAGAACAACCGCCCGCTTAAGACCGGCGAACGCGGTGAGATCGTGGTGCGGGAAACACAGCCCGGCGCTCTCACCGCCGGCTATTACAAAAACCCGGAGGCGACCGCGAGGGCCCTGCGCAACGGCGTGCTTTACACCGGAGATATCGGCTCCTTCGATAGCGACGGCAATATGTACTTTCACGGTCGCAACTCCGACAACGTGCGGGTGCGGGGCGAAAATGTGACGGCCTGGGAGGTTGAACATGTGGCGACTGGGCACCCCCTGGTCGAGGACTGCGCCATGATCGGCGTGGCGGCGGAAATCGGCGAGCAGGAAATCAAACTCTTCTTCAAACCGAAGCCGGCTTCAAAACTCGATTCGGCCGCATTGTCTGAATGGCTCGCCACGCGGCTCACCGATTACCAAAACCCGCGCTACATCGCCGTCGTGGACGAGTTCGAGCGCACGCCGAGCCAACGGATTATGAAACACAAGCTCTCCAGCGAGACCGGAGATGCCTGGGACCGGCTAGACCGCGCCAGGAGATGACCGCGGGCCTATAGTTCGGGTTTTTCTATCAACCGGACTCTCAAGGCTTCCATGGTTTCAAAGACCTGGTCGAAGTCGCTTACCTTGAAGCCCTTGGCCAGGTCTACACTTATGGCGTGAAGTTTTTCGTGGAGGATGCCGGTGTAGTGCGCATGGCCATCGCCATCGACAAAGAGACCGTTGGTCTGTTCGAATTCTTGGTTCCAGCGCAGGGCTTGCGCTTTGTCGAGGCCGGTGGGCAGAGCAAGCTCCAAATGACCGTTTCGGCAGGCGACCGGGTAACCACCCGGTAAACCCAGCGGTCCCGGGGCGTGTCCCTGCCAATCCCGGCCCGAAACCAGCGCCAGCATCAAGGGGACGCCGGCGGCGCCGGAAACATCGATGGCGGGAGCGGCCGTGAGCTTGACGTCGCGCAAGCGGGCGTAAACCTCTGCGATCTCCTCGCCATCCACCCAAACTCGCGGTGGGTGTCCCTTCCGGGAATCCGCAGGCTGGCGAAACGGCGTGATGGTTTGGTAGTGGGCCAGGGTCTTGAGGCGGCCCGGCTCGCGGGCTTTCAGGGCCGCTGCGAACACCGAGGCCAGGATCGACACGTTGCCCACACCGCAGGTGACCGGCAAATCAAGCGCCGCGATGATCGTATTGCCCACATCCGGGTAAGCGCAGTTGATGAAATGGCATTCCGGCCGCGTTGCCTTGATCGCCCTGGCCACCCGAATGGAGAACATCGTCTGGGTCACGGCCATGGCGCTCAAGCCGGCTTCGGCGATCAACTGGCTCCAGGCATTGCCCGTGGTAGCGATAATGGCGGAGGCCTGGGGCGAAGCCGCTTGGACCACCAGGGCGGGGCGCAGTTCGCCGATCAGATCCGCCGCTGCGTCTTCGCCGGCAAGATCGACGGTGCGAGCCTGGAAGGCAACCGGACGCTCGAAGATGACGGCCCGTGCATTGCCCGCCGTTTTGAGCCAGTCGAGGCGCTCCCGGTTACGGCCGGCCAGGGTGACGGTGACCGGGTCTTGGGCTGTCGCCGCGATATCGAAGATGATCCTTGCGGCAAAGCTGCCGGTGCCAAAGACGATGAGATCGGATCGCTCCGCCATTGCGGTTTTCCTCTTAGAATTGTTCGCGGAGCCCGTCCCGCCAGGGTCTCATAACCGTGAGACGGAAAAGGCTTCTAGCGACGGCGCCCCTTTGCTGGAGCATACGAGTTGCTCGTGACAAATTGTTTTGCTAGGGTGACCATGGAAATATGATTTGGGCACCATAAGAAGGCCTTTCGCCGTTCCCGAAAAGAGGGGTTGTCCGGGGGGATATATCCGAGTGCTATAAAAAGACTGAAACTTTGTCGTTTGCGTAGCGTACAATACAGTAACCGCAGCAATCCGCCGACGGGTGAATAATTCGCCATGGCAGGGGGACAACAAAGGAGAATAACCGATGACGAAAAAGATTAAAGCCAACAAATCCGCGGTCAGCCGTCGTCAAGTAGTGAAGGGCGCGGGCGTCGCCGCTTTAGCCGCCACCTTCCCGACCATCCTGACGTCGCGGAAGGCCGTGGCGGCCATCGAGATCACCGTCCGCGATCCCGGCGGACCCTACGTGGAAGCATTCGGCGAGGCCTACTACAAGCCGTTCAACGAGATGATGAAGGGCGAGGTCGTGGTGACCGGCGTCGCCGGCAAGCACGAGCCCACGGCCCAGGTCAAATTGATGGTCGACACCGGCAGCTACACCTGGGATATGGCCCACCTGAGCATTTCGGCTCACAATCTGCTACGCGACGCCGGCTATCTCGAGGAACTCGGGATCGACGACCATCCCGACGTGCAGGAGATTCCGGCGCATTTTCGCACGCCCTACTTGTTGGGCATCGACGTCTATACAACGATTCTCGCCTACCGGACCGACGTCTACCCGAAGATGGGGCCCGAGCCGACCGGCGGCTGGAAGGACCTGTGGGACGTGAACGGCATACCGGGCCGCCGCGCCATACGCAAACACGCGTTCGACACCATCGAACAGGCGCTGATGGCCGACGGCGTGGCGCCCGCCGACGTTTATCCCTGCGACCTCGGCCGGGCATTCAAGAGCCTCGACAAGATCAAGGACAGCATCGATATTTGGTGGACCGGCGGCGCCCAGACCTCGCAACTGCTGAAGACCCACGAGGTCGACATGTGTCCGACATGGAACGGCCGCTCGCAGGCGGCTATCGATGCCGGCGCGCCGGTCAGCGTGTCTTGGAACCAGTCGCTGTGGAGCTTCGAGGGCATGTGCATCCTGCGCGACGGGCCGAACATCGAAGCCTGTCGTAAATTCGCCACGTTCTGCGCCAACGCCGAGCGCCAAGCAACCCATACCAAGTGGTTGGCCTACGGCCCGACAAACCCGGGCGCCTACGATCACATCCCGTCGGCGCGGGCCGCCTTGCTGCCCACCGCACCGCAGAACATATCGGTTTCGACGCCGATCGACTCGGTGTACTGGGGCGAGCAGAAGGACAACGCCATGGAGCAGTTCAACGATTGGCTTTTGAGCTGATCCCTTGACTTGAATTCGGGGGCGGCGCGGGGAGTCAGGCAGACGCCCCCGCCGCTCTTAATTTTTTGGGATGTAACGCGTTTTGGCAAACACCAAGTCGAAGCTGAGAATCCGTGACTTGCGCAAGACTTATGGTCCGGTGGTCGCACTCGAGGGGGCGAACGTCGATCTGCACGAAGGCGAGTTCCTGACCCTGTTGGGACCGTCGGGATCGGGCAAAACGACGATGTTGATGATCATCGCCGGGCTGACCCAGCCCGACAGCGGCGATGTGTGGATCGACGGCAAGCTGGCGACCTACGCGCCGACCTTCAAGCGCGACATCGGCATGGTGTTCCAGAACTACGCCCTGTTCCCGCATCTGAGCGTCTACGAGAACATCGCCTTCCCCTTGCGCATGCGGAAGGCGCCCGATGACGTCATCGCCAAGGAGGTGTCGCGGGTTCTCGAAATCATTCGGCTGCCCGATGTCGGTGACCGCCTGCCGCGAGAACTCTCGGGCGGCCAGTAGCAGCGCATTGCCTTGGCGCGCTGCATCGTCTACCGGCCCTCGATCATACTCATGGACGAACCGCTCGGCGCCCTCGACAAGAAGCTGCGTGACCAATTGCAGCTCGAAATCAAGCATCTCCACACCGAGCTCGGCATTACCGTGCTCTACGTTACACACGATCAGGAAGAAGCGCTGGTGATGTCGGATCGGATCTGCCTGATGAACGAAGGCCGGATCAGTCAGCTCGGCACGCCGGACGAGCTTTACTTCTATCCGGAATCTGTCTTCGCGGCCGATTTCCTCGGCGAGTCCAACCTGCTCGACGCACGCGTCGTGGACGTCAACAACGACGTCGTTCATCTCAAGGGTCCCGGCGACGCCGTGCTCCGCGCCGGGCCGCGCGGCGAGGTGCGCGAGGGCGACGACATCAAGGTCATGGTCCGCCCCGAGACCATCCGTCTGCTCGGTGACGGCGAGGAAATGGCGAACGTGATCAAGGCCAAGATTAAGGACGTTATCCTGGTGGGGCAGGTGACCAAGTTCTACGCCGAGGTCTCCGACGGCACGCCGATTACCGTGACCCGGCTCACCCACGTCGGTTCGCCGGCCGCCGAGCCGGGCTCGGAAGTCCGCTTCGGCTGGGCGGAGGAAAGCACGGTCCTGCTGCCGAAAAACGGGGGGCGGGGCGGCGCATGACCGCGATCGCCGACGCCACTCCTCCGGAGGCCAGGGTCTATCGGCGCCGCTCCGCGTGGGTGGCCGCATGGCCGTTGTTCCCGCTGCTCCTGTACCTGGGTTTTCTGTTTCTCTATCCGGTGGGCCAGCTTCTCTGGCTCAGCATCCTCGACGACGGCGGGGCGCTGAGCAGCGTCCACTACACCAAGCTGTTCGCCCGAACCACCTATGTGAAGGTTCTGGGCATTACCTTCAGAATTGCTGCCTGGACGACACTGTTCTGCTTGCTGGCGGGCTATCCGGTCGCCTATCTGCTGGCGACCATAAACGAGCGGCAGCGCAATACCCTGATCCTCTGGGTGCTGCTGCCGTTCTGGACCAGCTTCCTGGTGCGCACCTTCGCCTGGATCGTTCTGCTCGGGCGTTACGGCACGATCAACAGTTGGCTCATGGACCTCGGCATTATCGATGCGCCGCTCAAGCTGATCTACAACTTCGCCGGCGTCATGATCGGCATGTCCCATGCGCTCATGCCGTTGGCCGTGCTCACCATGCTGGCGGTGATGCGGACGATCGACCCCAATCTGCGCAATGCGGCCTCCACCCTCGGGGCGCGCGGCGGGCAGTCGTTCTGGCGCATCTATTTCCCGCTGTCGTTGCCCGGTCTCGCCGCCGGCGGCCTGCTCGTCTTCATCACCGCGCTCGGCTTCTTCATCACCCCGGCGCTGCTCGGCGGCGGCCGCGAGATCATGGTCGCTCAGGTCATCATCGAGCAGATCGAGGAGTTGCTGAACTGGGGCTTCGCCGGCGCCGTCGCCGTGTTGCTGCTGGCCACCGCGATCATCGTCTTCTACGTCTACGACCGTCTGCTCGGCATGTCGACGTTGGCCGGCGGCTCGGCGGCCGAGGAAAGGGCCAGGGACGGTTCGAACAATATTATCGGCCGGTTGGGCAGTTGGCTCGGCCGCTATCTGATCGCGATACTCGGCTGGATCTGTGATCTTTTCAGCGCCATCGTAGAAATCGTGCGCCCGATCCGGGCGGACCGGCCGCGCCAAGGGCTGTCGCGCGGGGTGCTTTGGATCGTCGCGATGGCGGTCATCTTCTATCTTGCCGCGCCGGCCTTCTTCGTGGTTCCGATCTCGTTCAGCGAGAACCAATTCATCGAATGGCCGATGAAGGGCTTCACGTTGCACTGGTACGAAATGTTCCTGGGCTCCGACATTTGGATCGGCGCCATGATGCGGTCGTTCCTGGTCGCCTTCTTCTCCGCCGCCCTGTCGATGATCATCGGCGTTCCAGCCGCTTTCGTACTGGCGCGCCAGCAGCTCATCTTCAAGACCGTGGCCCTCGCCTTCATCCTGGCGCCGCTGATCATCCCGCGCATCATCATCGCCATCGCGATCTTCTACCTGTACGCCCGCATCGGCCTCGTGGGCACGTCGTTCGGCCTCGTCCTCGGCCATACGGTGTTGGCGGTGCCGTTCGTGGTGGTGACCGTGATGGCGGTGCTCAAAAACTATGACGAGAGGCTCGACCAGGCGGCCTGGACGTTGGGCGCGAGCAAGGCCCGAACGCTGTGGCACATCACCTTCCCGTTGATCCAGCCGGGCCTGATCGCGGCCTATCTATTCGCCTTCGTGACCTCGTTCGACGAGCTGACCATCGCCCTGTTCATCAGTGGCGGCACGGCCACCACCCTGCCCAAGCAGATGTGGACCGATGCGCTGCTCAAGGTCAGCCCCACGGTTCTCGCGGCCTCGACCGTCGTCCTTTTCTTCGTCACCGGCATGATCCTTATGGCCGAGTACATCCGCCGCCGCACCGGCGGGTAGCGATCCTGGCAACCGAAGTGGCGAGCGCAACGGCCGATACGGTGGTCGTCGTCGGCGCCGGAATTGTTGGGGCCGCGAGCGCGCTCAATTTACAAAGCCGAGGCTTTGCGGTCACCATTATCGATGCTCAGTCGCCGGGGGAGGGAGCCTCCTTCGGCAATGCCGGCATCGCCGCGCGCTGCGCGATCGTGCCGGTGCCGGTGCCGGGCATCCTCAAGAAGCTTCCCAAAATGCTCATGGACCCCATGGGGCCGCTGTCCATCGACTTCCTCCATGTGGCGCGCAACGTGAAATGGTTCATCGACTATCTGCGCCATGGCCGCGCCTCCGAAGTCGAGCGGATCGCGTCGGAGCTATTTAAACTGACTGACGGCTCGATCGACGAGCATCTGGCGCTGGCCCGCGACACCGGCGGCGCCCCTTGGATAACCGAGTGCGACTACCTCTATATTTACCCCAAGCGGAGTGATTTCGAGGCCGAGGCCTTCGCCTGGAAGATCCGCCGCCACCATGGCATCGAATATGTCGAGCTCGACGCCGGGGAACTGCATGCGTTGGAGCCTGATCTGGCCTCAGAGTTTAACTTTGCAATCCGCCTCCCGAAACATGGCTTCGCACTCGACCCTGCGCGTCTGGTGAAGGGGCTGGTAGAGAGCTTCGAGATACGCGGCGGGAGGCTTCTCCAGGCCAAGGTTCACGAGATCGAAATCGGCGCCGAGGGGGCGCGCGCCCTCCATACGGAAGCCGGCAGACTTCCCTTTGACCGGCTGGTGATTGCGGCGGGAGCCTGGTCGGCGACGTTGGCCAAACAGCTCGGAGTTCGGGTGCCGTTGATGAGCGAGCGTGGCTATCACATCCAGTTCCGAGACCCCGGAATCCGCCAGAACCACCCGATGATGGTGACGTCTGGAAAATATGTCGCCACGCCCATGGCGGGCGGGCTGCGCCTTGCCGGGATGGTCGAGTTCAAACCCATGGACGCGCCCCCCGACCCGCGGCTGACAGACCGGCTGAAACGTCACGCGCGGCTGTTATTTCCCAATGCCAATCTCGAAGACGCCGAGACTTGGCTGGGGCACCGCCCATCCCTGCCTGATAGCCTTCCGGTGATCGGCGCTGTGCCGTGCCATCCCAATGTCATCCTCGCCTTCGGCCACCAGCATATCGGGCTGAGCACGGGGCCGCGTACCGGGCGCCTGGTCGCACAACTCATCGCCGGAGAACGGGTGAACGAAGACCTCAGTGCGTTCCGGGCCGACCGGTTCTGAGGCGGCCCGTTGGGATCTGTCATGTATGGACCGCCCATCCCTGCCTGACAGCCTGCCGGAGGTCTGTCAAATTAACTCGCAGATGATCACGTGTCCGCCTGATACGATCGGCGAATGCAGAAAATCTCATACAGGCGCCACCGCTTTCACCCCGACATTAACCGCCGAGCCGTTTGGCTCTATTTTAGCTTCACGATGAGTTTTCGTGATGTTGAAGATCTGTTGGCCGAACGTGGCATTGATGTCAGCTATGAGACGGTGCATTTTTGGGTGTAGAAATTCGGACAAGCCTATGCCCGCCGGATCTGCAAGCGCCGTACCCTGCGTTCAACGTCTGGCACCTGGACGAAGTTTTCGTAACCTGAGAACGGCGGTGACAAAGTAGTCCAAGCGATGAGCCGGGGGAAGCGCAAGGCGATGATCAGCCGCGATCACCCCGACCTGAGTTTGAGCCGACAGTGCCAAGTTCTGGCGATCAGCCGGTCGTCGTTCTATTACGCGCCGAAGGGCGAGAGTCTTGAGAACCTGGCGCTGAAGGTGGCCAATAAGAAAACTCAGACAGTCGTTTCCGCTATATAAACCCTATGATCACCGATCCGTTACCGTCCGATTTCCCCCAACGAAATCTGCTTGGCATCAAGGGGCTGTGCCTGACGATATCAGCCTGCTGCTCGACTTCGTCGAAGGCTAGGTGGCGCAAAACCCCCAGCCTGCCCCAAACGTGAAGGACACAGCCATGGAAACCCGTCTTCCCATCGAGTCCGTGTTATGGGCCAAGACCGCGGCGCCGGCGGCGGCGCTACCGCAGCTTGACGGCGAGGTCGAGGCCGATGTGGCCATCATTGGGGCCGGCTATTGCGGGTTGACGGCGGCGTTGAAGCTGGCCGAGGCCGGCCGCTCGGTGATCGTCGTCGAGGCCGAGGAGCCGGGCTTCGGCGGCGCGGGCCGCAACAACGGCCATTGCGTGCCCGACTGGACCTGGCACACGCCGGGCGAGGTCGACGCCCGCTTTGGGGCGCGCGGCGATCGGGTCAACGGCCTCCAGGGCGACGCGGCGGATTATGTGTTCTCGCTGATACGCGATCATCAGATCGAATGCGAGGCGGTGCAAAGCGGGACGCTGACCGTGGTGCGCCACCCAAAGAGTGTCGCCAAGCTTCGCGCCAAATACGATCATTGGGCTCGTCTCGGCAAGGCGGTGCGCTGGGTCGAGCGCGCGGACATGGGGGACTATATCGGCTCGGACGCCTTCGCCGCCGCCATCCTGTTCGGGGACGGCGGCCACCTCAATCCCATGGGCTTTTGCCGGGGCCTCGCGGCCGCGGCCATGAAGGCGGGCGCGCTGATTCACGGCAAATCGCCGGCCACGGCCCTGGAACGCCGGGGCGGCCGCTGGCGCATCACCACGCCGGGAGGCCGCGTCACCGCCAACACGGTGCTGCTGGCGACCAACGCCCATCGCAACGGTCTGTGGCCGGCGCTCGATAACGCCTTCTACATCGTTCGCTCCGCCGGCGTCGCTACCGACCCCCTGCCCGAGGACGTGCGCCGCGCCGTGCTGCCCCGCGACAACAACGTCCAGGAGCTGCACCACCCGCGCTATTTCTATTTTTACTTCGATGGAGAAGGCCGCCTGCTGACCGGCGGCGGCGCCGGGCTGGGGATCGACCAATCGGTCGAACAGGTCGGCGCCTGGGTCGGCAAGGAGCTGTCGAGGCTGTTCCCCGACCTTGGCCGATTGCACTTCAAACACTATTGGCAGGGCCTGCTGGATATGTCGCCGAGTCGTTTTCCCGGCGTCCACCGCCTGTCTGACAACCTCTATACCGCCATCGGCTTCTCGGGCCGGGGGGTGCCCACCGCTACCGCCGTGGGGCGCGACATCGCCGCCATGCTTATCACCGGCGACGAGGACGCCATGGCCATGCCGCTGACCCCCCTGCCCCACGCGCCGTTCGCCCGCCTGGGGACAAGGTTGATAACGAACGTCGTGATCCCTTTTAAGCGGATTGTCGGTAAGTTGAGCTAAACCGGAATCGATAGGTTCGCATCACAAGCGGACATTTTGCGACCACCCTCCGAATTGAGAACGCCGGAGCAATAATCCACCACTGAAGCGGCCAGATTGTCTGGTTGTTTGGCCGGAGTAAAAATCCGCCAGTGGTAAGCTTTCTGCTTTTGCAGAGGGCGTTCTCAAAGGCATAGTGATGCTTGGAAAAGTTACTCTTCGATAAGATGACACTGAAAGAACGCTACTACTTTTTAGATGTCAAAAAAACGTGCTATCCGAATCCCGTCAAAATCGATACAATCCTTAATTCTCAAAATAAGC
>JAYGED010000258.1:0-2602 GCA_046582565.1 Alphaproteobacteria bacterium
GTATCGAACGCTTCTTCAACAGGATCAAACACTTCCGTCGTGTCGCAACGCGCTTCGAGAAACATGCCCTCAACTACCTCGCCATGATAAAGTTGGCATCTATACGGATATGGCTACGCGTTAATGAGTCCATGACCTAGTAATTTCCATCTTGTTTGCAAGGGAGCCGGCCATGCCGATCAATGCCGTTGAATCCGTCCGCCGCGGCAATACGCCGCGCCAGCACGGGGCCATGGAATTCAGCCAGGCGCCGGTCGATCTCGACCGGGCGCGGCTCTATCGCCTGGGCCGCATTCGCCAGCAGTTGGAGGCGCGTGATTACGCCGGAATTCTTCTGTTCGATCAGATCAACACGCGCTACGCCACCGATGCCACCAACATGCAAATCTGGTCGAGCCACTACGAGACCCGCTGCGTGTTCGTGCCCACCCAGGGGCCGGTGGTGGTTTTTGATTACGCCAATCATCCCCATCTCGTGGCCGACTTGCCGACCGTCGACGAGTATCGGTTGATGCCGTCTTTCTATTATTTCACAGCCGGCAGTAATGCCGCGGACCGGGCCAAGACCTTTGGCGGACAGATCGCTGAGCTGGTCGCCCAACACGGCAGCGGTAATAAGCGGCTGGCCATCGATGGGCTGTCCCATCTTGGCTGCGACGCCATCCGTAGCCACGGCGTTGAGATCATGGACGGGCAGGCGGTGACGGAGCATGCCCGGGTCATTAAATCGGCGGATGAAATCACCCTCATGCGGGCTTCCATAGCGGTTTGCGAGGCCGGCATGGAGGCGATGCGCGATGCGCTGGAGCCGGGTATCACCGAGAACGCCCTGTGGGCCAAGCTGCACGAGACCAACATTCGTCTCGGCGGCGAATGGATCGAGACTCGCCTGTTGTCCTCGGGGCCGCGCACCAATCCCTGGTTCCGCGAGTGCTCGATGCGTGAGATTGAGCGCGGCGATATGGTCAGTTTCGACACCGATCTGATCGGTCCCTATGGCTATTGCGCCGATATTTCACGGGCCTGGGTTTGCGGCGATAAGCCCAATGACGAACAGCGCAGGCTCTACGCCAAGGCGGTCGAGCAGATTGCCCACAACAAATTGATTCTCAAGGCGGGTAAGTCCTTTCGCGAGATTTCCGAGCAAACCTGGGTCATCCCCGAGGAATTTGCCTCGAACCGCTATGGCAGCTGTATGCACGGTGTCGGTCTTGCCGATGAATATCCCTCGATCAAGCATGCGGCGGATTATGCCGCCAAGGGCTATGACGGCGTGCTTGAGGAGGGCATGACCATATGCGTCGAATCCTTCATCGGCGTCGAAGGCGGCAAGGCAGGCGTCAAGCTCGAGGAGCAGGTCCTGATTACCAAGGACGGCATCGATCAGTTATCAAGCTATCCCCTGGAAGAAGACTGGCTTTAGCAATTTCCTATCGATCCTGGGGCCAGAGCCAGGCGGCGCCACGGACGCCGCTGGCGTCGCCGTATTTGGCGGGTCGCAGGCTGGTATCGACGCGGTCCGAAAAGACGTAAGCACCCCAGAGGCTGGGAACCTGATCATAGAGGGCGGCAACGTTCGACATGCCGCCACCGAGCACGATGACATCCGGATCGAAAATATTGATCACAGTTGCCAGGGCGCGGGCGAGCCGGTCGCAATAGCGCGCCAGCGCGGCCTGGGCCGCCGGCTCTCCAGCCGCCGCCCGGTCTGCGATTTCTGAGGGCTCGGCGTTGCCGTCCTGGTCATAATCCCGGGCGAAGCCGGGGCCGGAGAGAAAGGTTTCGATGCAGCCTTCAAGTCCGCAATAGCAGGGCGGGCCGGGTCGCTCGTCGTCGCTCGGCCAGGGCAGGGGGTTGTGGCCCCACTCACCGGAGATTGCGTTGACGCCTGCGAGGATATGACCGCCGACGACGCAGCCGCCGCCGACGCCGGTGCCGAGAATCACCCCAAACGCCGTGTTCGCGCCCGCCGCTGCGCCGTCCGTGGCCTCGGACAGGGCGAAGCAGTTGGCGTCATTGGCGAGTCGAACAGGCCGCTCGAGGCCCGCCGCGAGATCGGCCGCCAGGGGCTTGCCGATCAGCCAGACGGAATTGGCGTTTTTAATCAGGCCGGTGGCTTTGGATTCGGCGCCGGGTATGCCGATGCCGACACTGCCCCTAAGCCCGGTCTCGGATTCAACCAGCGCGACATGTTCAAGTATGGCGCGTATAGTGCCGTCGTAGTCGCCTCGGGGCGTGGCGGATCGGTAGCGGCCGAGTTCGGTGCCTTCATCGTCGAGCGCCAGCGTCTCGATCTTGGTTCCGCCCAGGTCGATTCCGATGCGCATGGTGTGATCGGTAATGATTAATTAATCTTTTTTTAATAAGACATGTGATGGCCGGAAATACAAGCCGGACGATTTCAGCCGTCCCCGCCCCAAAAGCGGGGCCGCTCAAGGAGTGCGTAGATGCCCAAGACAGTACTAGGCCGTAGACTCATTATACCGCAGCCAGATGCGAATGGACGCGAGCTTGATCATGGCCATGTAGTTCGCCGCCAGCTTGTCGTAGCGGGTGGCGATACGACGAAAGTGTTTGATCTTATTGAAGAACCTCTCGACGA
>JAYGED010000287.1:0-1605 GCA_046582565.1 Alphaproteobacteria bacterium
GTCTCACTCAGTGCTCGGTGGTATTAGTAATGACTTCAAGAAATGTATTAGTAATGACTTCAAGAAAGATTCTGTTTCACAAGTCGTCGATCGAGGATATTCGGGCCGCGATGTTGCTGATCGGTTGGGCATCAGTACGAAGTCGCTCTACACATGGAAGGCGCAGTTTTCGAAGCCGAATAAGGTCCGGTTTCTCCTCAAGCGTTCAGTCGGAGATCTGCGGCTGGGCTGACCGGGTTTTTCGGTAGGCAATAATCTGGCGCGCCAGGACGGGCAGGACGAGGACGAACCCGATCCCCATCGATACCATTCCGGGAACGACGAAAAACAGGGCGGAGACGGCAAACCATACGCGCTCGAACTTGCTTACCTTGGTTAGCAGGAATCCCGAGAACCCGATGCCGAGAAGACCAATGCCGATCATCGCTCCCACCAGGGTGATCAGAAAGTCCGACAGCACGTATTCCGGCGTTACCAGCAACAAGGCTGGCGAATAGACAAACACGAAAGGAACAATCGCCTTGGCGATGCCTAACCGGAACGCCGTATTGCCGGTCTTGAAGGGATTGGCACCGGCGATGCCCGCCCCGGCATAGGCGGCCAGGGCGACGGGGGGGGTGATATCCGCTAACACTCCGTAATAAAAAACGAAGAAATGCGCCACCAGCGGCTGGACGCCAAGCATCGCCAGCGCCGGTGCCGCCACCGATACCAGAATGATGTAGGTCGCCGTCGTCGGAATTCCTGCCCCCATGATGATGCAAGCAAAAGCGGTGAACAGCAGTGTGAAGAACAGGGTCAATCCCTGTTGGCTGACAAACACGGCCAGCCAACCCGAGCTGATCCATCCGCCCAGCTCGGCGGCGACCTGGGTCACCACGTAGCTCAGCCGGAACCCGGTGCCCGTCAGCGTCACCACGCCAACGATGATGCCGACCGCCGCCGCCGCCGCGCCAACGGCCAGCGCATATCTGGCCCCCGTCGCCAGAGTGTCGATGAGGTCCGGAATCGTTAGCCGGTTCCTGGGATTGATGAAGCCGACAATGACACAGCTGATAATTCCCCAGACTGCGGCGTAATCCGGCGTCCGCCCGGTTACGATCAGATAGACGAGAACAAGAAGCGGCGCTACGGTCATCCAATGCTCCGACAGTACCGTCATCGCTTTCGGCATTTCATCGGGACGGAGCCCGCGAAGGCCAAGGCGCTTGGCCTCGAGATGGACCATGATGAAGATGCCGAAATAATGCAGTGCCGCCGGGAACAGGGCCGCCAGCAAAATCTCGCGGTAAGGAATTTCCAGAAATTCAACCATGATGAAGGCGGCGGCGCCCATGATTGGCGGCGTGATTTGCCCGCCGGTAGAAGACGCTGCCTCGACGGCGGCGGCAAAATGGGGCTCGTAGCCAACCTTTTTCATGGCCGGAATGGTTAATGATCCGGTGGTCACCGTATTGGCGATGGAAGAACCGGAAATGGTCCCCAGCATGGCCGAGGAAAAGATCGCCACCTTGGCCGGCCCGCCGGCGTAGCGGCCCGCCAGCACCGACGCCAGATCGATGAATAACTTGCCGAGGCCGATGCGGGTGGCGAGAACACCGAACA
>JAYGED010000133.1:0-3978 GCA_046582565.1 Alphaproteobacteria bacterium
TGGAGGAAACACTACAACACGAAGAGGCCGCACAGTGCGTTGGGATATCGCCCACCGGCTCCAGAGACCATCGTGCCATTAGACCAAAAGCCGATCATGCACTAACATTCAAACTGGACCTCTCAAGGGGGGCTGACCAGACCCGCGACCATCATTCTTATTTATCAATTCAAATTAAATAAATAAATTTTTGAAGCACAGGGGGAACAGTTATGGCCGAGCCGAAAATACTTACGGAATATGACATCAGCAAGGCCCAGGAACTGGAAGAAAAATATGATTCCGGCCTCCAGACCCGCAACCTCGGCCCCTGGGTTCTAAAGTTCAGCCTTGGCTTTTCGATCCTGTTCGCCGTCTATCATTACGTCACAGCAGGCATCGGCGTTCCGGTCGATTACTGGCACATGGGCATCCATATGTCGGGCGTCATTATCCTGGTGTTTATCGGTTTTCCGATGATTAAGAACGACAGTTCCCTGCAGTTGAACACAAACACCTGGTGGCGCTATTCCAACGTGCCAATCTGGGACTGGGTACTGATCGCCGCCGGTGTCGCCTCATCGCTCTACATCGGCGCCACCTGGTACGAAACTGACTTCACCTTGTTGGGCCAGCGCTTCTTTTTGGAAGAACAGGTTATTCGCCAGGGTGACCCGGCAACCATTGATGTGGTCTTCGGTACTGTCTTAATCGTTGTCTTGCTCGAAGCCGTGCGCCGGTCGCTGGGCATCGTGGTCCCGATTATTATTCTGGCCTTCACCGTATTTGCAATTTTTGGCCCCTACATGCCGCTTCAGGTTCTCAAACACCCGGGCATCACCTGGGCACAATATATCAACAACATGTATTTCCCCGCCGAGGGCATTTACGGCATCACGCTGTGGATCGTCTCGACCGTGGTTTTTCATTTTGTGCTGTTCGGGGTTTTGGCGCAGCGTATGGGTCTGGGTCAGTTTTTTGTTGATATGGCAACGGTTGTCGCCGGGCGCTATACGGGTGGCCTGGCCAAGGTCAGCGTCGTCTCCTCGGCCTTCTTTGGAACAATTTCGGGCTCGTCTATCGCCAACGTCGTCTCGACCGGATCTCTGACCATCCCGAATATGAAAAAAATGGGTTATCCCGGTCATCTGGCCGGTGGCGTTGAAGCCGCAGCCAGCGCTGGCGGTCAGATCACCCCGCCGATCATGGGGGCCGCAGCCTTCATCATGGCCGAATTTTTGGAAGTTTCCTACACCACCATTATCATCGCCGCCGCTATCCCGGCTGCCATGCATTATATCGGCGTGCTGTGTATTGTTCATTTCCAGGCCAAACGTCTGGGCCTTAAAGGCGTTCCGGAAGATGAAATTCCCAAGTTGTTCGACGTCATCAGAAAAGGCTGGCCGACGGCTCTGCCTCTGTTCGCGCTGGTTTACGTTCTGTTCAGCGGCTATTCGCCCCACATGGCAGCGTTTTGGGGTATCACCACGGCGCTCCTCGTCGGCTTTCTCAATCCGCTTCACCGGATCGCCTTCAAAGACGTCATCGACGCGTGTGTCACCGGCGTCAAATACGCCCTCGCCGTCGGTGCCGTCTGCGCCGCCATCGGCATCGTTGTCGGCGTCGTCAACTCGACAGGCCTCGGTTTCCGTCTCGGCTTCATGGTTGCCGATAGCGCTCATTCGATCGCCAGCGGCATTCTCAGCCTGATTTCATGGATTCCCCTGATGGACATCACGCTAGAGGGACTGACGCTGTTCGTGTCGCTGATCCTGATCGCCGTGACGTGCATCATGATGGGCGCTGGCCTGCCGACCACGGCCCTCTACATTATGCTGGTCACGGTCGCCGCGCCGGCTCTGGGTAACCTGGGCATTCCGCCATTGGCGGCGCATCTGTTCGTGCTGTACTACGGTGTTATATCGGAGATCACGCCACCGGTCTGCGCGTCGGCTTACGCCGCGGCCGGCATTGCCGGGGCCAACCCGTTCAAGACCGGGGTTTCTGCTTTCACCTTGGGGATCGGCAAGCTCTTGGTGCCTATGGTGTTCGTCTATTCGCCGGCCATGCTGATCGTTTTGGAGGAATACTTCACCTGGGGTGCCTTCCTGGAAACCACCCTGACCTGCGCCCTTGGCGTCGCCATGATGGCAACTTGTGTCAGCGCCTATTTCCTCGCCCATATGCCGACACTCTACCGCGTTCTGATTGGCTTTGCGGCGCTGTTTATGGTTGCTCCGGGCTACACCAGTGACATCTACGCTGTGATTCTTGCAGCTCCTGTCCTGCTCCAGCAGATCAAGGCCTACAAGCGCGATAACGAGGCCGAGTTGGCTAATACCAAGGAGCAGTGATAAAGACCCATAGAGATCGCGGCCGCTTATTCCTGGGAAGGAAGGGAACCGCCGGCGATGCCTTCGCATCGTCAAGGTTTCCTGACGCACTCCAGGGGTGAGCGGACGCGACCGAAGGCGGCTTCCCGAGGCTTTCGGACGTCGTTCCGCCCGTCTTGCGATGCTCCAGCATCGCGGCGACGGACGCGCCTAGCCGAAAACCACGGGAAGCCGTCTTGTGTGGATGGCTCCCGCGTTGCAAGGACTTTTATCGGCGTAGCGACCTAGTCAGGTACAGTCTTGTGTCCGGCCTGTTGATGCGATTTTGTTGAACCGCTGGCCCTGATGCGATCCGCTGGATCGGATCCAATCACACAAGCACGCGCTTGATGCGCCTTGACCCAAACGGGTTTTCCCGACCCCCGGTTCGACCGATTTTGCATTACCTCACGGCCATCCCGCCAATAATGTTGTCGTCCTCGCCTTATGCTTTGGCTGCCACCGATCGAGGTTTGTCTGGGCACCAGACCGATCATGGTAACTGCCATGGTGGGCGGCTCCCCTATTGGCGGTTGAAACCCTCCATGGCACATTGCGATGCCGGCGGTGGAGCCGTCCACTGCATCATAAACGGACATCCCACCACCACCCTCTGAATGTCTGCTTTCGGGGGTGAAGCGGACGTAATTCACCGTACCTAAAAGAGTCCGCTAATAGCCATAAGCGGACATTCGAGCCCGATGCGCGGTGAGTGCCCGGACTGGTCGGCATTGTCAGAGGAAATTTGCTTGAGCTGTCGGGGTGCTGATCTTAGCGTCGGTGGATGAAAAACCCATTCCGATATTTCAAGACGTCACCCGAGGTTATCCGCCTTGCTGTAATGATGTATATCCGTTTCCCGCTGTCGTTGCGGCAGGTCGAGGATCTGCTCCATGAGCGTGGCATCGACATCTGCCACGAGACGGTACGTGCCTGGTGGAACCGGTTCGGGCCAATGTTTGCAGCGGAAATCAGAAAGAAGCGATCATCATCAATTCGCGCCCATATCCAATGGCGCTGGCATTTG
Source organism: Alphaproteobacteria bacterium (assembly GCA_046582565.1). Lineage (GTDB taxonomy): Bacteria > Pseudomonadota > Alphaproteobacteria > JAAXGF01 > JAAXGF01 > JAYGED01. The sequence continues at coordinate 3,379 of JAYGED010000133.1, forward strand.
GACGAAGTTTTCGTCCGTATCAATGGTGAAACGCATTACCTCTGGCGAGCCGTCGATCACGAGGGTGAGGTTCTTGAGGTGTTCGTCACTAAACGGCGAGATCGCAAGGCAGCGTTGAGGTTTCTGCGCAAAACGATGAAGCGCTACGGCCGCCCGGAGGTCATCGTGACAGACCACCTTCGCTCCTACCGGGCAGCCATGAGAGAGATTGGCAACGAGGCCCGTCAGGTAACGGGGCGCTGGCTCAACAATAGAGCCGAGAATTCACATCAGCCGTTCCGGCGACGAGAGCGAGCGATGGCAAAATTCAAGAGTGCAAAATCGCTTCAGAAATTCGCCTCGATCCACGCCTCAGTTCACAATCTCTTCAACCAGGAACGCCATCTTTACAACCGCGAAAACTTTAGACTCAACCGCTCCGCCGCCTTGATAGAGTGGCGTCAACTCGCGGCTTGAGATCTACCGATTGTGGGGTTGTGCAAAGCAATTCGGTTTTGTCTGACAGCGCCACATTTTGGCCTATTGCGTTAGAACCTTCAACAGATTGGCTGTAGGCCGGTAGTTGAAGCGCCACTCACATTCCTTGAGATAGAGATGGAA
>JAYGED010000111.1:0-11484 GCA_046582565.1 Alphaproteobacteria bacterium
CTTCTGAAGACGGTTGAGTTCCTTCAGTTGAACCGTTCCCATCCCACCGTACTGCTTGCGCCATCGCTAAAACGTCTGCTCCGTTATGCAAACTTCTCTGATCGCATCAAGCCGCGCCACCCCTTGGCCGACAAGCACTTCGACCTGCCGTAGCTTGGTGACGATCTGTTCCGGCTTATGTCGTTTGATTCCCATGTCTTGATCCTCCTCTACTAACTATAGGGATGGACCAACTCATGGGGGGAAGACCACTCGTCCGTGGATCCGAAAACGTTATCAAAGGTTTAGCCCGGCAGAATTGGGTAGCTTTTTTGAATATTGGAACCGATTTATCATCCCCCGAAGCTACGAAACACGCCACGCCGGATCAAGCATGAATATTGCCACCCCATGATCTCGGGACTTGAGGAATGTTAAGGCTAAAGACAGAATGTCTGCATCTCGAAAACAGGAGGCAGATGTGACATCGATCTTTCTTCTCGTCGTGGCGACCGTACTGTATGCCGGCTACAACGTCCTTGTGAAAGCCTCGGGCGCGGCCATGCCCGTATCGGCCCAGACCACGATTTTGGCGACGATCTGCCTACAGATTGCGGCCTTGAGCACATCAAGCCTGTTTGCCCTTTATCTTTGGCAGCGGGGGGTGGAGAATTACGCGATCGGCACGTCGGCGCTGCTATGGGCGATCAGCGCCGGCGTCTGCATCGGCGGCGCCGAAATCGCCTATCTCTATCTTTTCGGCGGTGTTGGCGGCTTGAAACCCATGCCGGCAAGCCTCGCTATTCCCGTGATCGTCAGCGGTTCCATCATCCTTGCATTGTTTGCCTCGGTACTTTTCTTTTCCGAGGCTCTTGGTTGGCGTCAGTTTGCCGGTTCAGCATTGATCATTTTTGGAATTGCGTTGTTATCGTATGATAAGGGATTGTTTTAACGGGTTTGTGATCAAACCGTCGAATAAATTTCCTGATATGCGAATTTAATTCCCTGTTACGAGGTTTAGGGAATTTGGCCGGAGACGGGTTCGCTCCAGACTGCGTCCACCACCATATTTTTCAATGACTTAGATGAATTAATTTAGGTCGTGTTTTTACTTGGCAATCAAATAGCAATCACTGCCCGCAATTTCTCGCCAGTTTAGTGAGTTTCCAGTCACTGCCCTTTCGCCCGTCAGCGACGCCCTGAGCACGACGGCGGAGCATTCTGGGTGGTGTCCCTGGACGTGGTGTAAGAGCGCTTTCCTGCGCGTCTATCTCCGCCGGTTGAGGTTACCGGCTCATTCTGCGGCGATTGCCACGGAACTATCTTCATGATGGCCCAGCCGGGCCAAGGTTTCCAGGGTCATGTAGCGTCTTGATACGGCCCACTCGTCGTTCTGTTCGGTGAGGATGGCGCCGACCAGGCGGATGATGGCGGCCTCGTTGGGGATGGTCAGTCAACCATTTCGCCTCCCGCGGCGTGCTCCCCGGCCTGATCGAGATGGTCATGGCGCCGTTCTCCGCCGCCATCGGGTTCCGTCCCGATCTGGAGGAGGCCGAGTTCGCCCGCCATGCCGGCATCGAGATCATCGAGTCCCGACCAGTCAACGCCTTCGGCTATTGGAAACTGATCCGCTGTCGAAATAAAAAACCCGAGAGCCTCAGATCTTATTGAATTTCTGACCCGCACTATTCATGCGGTGCTGTGAATGAGTATGGGTCATTGTGCTGTCGCGCGGGCTGAGCTTGAGGCGGCGATCCAGCTGTCGAGTGCCGCCTCCGTTCCCGTGTCGCAATGGAGCCCCAGCTTACTGCGGCGCCATAAGATATCCTCGCCGGTCAGCGCCCATTCCCTGGCCAGCAGATAATCAACTTCGCGCGCATAAAGGCCGGCGCTGAAATCACGGCCGAGATCGCCAATCGCCTTGGCGTCGCCCAGTAGATCGTTGGCGCGCGATCCGTAGGCGCGGGCGAGGCGGCAGGCGAGGCCGGCGGGAAGCCAGGGATGATCTTTGTTGAAGCCGTCGAGGAATCGATCGAAATCACCATCCGGCAAATCGCCGCCGGGCAGCGGGGTCTTTGCCGTCCAGTCCGGGCCGAGGTCCGGGAAGGTGGGGCTGAGGAGATTCAGGGCCTGTTCCGCCAGCAACCGATAGGTGGTGATCTTGCCGCCCAGCACCGTCACCAGGGGCGGCGTACCGGTGATGTCCAGTTTATAGTCGCGACTTGCCGAGGTGGGATCGCCGTCATCGTCGTCATAGAGTGGCCGCACCCCGGCATAGGACCAAATCACATCGTCCGCGCCGATCGGCTTGGCGAATGTGCGATTGAAGGCCGCACAGAGATAGTCGACCTCGCCCGCGTCGATGGCTACCTGATCCAGCTCGCCATCGAAGGGAATATCGGTGGTGCCGATCAGGGTGAATTTATCCTGGAACGGCAAGGCGAAAACCACGCGGCGGTCGTCATTCTGCATGATATAGGCGTGGCTGCCCTGGTAGCGCCGGTTGACGACGATATGGCTCCCCTTGACCAGTCTGATAGGTTTCTCCCGCCGCTTGACGCCGTCTATATGCGCATGCATGCCGTCCACCCAGGGGCCTGCGGCATTGATCAGGGCTCGCGCCCGAAGATGAGTTTCGCCGCCGCGCCGGTCGCTCAAGGTTGCTGTCCAGCTGTTGCCGTCGCACCGCGCAGAGACACAACGGCTGCGGGTCAGGATCATAGCGTCCTGTTCAGCCGCGGCCATGGCGTTGAGGATCACCAGGCGGCTGTCGTCGACCCAGCAATCTGCGTAAACGAAGCCTTTCACCAGATGATCCTGAAGGGCGGCGCCCTCGGAGGCCGATCTCAGATTGATGCCACTGGAGCCGGGTAGCCGTTTGCGGGCGGCCAAATGGTCATACAGAAAAAGCCCGGCGCGAATCATCCAGGCCGGCCGTTGGCTCGCGTCATGGGGCAGAATGAAGCGCATGGGTTCGATCAGATGGGGCGCGATCTCTAGCAAGGTTTCACGCTCCGACAACGCTTTGCGCACCAAGCCGAAGGCGTAATGTTCGAGATAACGCAGACCGCCGTGGATTAGCTTGCTGCTTGCAGAGGAGGTTCCCGACGCCAAGTCGGCCTGTTCGCAGAGCACCACCGACAGCCCACGCCCCGCAGCATCGCGGGCAATACCGGCGCCGTTAACGCCGCCGCCAATAACCAAAAGATCGACGGTGTCGTCGAGTGGCAAAACCGATTCTCCCCTGGGGTTGCGTAATTCAGTCCGATCCGCGCCGTTCGACGCGATCACCGGAGCGCTCAAATTTGGTTGCGACAAGGCTGTTGTTAATATGGCGAGAATGGCTGATTCGCAAGGGAAATAGGGGAATCTGACAGATTTTTCAGCCCGGATTTGCTCATGATTAACTGAATGTTAGGGGCCTGCGCATATCGTTTGTTGCGGAACGGTTCAATTTGTAACCGTCGCGCTCCCTGAGAGGGGCCGGACGCTGACTATAAAAACAGACTGGAGAATCTGCATTCGATGTCGTGGAACGCGAACCACATTAGTAGCAGGGCTATAGCCTTCTCTATGGCGACGGTGCTGGTCGCGGTCTGCACCGTGTTCGTGACGACCTGGATCTATATCAACACCGAGGTCGAGGGAATCGAAGGGGCGCGCCGGTCTTATGATGAATCGTCGGGTAAAAAAGTCGCTATCGTCGGACATTTGCGCGATTTCATCGAAATTGGCAACGACGTCTCGAGCCTTGATGTTTTTGCCTCGGACCTAGTCGATGAATATCTGTTGGATGCCCGGACTTCGCTCGATCAGATGTGGGCGGCGCTGGATGCATACCGGAATCTGGGTGTCAGTCGGCAGGAAGCCCAGGCACTGACCACAATCGCTCGTGTGTTCGGTCAATTCACCGAGACCTACGCCGAAGTCGAAAAGGCATCGTCGGCGGATGACATCAGGAATATTTCCATCGACACCGGCCCGGCGCTGACCGCTCTTATTCAGCTCGACCTTGCGAGATATGAGCAGCGCGGTCTGAACGACGATAGGATCAACGATACGGTCGCGACACTAATTACTGCCATAAAGGTCGCCATGACGGTTTTCGCGGCCATTGTCCTGCTGTTGGTCGTCGTTTGTTACCGCTTCATGAAATCGAGAGTGCAGCGGCGAGACGCCATGGCCGCCCTGCATGACAACGAGCAACGCTTGGGCGGAATTCTGCGCAACATCAGCGATGGAATCATCACCATCGACGAAGGCGGAATCATTGAGAGCTTCAACCCGGCAGCCGAGAATATCTTTGGCTATAGCGTCGACGAAGTCATCGGTAAGAACATCAGAATGCTTATGGCCGGACGTGATCACGATAGTCATGACGGATATCTGAAATCCTATCGCCATATCGGTAAGGGAAAAATTCTCGGCGTCGGTTCGCGCGAGCTGAACGGTCGATGCAAAGACGGCGGGTCCGTGGCAATAGAATTGATGGTCAATGAAATGCGGCTTGGAGATCAGCGCAATTTCATTGGTGCTATCCGCGATATTTCCCTGCGTAAAAAGGCCGAAGCGGAATTACACGAAAGTCAACGCAGGCTGTCCCAGGCTCAGCGCATCGCCCGTGTCGGTCACTGGATTTGGGACGAAGGTGAGGACAGGTTGAGCTATCCACTCGGATGAGCTGGGCCGGATTTTCGGTGTTGGCCATGAAGATTTTCCGACATCTTCGGCCTCCTGGTTAAGTTTTGTTCACGACGATGATCGCGGCTCGTTGGAGATATCGATTACTGAGGCGTTGCAATGCAAATCAGGCTACGACGTGGAGTATCGCATCCTTCGAAAAGACGGTCAGATGCGTTGGTTGAAGGCGGTGACCGAAGCGCAGTACGATATCTCCGGCAAAATCATCCGCACTATCGGCACCGCCCAGGACATCACTCAGCAAAAAGAGGCCGAGGAAGCGCTGCGCGCCAAGACCGCCGTGGTGGCGTTGATGCAGAAGGTTGCCGTCGCCGCCAATGATGCGACCGGTGTGGATGACGCCTTAGAGACCTGCCTGGATGAGATCTGCCTTCACCTCGATTGGCCCATCGGCCATGCCTACATCTTCGAAACGGGCGATCAGCCCGATCTCGTCGATACGGGGATCTGGCATTTGGACGAACCGGATAGCTTCGAGACGTTCCGTATGGCGACCAGGGGCTTCCGGTTTAGCCTTGGCGCCGGATTGCCGGGCCGTGTCTGGAAGAGCGGGCAGCCCGAACTCATTGTTGATATCAAAAACGACAAAAATTTCCCCCGCAACAAGTATTCCGAAGATATCGACGTGAAGACGGGTTTTGCTTTTCCCCTGCTGGTCGGTAACGACGTTGCCGCGGTGCTCGAATTCTTCACCCCGAAAGCCGTCACGCTGGACGCCCAATCCATCGATGTCATGGCTCATATCGGTGCGCAGCTCGGCCGGGTTATCGAGCGCAAGATGGCGGAAGAGGCCTTGCAGGAGGCCAAGGAGGAGGCCGAGGTCGCCAATCGCTCGAAGTCGGAATTCCTCGCCAACATGAGCCACGAACTACGCACGCCTTTGAACGCGGTCATCGGTTTCTCGGAGATGATCGCGAAGGAAATGTTTGGTCCCGTTGCGGTTCCGAAATATGTTGAATACGCTGAGGATATCAACGCCTCCGGCGAGCACCTGTTGGAGTTGATCAACGATATTCTCGATCTGTCGAAAATCGAGGCCGGTAAGATCGAACTTATCGAGGAGACCGTCGATATCCATCGCGTGGTTCGCACCAGCCTGTCTTTCGTACAGCAGCGCGCCAAGAACGCCGGCGTGGAATTGATCAACGAACTGCCTGACGACCTTCCCTAGCTGCTGGCCGACGATCGCAAGATCAAACAGGTTTTGCTCAACCTCTTATCCAACGCGGTCAAATTCACGCCTTCTGGCGGCTTGGTCACAATACGTGTGACGATCGATCCACAATCGGGATGCCGCTTCGAGGTGATTGACACCGGTATCGGTATCGCTCCCGATGATATCCCCAAGGCGATGGCGAAATTCGGCCAGATCGACAGCAGCCTGAGCCGAAAATATGACGGCACCGGCCTTGGCCTGCCCCTGTCCGCAGCCCTGGCGCGGCTGCATGGCAGCGACCTGGATCTCCAGAGTGAGCTCGATGTTGGAACGACAGTGAGCCTGGTATTGCCGGCGACAAGGATCATCGTGCCGGAGCCCGAGTCACAGCTCAAAACCGCATGATTCTGTAGACACGGTAGCCCCTGTCGGCGATCGTTGTTGATCATTATTTTCAGGCAGCTATTTGACGCTGAATCTTTTACCTACAGCTATCTGCTGGCGAGTCGCCATGGCGGAGAGGCGCTGATCATAGATTCGGTTTTGGGCCGCGTTGATCGCTATATGCAGCTGCTCGATGAGTTGGACCTCAGGCTGGTCAAGGTTGTCGATACCCATGTTCACACCGATCATATCACCGGCATGGGCGCACTGCGTGACCGGACGCAATGCGTCACGGTAATGGGCGAGGAAAGCCCCGCCGATGTGGTTTTCATGCGCGTCAAAGATGGTGAGACCATCGATATCGAGGGCATTTCCCTCGAGGCAATCCACACCCCCGGCCACACGTCCGATTCCTATTGCTTTCGGCTGGCCGACCGGGTGTTCACCGGCGATACGCTTTTGATCCGGGGAACCGGGCGAACGGATTTTCAAGCCGGCGATTCGCGCGACGCCTATGATTCCCTGTTCAACAAACTGCTGGTCCTGCCCGACGAGACCCTGGTTTATCCGGGCCATGATTATAAGGGCGATACGGTCAGCACCATCGGTGAGAAGCGGGCGCACAACCCGCGCCTCCAGGTCAGCAGCGTCGATGAATATGTCGAGATCATGGATAACCTCAACCTGCCGAACCCCAAGCAGATGGATGTGGCGGTACCCGCCAACATCAGCATCGGCGCCAGCCAGGAAGCCGCCGGCGACGACCTGGCGGCCTGGTCGGTGAGCTGCGAGCAGCTCATCGGGTGGATTGATTCTGACGCCGACCTGCTGATCGATTTGCGTGAAGACAACGAGCGGGCCCGCGACGGCGTTATCGAAGGCTCGGTGCATGCGCCCTATACCCGGCTCACTCAGTTCGTTGAGTCCGGCGGCATGCTGCGCCAGATGGCAAGCGGCAAGCGGCTAATTTTCTACTGCGCCTTCGGCGAACGCTCGGCCCTCGCCGTGCGCGCCGCCATGGATGCTGGGCTAGATGACGTCTGCCACCTGGTCGGTGGAATTAAGGCATGGACTCAAGCGGGCGGCCCAATAAACCAAAACAACCCTATCTCACGATAACAAATAGCTGCGATGCGCCGCGGCGCAGTTTGATCACCAGCTTGTTCGCGTCTGCCGCCAAGGCTTCGCGGAATCTGTCCATATCGGGGGTGGCCAACTGGTTGACCCCGGTGATGACGTCGCCTAGGCGCAACCCGGTCTGCCAGGCCGGGCTTGATTGCGCCACCTTGACGACAAGCACGCCTTCAATCTTGCCGAACAGGGGCGACTCAGCGCTCATCGGTCCGACGATCATGCCGGCGAGCCTGCGCGTCGGGCCCTGTCTATCGATGGCGGTGTTCGGCGGGACCGAGACTTCGGCATTGAGGGTAAGCACATCGCCGTCGCGCTTGATGGTCAGTTCGACAATTGCGCCGACCCGCAGCAGGCCGATCTTGTTGCGGACGTCCATCACACCCTTAACCGGCTGGCCGTCGATGGCGATCACCACATCGCCTTTGCGTAAGCCCGCAACCGCCGCTGGTGATCCCTGTCCGACCCGCTTGACCAGGGCGCCCTCGGTGAAGTCGAGGCCGAGGGCTTCGGCGATTTCCGGCGTCAGATCCTGGGCGTCGACGCCGAGCAGGCCGCGCCGTACCTCGCCGTAGGACACCAACTGGTCCATCACCTGGCGCGCCATGTTGGTGGGTATGGCGAAGCCGATGCCGACGTTGCCGCCGCCGCGATCCAGGATCGCCGTGTTGATGCCGATCAACTCGCCGCCGAGGGTGACCAGGGCGCCGCCCGAATTGCCCGGATTGATCGAGGCGTCGGTCTGAATGAAATCCTCGAAGCCTTCGATGCCCAGGCCGCTGCGCCTGAGCGCGCTGACGATGCCCGAGGTCACGGTTTGGCCGATGCCGTAGGGGTTGCCGATGGCGACGACGAAATCGCCGACCTCAAGGCGATCGGAATCGCCCATCTCCAGGGCCGTGAGGTTTTCCGCCGGGATGCTGAGAACGGCGATATCGGTGGCAGGATCCGCGCCGATCAGCGTGGCCTCGAACTGACGCCGGTCGCGCAGGGTGACGACGATCTTGTCCGCATTGGCGATGACATGGTTGTTGGTCAGCACATAGCCCTTCTCGGCGTCGACGATGACGCCTGAGCCGACACTCTCCACGGTCCGTTCACGCGGCTGCGGCGCCAGGTTGAAGAAGCGGCGGAAAAACGGGTCGGCGAGCAGGGGGTTTTGACGGATTTTAACCTTGCTCTGAGTGGCGATATTGACCACAGCCGGGGTGATCCGCTTGAGCATCGGAGCCAGGGTCGGCAGCGCCTGGCCGTCCACCGCCACGGGCAAGCCGGCCAGAACAGGGGCGACCATGATGGCAAGAGAGAGGAGGGCGACGGCGAGATAACGCTTCAGCATCGATAATCCTTGGAATAAGCGCGAAAACCGTCTCCAAATGGGCAAAACGGTTTGACAATAGCAAGGGCGACCGTATATTACGGCCTCTCGCGGAACGCCAGCGTTTCCCGCGCTTTTTGTTATCTTATCATTCAAAAATCAGAAGGTCGCCGTATGACCAAGCGTTTGTCATCGAAATATAAAATTTGCCGCCGCCTTGGCGTCAACCTGTGGGGCCGCCCCAAGAGCCCAACGAACAAGCGCGATTACGGACCCGGCCAGCATGGCCAGCGTCGCCGCAAGCCGACCGACTACGGCATTCAGCTCGCCGCCAAGCAGAAACTGCGCGGCTATTATGGCAACATCACCGAGCATCAGTTCCGCAGGACATATGCCGAAGCAGCGCGCCTGCGTGGCGACACCGGCGAAAATCTTATCGGTCTGCTCGAGCGTCGCCTCGACGCGGTGATCTATCGGCTCAAGTTTGTGCCCACGGTTTTTGCCGCGCGCCAGTTCGTCAATCACGGCCATGTCAAGGTCAACGGCAAGCGGGTCAACATCCCGAGTTACCGGGTGAGCGAGGGCGACACCATCGAGCTGCGCGAGAAATCACGCGAACTCGGCATCGTGCTCGAAGCGGTCGGCTCGCCCGAGCGCGACGTGCCGGCCTACCTCGATGTGGATCACCGCAAGATGAACGGCACATTTATCAGAGTGCCGGAATTCGCCGAGGTTCCCTATCCGGTGCGCATGGAGCCCAATCTGGTCATCGAGTACTACTCGAAGAACTAGGGCTGCCTTTTAAAATCGCATCCACCGAGCGGTCTATATCCTCTCGCGTCGTACTCCAGTTTGACACCGACAATCGCATGGCCACTTTGCCGTGCCAGGTGGTCTCCCCCATCCAGCAGGTGCCGTCGGCCTGGGCCGCGGCGATCACCGCTCGGGTCGCATCGTCGTCGTCGCCGAAACGCGCCATCACCTGATTGATCACCACCTCATTGAGGATTTCGACGCCGGGTGCATCGCCGAGACGCTGCGCCATGTGCTGCGCATGATCGCAGCAGCGCTCGATCATCGCCGCCAGGCCGTCGCGTCCGAGGTGGCGAATGGCAGCATAGATCGGCACGCCGCGCGGCCGGCGCGAAGATTCCACCACCCAGTCGCCGCGATCCCGGGCGCTGTCCTCGTCCTTCAACAGATAACTTCCGCTTATCGTCATGGCCGCCCGATGGGCCTCTGGGTTTGCTGTCATGACGATGCCTGAATCATAGGGCACGTTGAGCCATTTATGGCCGTCGGCGGCCCATGAGTCGGCGCGCTCAACGCCCGCCACCAGGTGACGGTATGCAGGCGAGACGGCGGCCCACAGTCCGAAGGCGCCGTCCACATGGAGCCAGGCGTCATGGGCCTGACAGGCGTCGGCGATGGGTGTGAAAGGATCGAAGGCGCCGCTGTTCACGTTGCCCGCCTGGGTAATCACGATGGTCGGACCCGAGAGGCTTGCCAGGGCCGTCGCCAGGGCGTCGGCGCGCATGCAGCCCTGATCGTCGGCATCGATTCGGATCACCCTCTCACGCCCCATACCGAGCATCTGCAAGGCGGCGAAGATCGAGCCATGGGCCTCGGCGCCGACCACCACATTGATCTGTGGCGCGCCGAACAACCCCTGAGCCTCGACGTCCCAGTTGGCCCGCGACAGCAGGGCATGGCGGGCAGCCGCCAGGCCGGTGAAGTTGGCCATGTTGCAGCCGGTGGTGAAGCCCGTACTGATCTCGCGGTCCCGGCCCGAAAGCCCAAACAGGTCGACAAGCCAGCCCGCCGCGATCTCCTCGATCACCGCCACGGCGGGAGAGCAGACATACATGCTGCCGGCGATATCCCAGGTGGTGACCATCCAGTCGGCGGCGACGGATGCCGGCAGAGAGCCGCCATGGACAAAGCCGAAATAGCGCGGCCCGACGCAGGCGACGATGCCGGGGTCGGCGTCGGCGACGAGCTGCTCGATGACATCCAGGGGGTCTTCGCCCTGGTCGGCGAGGGGCCGGTCGAGGGCGGCGTAAAGTTTTCCATGATCCACGGTTGGCCCGACCGGACGTTCGCCAAGGCTATTGAGATACTCCAGGGCGAATTCGGTGGTGCGCCGCAGCAGCGGGTCGTAACGGTCAGACATAGTGGTTATCCCCAGAGAGCGGTTTCGGGCGGATGGATCAGGCTGCCCTCGAAGCGCAGCCCGGGCACGCGATCCTTGGTCAGCAGCAGCGGCCCGTCCAGGTCGACCATGCGGGCGCCGTTGGTCAGCAGCATGGCCGGCGCCATAGCGAGCGATGTGCCGAGATTGCAGCCCAGCATGATCTCGAGCCCGGCGGCGCGGCCCGCCGCGGCCAGAGCCAGCGCCTCGGTGAGCCCACCCGTCTTGTCGAGCTTGATGTTGATGATGTCATAGCGCCCGACCACCGCTTCCAGGGAGGTGAGGTCGCGCACGGTTTCGTCTGCCGCGATGGGAATCGAATGCGCCAGCCCTTCAAGGTGATGGCCTTCGGCGATCGGCAGCGGCTGCTCGACAAACTCGATGCACAGCGGCGCCAAGGCGTCGAGATAGCGCGGCAGCATTTCCGGCGTCCAGGCTTCGTTGGCGTCGACCGTAAGCCGCATCTCGGGCACTGCGGCGCGCACCGCCTTGACCCGCTCGATATCGCCCTCGCCGCCGAGCTTGAGCTTAAGGATTTCCCGGTCGGCGGCGCGGGCGGCGTCCTGCGCCATGACCTCGGGCGTGCCCAGGCTGATGGTCAACACGGTCAGGCAGGGCTCGGGC
>JAYGED010000112.1:0-7221 GCA_046582565.1 Alphaproteobacteria bacterium
AGCAAGGCGCGCCGACGCGCCCAGCCGGAAGGGTGACCCGCGTTGGATCAAATGGAGAAGTTTCTCACTGCCCTGACATAGTACCGCTTTACGTCCGAAATCGGACTCCATTTGGCGACGCTTAGAAGGTCGCCCTTCGACAAGCTCAGGGTGAGGCCCTTATGCTGAGCTTGTCGAAGCATTGGTCCGATTCGAGATGTCTGTCTTCATTGGCTCACTGGTATAATCCGGCCGTACTCGATGGATCGGATTCGGCTCTATGGCGTGAATGCGCGTCGACCCGAAACTACGCGACCTTGGTCTCCACCGCCCGCGGCCCGCCGGCGCTGTGGCGCGCCACCCAGCCGTGGAAGTGGTGGGTCGCCTCCTCGTGGAACGGCGAGAACGCGCCACCATCATAGGCCGGCGATGCGCGGCCCTGTTGCATGCCCTCGACCACGCCGATGTCCTCGACGAAGATCTCGAGCCAGTCCGCGAGCAAGGTCGCTCGCGCATTTTCATGGGCCGCGTCGGTCGCCGCCTCGCCGATGAAATAGAGGCGCGTCGCCTCGACGGTGCGGTCGTGTGCGACTGGCCTCAGCACCATGGCGAAGGCGTGGTCGATCTGTAGGCCCAAGAGCACGTTGGGGAACAGCGCGATGTACTCGGCGTGGCTGCGCTGGTCCTCGGGCCAGTCGAGGAACGGCGGGAAGGCGATGCCCGAGCGCGCACCGTAGTCGAAGGCGGTGCAGCCCTGGCCGGCGCCCCAGTCGCCGGCCATGATGTTGTAGTGGTCGGACATTTTGGAATAGCCGTTCAGGCCCGGATGGACGTTGGGCAGGTGGTAGCTCTCGCAGAAGTTCTCGACCGCGAGCTTCCAGTTGGCGCGGACCTCGAGATCGCTACCGGCGACCGGCGCGGCGGCGACCAGCCGATCCATCCCGTCCGGCCCGGTGAAGGCCGACCAGCGGTCGTTCAGCGGCGCGATGAAATCGGTGAAATCGGGCGCGTCACCCGTGAGGTTGACGAAAATCATGCCGAGCCAGACCGCGCTGCGCACCGCGAAAAGGCCGTGCGCCGCCTTGTCGAAGCCGGCGACCTCGTGGACCCGGGCGCCGCCGATATGCGGCGTCATCTCGAGTGTGCCGTCGAAGCGGTACATCCAGCCGTGATAGGGGCAGACGAAGCCCGACTTCAGCGCGCAAGGGCCGCCGACCAGCTTGTGGCCGCGGTGGCGGCAGACGTTATGGAACACGCGCACTGTCTCGTCGGGGTCGCGCACGGCGACCAGCGGCAAGCCGAGCAGATCGATCGGCACGGCGTGGCGCGCCGGCACTTCGTCGGCGAAGCCGATACAGGTCCAGGTGCGGCCGAGCAATTGGTCACGTTCCATGGCCGCCCAATCGGCCGAAGTATAGGCGCGGTTGGGCAGGCCGCGGGCGCTGGCGATGGGCCGCGTCGCAGCGTCGAGCTCGGCGTCGGTCAGGCAGTGTTCCATTCGATCCGTCCTCATTGTTGCATCACGAAAAATATGGTATTCCTCGCCTTTATGTAGTGCAAACGACGTATTTTCGTGAATATGAATGAGAATTAGTAATGCCAACTCTGGCAAAGCGCCTGCCTAAACCGGGCGCGCTGGCGTTCTTCGAGGCGGCCGGGCGGTTAACCAGCTTCACGCGCGCGGCGGCCGAGCTCAACGTCACCCAGGGCGCCGTCAGCCGCCAGATCCGCTTGCTCGAGGACGCGCTCGGCGCGCCGCTGTTCGACCGCCGCCACAAGACGATCGAGCTGACCGCCGAGGGCCGGCGCCTGCACCGCACGGTGGCCATGGCGCTCGACCAGATCGCCGAGGCGGCCGATGCGTTTCGCGCCGGCTCGCCGGGCCACGGCGTGACTATCGCGGCGACCTCGGCCTTCGCGTCGCTCTGGCTGATTCCCCGGCTCGGTCGGCTGCGCGCAGCGATCCCCGACGTTGAGGTCCAGGTGCTGGCGACCGATCTCGAACTGCATGGTGTCGCCGACCGCTTCGACATCGGCATTCGCTACGGCGCCGGGCGCTGGCCCGGTTTCACCGTCGAGCTGCTCGACCACACCGAGGTCTTCCCGGTCTGCGCGCCGTCCTATCTGGCCGAGCGCGGGCCGTTCGCCACGCCCGATGCGCTGTTACGCGAGCGGCTGCTGTTCCTCGACGAGCCGCGCCGGCACTGGATCGACTGGCCGCTGTGGCTGCGCGGCGTCGGCGTCAGCGGCGCGCCGCCCAGGCCGGCGCTGCGCGCCGACTCATTCACGGTGCTCGTCAACGCGGCGGTCGAGGGTCAGGGCATCGCGCTCGGCTGGCGCCAACTGGTCGAGGACCATCTTGCCGCCAGCCTGCTCGTCAGCGCCTGCGAGACGCGGCTGCGCCCCGACCACGCGTTCCATCTCGTCACCCATCCCGAGGCGCTGCCGTCGGCCGAGCGCCGCGCCGTCGCCGACTGGATCGTCGCCGCGTTCCGCGGCGAGGCCTAGCCCGGTGTCGTGAAAATCTTTGTGGCTCTCTAAATCGAGGCCGATTATAGAAGGAAAGACGAGTGCCAGAGGGTGACGCGCGGAACGAACGAGGTGCCGATTCCCTCGTTCCAATTATAATGACGGACGCCCCGCCGTTGTAATCAGGCTCGACAAGGTCTCGACAGGTCTTGCGATCATGCGCCGAGCCGTCAACAAGAAGTTCCAAAACTGATACCTCATTCCCGTCGTCGAAGATGACGGTATCTACCGGGAGCAACAGCCTTGGGTCAGCAACAGACATTGACCATGGCCGGGCTAATGTCCGTTATGGGTCATAAGCAGACGTTTTGCGACCTGTCCCAGAATGTCCGCTTTCGTGGGTAAAGCGGACTCTTTTACGTACCCCATGGAATGTCCGCTAATAGCCATAAGGAGACATTGAGGTCTTGCCGTTAGACTCGATTGGCCACCTTCCCTACACTGCCGACTAATGCCGTAAGCGACATTGCGGGAGGGTGAATCGGTGCCAACGAGAGACGCGCGCTACGACATCCTGTTCGAACCTGTCAAGATCGGCCCCGTTACCTGGGGAATATCGTTTGAATAGAAACAACCTGGGCGGAACTATGCGACTCGCACCAGACCAGCTCGACCAGTTCGACTGCGACGGATTTCTGATCCTGCCCGAGCTCTTCACGGCCGAGGAAGTCGAGATCCTGTGTGCCGAGCTTGACACGCTCTTAGCCGAGGACTGTCCACAGAACTTCCGCGAGACCGAAAGCGGCGAGGTACGCTCGGCCATGGGGCTGCATCTGCGCAACGAGGTCTATGCGCGCATGGTGCGGCATCCGCGGTTGCTGGAACCGGCGATGCAGATCTTGGGCGACAACCAGCTCTATATTCAGCAGGTGAAGGTGAACGCCAAGGCGGCCTACTCGGGCGAGGTCTGGCAGTGGCACTACGACTTCGCCACGCATCACAACGAGGACGGCGTGCCCAAGCCGCTGGCGCTCAACCTGCACGTCCTGCTCGACGATGTGACCGAATTCAACGGGCCGCTGTGGTTTATTCCGGGCTCGCACAAGGGCGGCCCGGTGCCTGCCGAACTCGACACCACGACCACCAGCTATCCGCTCTGGTGTGTCGAGAACGACACCGTGTCCGCGCTGGCCGCCGAGCGCGGCATCATCTCGGCCAAGGGCCCAGCGGGCACGGCGCTGATCTTCGGCGACTGCCTGCTGCACGGCTCGCCGCCCAACATGTCGCCGTGGAATCGGCGTATCTACTCGCTGATCGTCAATCCGATCACCAACGCCTACACGAAGGAATCACGCACCGACCACCAGCACCACCGCGGCCTTTCGCCGGTGACGCCGCTGGACGACGACTGTCTGCTGAACGCGGCGGCCGCCTAGTGTCCGGGCTCGCAAAAGCCTGCCACAGGCCTCATTCTGAGCTTGTCAAAGTATGAGGTCCGGGCCACAAAATCGCGCTTCGGCGATGGTTAGGTACTAGATGGCGGTCACCCACCGGGGTTTTTTCGACGCTCCACTCACCGAGATCGACCCGGCGATGGGCGACATCGTCGCCCGCGAACTCGCACGCCAGCAAACGCATATCGAACTGATCGCCTCGGAAAATCTGGCCAGCCGCGCGGTGATGCAGGCGCAGGGCTCGGTCATCACCAACAAGACCGTCGAGGGCTATCCCGGCAAGCGCTATCACGGCGGGGCTGCGGTGGTGGACGAGATGGAGCGGCTGGGCATCGCCCGCGCCAGGGAACTGTTCGGCTGTGCTTACGCCAACCTGCAGCCGCATTCGGGCAGCCAGGCCAACCAGACGGTGTTGCACACCTTGCTCGAGCCCGGCGACCGGATTCTGAGCATGGACCTCAGCGCCGGCGGGCATCTGAGCCACGGCGCGCAGGTCAACCAAACCGGCCGCTTCTACCACGTGGCGCACTATGGCGTGCGCCGGCAGGACGGGCTGATCGACATGGACGAGGTGGCCAAGCGCGCGATCGCCCACAAGCCGCAGATGATCATCGCAGGCGGCTCGTCCTATCCCCGCGTGATCGATTTTGCTGCCTTCCGTGCGATCGCCAACGTGGTGGGCGCGCGATTGCTGGTCGACATGGCGCATATTGCCGGCTTGATCGCCGGCCGGGCGCATCCCTCGCCCGTGCCCCACGCCGATGTGGTGACGACGACAACGACCAAAACCCTGCGCGGGGCGCGCGGCGGGCTCATCGTCTCCAACGACGAAGACCTGGGCAAACGCATCGACTCGTCGCTGTTCCCCGGTGTGCAGGGCAGCGCCCATCTACAGATCATGGCCGGCAAGACCGTCTGTCTGGGCGAGGCGTTGCGGCCCGAGTTTCGCGACTACGCGGCGGTCGTGGTCGCGCACGCCCAAGTGATGGCCGCGTCGTTGCTGGAGCGCGGCTATGACGTGATCACCGGCGGCACCGATACGCATTTGCTGCTGCTCGACCTGCGCCGTCAGGGCCTTAAGGGCAACGCCGCCTGCGACCGGCTGGAGGCGGCAGGGATTACCTCAAAC
The DNA here is from genome assembly GCA_046582565.1 of Alphaproteobacteria bacterium. Lineage (GTDB taxonomy): Bacteria > Pseudomonadota > Alphaproteobacteria > JAAXGF01 > JAAXGF01 > JAYGED01. The sequence goes on from JAYGED010000112.1 coordinate 5,032, forward strand.
AAGAACGCGGTGCCGTTCGACGAGGAAAAGCCCTGGGTGACCTCGGGCCTGCGGCTCGCCAGCTCGTCCGCCACCACCCGCGGCCTGGGGCCGGACGAGTTCTGCCAGCTCGCAGGCCTGATCGCGGATGTGCTCGACGAAATGGCGGCGGGCGGCGGCCTAGACAGTCCTGCGGTCACCGCGACGCGGGCCGCTGTCTCGGAGATCTGTGCGCAGTTCCCGATCTATCCGAACATCTGATTGGCGGCACAGCCCGGGCTGCAGACGGCCATCACAGGCGGACCTCCGATTGACCTGCCCCCATTCTTTGTGCCAGTCGATATATTAGTCCTGGCACGGTGTCTGGGAAGGGCTGATCCGGCTGGTGTCCATCCAGTCCGCGGGCTGGATTAACCCGTTTTCAGCGATCATCCTCATCGCGCATGATGTCTGCTTTTGACCCAAAAGAGACCTTGTGGGCCCTTGCTCATTCATCGTTAACATCGCCCAGCGGGCACGATAAGCTGGCGAGTACCGGATAAAAAAAGCGAAAGGGTATCATGGAGGCTTTAATCGTACAGCGCAGTCAGGTTCCGGTGGAATTGGACGAAGGCTCGGCCGTCAAGCGTATCGGACTGGTAGTGCTGTCAACAGACCTCACCTTCGAGCGCGACTTTCAAAGAGTCTGTTCAGCGGATCAGGTCGGTCTGTACGCCAACAGGGTGTTGTTTGAGAACCCGACAACGCCCGAAAATCTGCGCCGCATGCTGCCACGCATCCGGGACGCCGCAGAACTCATTGCAGATGGATCTGACCTGGATGCCGTGTGTTATGGCTGCACGTCCGCAACCGTGGTGATCGGTGATCAGCCCATCGAGGAAGCAATCCATGGAGCAAAGCCTGGCGTTCCGGTCATCACGCCATCCGGAGCAGGAGCCCTTGGCTTGAAAGCTGTAGGCGCCCGACGCATCAGCATTTTGACGCCTTACAGTGTCGAGGTGAGCGCTCCATTTGCGGACTATTTCGCGTCACGCGGCTTTGATGTCGTGAACTTGGAATGCCTCGGACTCGGCGATGACAGAGATATTGCTCGGGTCTCGCGCAAAACGATCCTGGATGCTGCAAAAAAAGCGGTTGCGCCTGAAGCTGACGCAGTATTCCTGTCCTGCACGGCTCTTAGGGCCGTTGAGTGCATCGATGAGGTCGAACAGGTTATTGGCAAACCAGCAGTCAGTTCCAATCAAGCAAGCATCTGGCTAAGCCTTCGGCGCGCGGGCATCGAGGACGCTATACCCGGATATGGGCGGCTTTTGATGCTGGGAGTGCCTGACTAGAGACCTCTATTGGCATTGAGGATACCGGCCTCGTCCTTGCCCATCAGCAGTGAGTAGCCGGCCACGTCAGCTGACATAATCGCTGCAAGCCTGCGTTCGGTGCCTTCCTCCGCCACGAAGTCCTCCCCGGACCCCCGCTGGTTATGGATGGCAGTCTATGGAACGTTGATATCCAATCAAGAAAAGACCCCGCCATGGAGTATGGCGGTTCAAACCGCTTACGTCTCACCGCTTCAGTATAAAAATTACGACTGTGATCAGTTGTCCATGGAAGCTGAACGAGTGTCTGCCCGGACAATCGCACTTTACGGCAGCCTCAAGGACACGGCGGACACTGACGAGATCCAGATGGGCGTCGGCCTGATCTTGCTCTGGCCAGTTCTCTTCTTTCTTGAAGGCGGTGACGACCCCCGTGCAACAGAATACTCACGCCTCAAAGGCGAGCGAGATGCTGTTGAAAAGGTGTCGGTTCAGAAAAAATGCGGCATCCAGTTTCAAACATTTACGCCCTCGGAAGGCTGAAAGATATCTGACGTCAGTACTTAGGCTCAGGATTTATGATCGAGTGGAGGCGCGAGCGCATAATGATGTTTGTTGCTAAGACAAAATGTAGCGTCATGCGCGCTTGGTCTTCCCCCCATGAGTTGGTCCATCCCTATAGTTAGTAGAGGAGGATCAAGACATGGGAATCAAACGACACAGACCGGAACAGATCGTCACCAAGCTACGGCAGGTTGAAGTGCTTGTCGGCCAAGGGGTGGCGCGGCTTGATGCGATCAGAGAAGTTTGCATAACGGAGCAGACGTTTTAGCGATGGCGCAAGCAGTACGGTGGGATGGGAACGGTTCAACTGAAGGAACTCAACCGTCTTCAGAAG
>JAYGED010000223.1:0-8871 GCA_046582565.1 Alphaproteobacteria bacterium
GTGGTGAACATGCCTTCGAGGCTGGTGCCGAGCAGGCCGACAGCGGCGATAATGGCAACCGCGATACCGGCGGCGATGAGGCCATACTCGATGGCGGTGGCGCCGGACTCGTCATTGATGAAGTTGCGAATGAACGTTGTCATGAAATCTCTCCTTTAGATGGTTTACCGCGGGTCGTAAGCGGCCTGATAATTCGTTTCGTAAGTCACGTCGATAAGCGTCTTAAGTTCGCCGTGACATCTTGATCAAAGTTTTACAGGGCGCTCCCGGGAAACGATACTCAAAGTTTTACAGGGCGCTCCCGGGAAACGATACTCACGGTGCAAACTGAGTAGCTAGTTTCATATTGAAGAACTATGAAGACTTGGTTAATAATTTGTAACGCATTATTTTTACATGGGAATGCATAACGGGTTTAGCTGCAATTATCGTCACTGCTCATTTCGTAAATTACGATTTGAGAGGTGGAGCGGGCTATTTGACCGGCGTGGTGGGATAAATCTTTCTTACGATGCGTCTTTATGCGGCAAAATCATCCAGGATATTGCCGATTAGGACCCGAGATTTGGGTTTTTTCGTTTCAGGGATCGGATTGAGGACTCATGACAGAATTTAGCGAAAGCGACCAAAAAGCGGCCCAAATCATCGCCACGGCGCGGGTCGGGCGGATTGCCATGGAGCGGCTGCCCGATGCTTGCCGGCCTGACGACGAGGCGGCGGGCTATACGGTGCAGGATGCGCTCCACGCGGCGCTTGCCGATCACGGCTGGGGAGGCCTCGTGGGATACAAAATCGGATGCACCACCGCTGTAATGCAAGCGGCTTTGGGCCTATCGAGTCCCTGTGGCGGCGGCATTTTCGCGAGCCGGGTCCATCACCGCACCGCCGACCTTGCCATCGCGGACTATGTTCGCGTCGGCTGCGAGACTGAAATTGCCGTGCGCATGGGGGCGGATTTGGCAAGCGATCTCGCGCCATTCAACCTCGATTCCGTTGCCGGGGCCGTGGAATCATGCATGGCCGCCATGGAAATCGTCGACAATCGCTATGTTGAGTCCGCCACCATGGGAACGGCGACGCTGATCGCCGACGATTTTTTTGGCGCCGGTTGCCTGCTCGGCGAACCTCTCGTTGATTGGCGCGATCTTGATCTTGGCGCCGTGGTCGGTCATCTCATGGTCGATGGCGTGGAAATCGGCCAGGGCCGAGGATCCGACGTGATGGGGCATCCCTTCGAGGCCCTGGCCTGGCTGGCCAACAAGCTGGCGACGCAGGGACGTATGCTCAAGCGCGGCGATATTGTGCTGACCGGAAGCCTGGTCCAGGTCCATTATCCGGCGCCCGGGGAGTCGGTCGATATCGTTATGGACGGTCTCGGCGAGGTCCACGCCCACTTTTCGTAGCGCTGCCAAGCCTGTAACATCGCGTCCATGCCAGAAAAATCGCGTCCATGATCGAAGTCGAGGGCCTCGAAAAATCTTTCAAGGCGGTTCACGCCCTGCGCGGTGTGAGCTTTTCCGCATACGACGGCGAGATTACCGGACTGATCGGCCCTAACGGCGCCGGCAAGACGACCACCCTGCGTATTCTCTACACCGTGCTCAGGCCCGGTCGCGGCAGCGCCAAGGTTGACGGTTTCGACAGCCGCCTCGAGCCGCGCGAGGTGCAGCGCCGGATCGGCGTCCTGGCCGACAGCCGGGGGCTTTATCCCCGCCTGACAGCGCGCGAGCATGTGCGCTATTTCGGCCGCCTGCACGGCCTTGCGGGGGCGTCGCTTGAGGCGCGTATCGATGCGCTGGTCAGCATGCTGGATATGGATGACATTGCCGATCGCCGAACCAAGGGGTTTTCCAAAGGCCAGACCATGAAGGTCGCCCTGGCCCGCGCCCTGGTCCACAACCCCCACAATGTTTTGCTCGATGAGCCGACCAACGGCCTTGATGTTGGCGCCGCCCGCGCCGTGCGTAATCTGATCCGCCGCATCCGCGAAGAGGGGCGTTGTGTGTTGTATATCATGTCCGAGGTCGAACAGCTCTGCGACAGGCTCGTGGTGGTCGGCCATGGCGTCGTGCTGGCAAACGGCACAGCCGCCGAGCTGCGGGCCCGCACCGGCCAGCAGGATCTCGAGGAAGCCTTCATTCAGATGACGGCGGCGCCCCCGGAAATGGAAACGCCATGAGGACCATGTTCGCGCGCATCTGGGTCGTCTTCGCCAAGGAAGTGATCGACAACATGCGGGATCGGCGCAGCGTCTCCATGGCGATGATTTATCCCTTTATCGGCCCGGTGCTCATGGGGGCGTTGATCGCCTTTGTCGGCGACACCATCACCGCCTTGCCGGAGTCCAACTTCACCCTGCCGATTCAGGGGGCTTCGCGGGCGCCGGCCCTGGTCGCCTATCTGGAGGAACATAATGTGGTGGTGGTGGCGGCGCCGGATGATCCGCAAACCGCGGTGCAAATCGGCCATATCGATACGGCCTTGATCATCACCGAAAATTATACAGATAGCTTCGGCGCCGAGCGCCAGGCGACGGTCAATCTGGTGGTCGACGGCTCACGCCTGTCCGCGGTGGTCGCTATGAGCCGGGCGCTCTATGTGCTGGGTCAATACAGCGCCGGCGTCAGTGCCGAGCGCCTGACTGCCCGTGGCCTCGATCTGTCCATCGCCAACCCGGTTGAGATCAAGCAGATCAACGTCGCCTTGGGGCGCAACCTGACCGGCTTTTTCCTCAATATGGTGCCGCCGTTCCTGATCTTCACCATCTTCATCGGCGGGGTCTATCTCACCATCGACACCACCTCGGGCGAGCGCGAGCGGGGCTCGCTCGAGCCCTTGCTGGCCAATCCGGTGGCGCGCTGGGAGTTGATGCTGGGCAAGGCGCTGGCGGCGCTGGCCTTCACCATGATGGCGGTGATCGCCCAATTGATCGCCTTCAAGCTGGTGTTCGAGGTGATAACCAGCGGCGATCTCGGGTTCGATGTGGATATCGGCTTCGGGCTGTTTCTGGCGATGTTCCTGATCAGCCTGCCGCTCATGGCGCTCGCCGTCGCCGTGCAGCTGATCATTGCCACCCTGACCCACAGCTTCAAGGAGACCCAGACCTATCTCGGCCTGCTGCCGCTGGTGCCGTCCCTGCCGGGGCTGGTGCTGGTGTTTGTCTCAATCGCGGCGCATCCCTGGATGATGGCGATTCCGACCTTCGGCCAGACCTTGCTGATCGGTCAGTTGGTGCGCGGCGAACCGCTGGGTGCCCTGTCCGTGATCATCGCCTGCGTCACCACGGTGCTGGCGGCCGCTGCCCTGCTGTTGTTCGCCGCCCGGCTCTATGATCGGGACGCCCTGCTGTTTGGCGAATGATTGCACTGGGCGGCGAATATCAATAGATAACGGTCATGGAACAAATTCGAATTCGCGGCGGCAATCCTCTCAAGGGCGTTATCCCCATCGGCGGGGCGAAAAACGCGGCGCTGCCGTTGATGGTCGCCGCTCTGCTCAGCGAGGAAACTCTGACGCTCAGCAATCTGCCCCATGTGGTCGATATCGCCACCCTGGCCAACCTGCTGCGCCAGCACGGCGTGAATATGACCCTGGATGGCCAGGCGGAGAACGGTCATATCGGACGCATGCTGTCCTTGACTGCCAAAACCATTACCAGCACCACAGCGCCCTATGACCTGGTACGCAAGATGCGCGCCTCGGTACTGGTGCTCGGGCCCTTGCTGGCGCGCGTCGGCGAGGCGCGGGTGTCACTGCCCGGCGGCTGTGCCATCGGCAACCGGCCGGTCGATCTCCATTTAACCGCCCTGGAGGCGCTCGGCGCCGAGATCGTGCTCGAAGACGGCTATATCGTCGCCACCGCGCCGCGCGGCCTCAAAGGCGCTGAAATCCAGTTCCCCATGGTCTCGGTCGGGGCGACGGAGAATCTCCTCATGGCGGCCTGTCTCGCCGAGGGCGATACGGTGCTGGCCAATGCGGCGCGCGAGCCCGAGGTCAGCGATCTGGCCCATTGCCTGGTCAGTATGGGGGCGCGCATCGAAGGCATCGGCAGCGATACCTTACGCATAACCGGCGTGCCCCGCCTCGGCGGCGCCACCTATACTGTCATCGGCGACCGCATCGAGGCCGGCACTTACGCCATCGCCGCGGCGATCACCGACGGCGATCTGCTGATCGAGGGCGTCGATTTGGACATCATGGGATCGATGGCGCAGTCCCTCACCGAGGCCGGCGTCTCCCTGGAGGCCGAGGCCGGCGGCATTAGGGTGCGGCGCGCGGGCGAGCGGATACGCGGGATCGATGTCATGACCCAGCCCTATCCCGGTTTCCCCACCGACCTGCAGGCCCAGTTCATGGCCCTCATGACTATCGCCGAGGGCGCTTCCATGGTCACCGAGTCGATCTTCGAGAACCGTTTCATGCATGTTCCCGAACTCGCCCGCATGGGCGCCGAGATCAACGTTCATGGCGCTTCCGCGATGATCCGCGGCGTGGCCGGACTGATCGGCGCTCCGGTCATGGCGACCGATCTGCGCGCCTCGGTGTCCCTGGTGCTGGCCGGGCTTGCCGCCGAGGGCTCCACCGTGGTTAGCCGGGTTTATCACCTCGATCGGGGCTATGAGAGGATCGAGGAGAAACTGGTGCGCTGCGGCGCCGATGTTGAGCGCTGCAAAGCCTGAACTGAAATGGCTGATACCGAACCTCCCACTGACCGGAAGCGTATCGTCAATATCACCCTTGATGAACGGACTGTGGTGCGCCGCAGTCCTGAGGTCGAACATGAGCGCCGCGTGGCGATTTTCGATCTGTTGGAAAACAATCACTTCGTCCTGGCGGGTTCCTGTGAAGGGCCCTACCACCTGCATCTGGCCATCCAGGACAATCGCCTGGTCTTGCAGATCAACGATACGAAAGATCAGCCGATCACCAGCCATGTGGTGCCGGTGACGCCGTATCGCCGTTTGATCAAGGATTATTTCACCGTCTGCGAGAGCTATTTCGAGGCCATCAAGCACTCGTCGCCGTCGAAAATCGAGGCCATCGATATGGGGCGGCGCGGCCTGCATGACGAAGGCGCCGAGATGCTCTATGACCAGCTCGCCGGGAAAATCGAGGTCGACCGGGACACGGCGCGCCGGCTTTTCACCCTGATTTGCGTTCTGCATATTCGTGGCTAGTGAACTTCGTGCCTGCTGATCTTCCTGGCGCCGTGCTGTTTTGCTGCACCATGAACGCGATCCGCTCGGTCATGGCCGAAGCGCTCATGAAGCATCTGTTCGGCCATGTGGTTTATATCGATTCGGTGGGGGTGCGGACCGGTGACATCAATCCGTTCGCTGTTGTTGTGATGGATGAAATTGGCATCGACATTACCCGTCACCGCTCGAAATCCTTCGAGGACCTCGACGATGATTCGTTTGATTTGATCATATCCCTGTCACCCGAGTCGCAGCATAGCGCCGTCGAGATGACCCGCAATATGGCCTGTGAAGTCGAGTTCTGGAACACCTTCGATCCAACCTATGTGGAGGGCAGCCGCGAGGTCTGTCTGGAAGCCTTCCGCCAGGTACGCGACAGCCTGACGGCGCGCATCAAAGAGCGTTTTGGCGCGCCGCCGCCGCCCGTTGTGTGAGCGCCCGCCGGAGCATGACAGCTTAATCCTTGACGATACGGTGTTTTATCCGCATGGTTCCGCCACTTTTAACACTGGAACCAGGTGGCGATGGCAAAAGAAGAAGTCCTCGAATTTCCCGGGATCGTAACGGAATTGCTTCCCAATGCGATGTTCCGCGTCAGACTCGACAACGATCACGAGATTCTCGCTCATACCGCCGGGAAGATGCGCAAGCACCGTATCCGCGTGCTCGCCGGCGACCGGGTGACCGTCGAAATGACGCCTTATGATCTGACCAAGGGCCGGATCACTTTCCGCTATAAGTAAAATCCTAGGCGATTAATGCCTCGCTTTATCCTGGCTTCCGCGTCTCCGCGTAGGCTCGCGCTGCTGCGCCAAATCGGCATTGAACCCGATCTGATCGTGCCCTCGGATGTGGATGAGGCGGCGCTGGCCGGTGAACTTCCGAGGATTCATGCGGCCCGGCTGGCGGGCGCGAAGGCTCGCGAGATTGCCCAGCGTCATGGCGATGCCGTGGTGCTCGGCGCCGATACGGTGGTCGCCTGCGGCCGCCGGATATTGTCGAAAGCCAACCATAAGGATGAAGCGCGCCGCAGCCTTGGCATGCTCTCGGGACGAAGCCATACAGTCTATGGCGGGGTTTGCCTCATCGACCCGGCGGGCCGCGCCTATGAGCGGCTGGTTGCCACCAAGGTCAAGTTCAAGCGTCTGCAAGAGCGCGACATCGAGGACTATCTGGCCGCCGACGAATGGCAAGACAAGGCCGGCGCCTACGCTATTCAGGGGCGCGCGGCAGCCTTTGTTCGCGGCATCAACGGATCCTACTCGAATGTGGTCGGCCTGCCGCTCTACGAGGTGGTGGGGCTGCTCGCCAATCTCGGCATCGTCGCTCAACAAACATGATCGATACGCTTGTGGTCAATGCAGCACCCGGCGAAATGCGTATCGCACTGCTCGACGGTGAGCGCACGGTGGAGATTTATCATCACCGGGATGGGGCCCTGAGCGTCCTCGGTAATCTCTATCTCGGGCGGGTCACGGCAATGCTGCCCGGCGCCAAAGGGGCGTTCATCGATATCGGGCTGGATCGTCCCGGCTTCCTCAATGCCGGTGATGCCCGAACCATGGCCAACGACGCCGTCACGCCGATCAACCGCGCCCTCCACGAGGGCGAGGCGGTGCTGGTTCAGGTCAGCCGCGACGCGCTGCATCAAAAAGGCCCGCGCCTCACCATGCGGCCCACTCTGGCGGGGCGCTATCTGGTGTTCAGTCCGGGCCAGGGCGCAATCGAGGTATCCCGGCGCATCACCCAGCGGTTGGAGCGCAAGCGCTTGAAGCAGATCGTGGCTGATGTCGCGGACGGGACAGACGGCTTCACCCTGCGCAGCGCGGCCCAGGGCGTCGAGCCGCCGCTGATCCTCGCCGATATGGCGAGCCTGCATGACGCCTGGAAAGAGGCCCAGGCGCTTCGCCCCCAGGCAACGCCGCCGGCCTGTCTCTGGACCGCCCCGGAGCCGCTGGAGCGAGCCTTGATGGACTATCCTGGCCTGCGCCGCGTCATCATTGACGACCCCGCAACCCTGGCCAGGGCCCGTCGGTTTCTTCCCGAGGCCGTCTTGCAGCCTTATCGCCACGGAGAGCCCATCTTCGAGAGCTTCCATGTGGAGGCGGCTCTGGAAGAGGCATTCGAGGCGCGGGTTGCGCTGCTATCGGGGGCCGCCGTGATTATCGAGGAGACCAACGCGCTCTGCGCCATCGATGTGGACAGCGGCGGCGCCAGGGGAAATCTTGCCATCAACCTGGAAGCCGCCGAGGTGATCGCCCACCAGCTCCGCCTGCGCGCCATCGGCGGCATCATCGTGATTGATTTCCTGCGCCTGACCAAAGGCTCCCAGCGCCGGCACCTCATCGAGGCCATGGCCGTCTTCCTGAGCCCTGACAAAGACGCCACGGCGCCGGAGGGTTTCTCGGCACTTGGCCTGGTGGAAATGCGCCGCCGCCGCACCCGCCCGTCACTCTCGGAAATTCTCGGGGCTCCGGGTGAAGCCGCCAAAAACCCGGCGACCATCGCTCTCGACCGCGCCCGCGCCGAAAAACGATGAGGCTTATCAACCGCAGGATTGACGTATAGGCTGCCAAGCCATGGAGGATAAATCGAGCCACAGCCCCTGCCCGAATTGCGGCGATCCGCCCGATAAGGCCTACGCGCCGTTCTGTTCGCGGCGCTGCGCCGAGGTGGATCTCGGCCATTGGTTCAATGAAAACTACATCGTCGCCGGCAGGCCCGCCGAAGATATCGGCGGTGAAGAGGATTAGAGGCCAGCGGGCTCTGGACAGCGGCTGTCCAAATCCGTTATAAGCCGGCCTCTTGATCGGTTCCGATCAAGCACGATGCCCAGGTAGCTCAGTTGGTAGAGCAGCGGACTGAAAATCCGCGTGTCGGTGGTTCGAATCCGCCCCTGGGCACCATTCTTTCTTATTGAAAAATATACGTTATTTCCGATATCCGCTAACGCTGCTATGCTGGGCGTTTGGATAGCGTGTGTAATTCCTGTGTAGCCGTGTCACTCGTTTCGTTCGGTGAAGGTTCTGGTATTCCCCTCCCAATGGCCTTGATTGCTTGGTCGATATGGGTGCCGTGAACGTGGGTGTAGCGGAGTACCATCGCCAATGTCTTGTGGCCGGAGATGCGCTGGATCGTCGGCAGATCGACGCCTGCCTGTACGAGGTTCGTTATCGCTGTATGCCGCATGACATGGGGTGTCACCAGGGTTGGATCGAGACCGGCGCTGATTACGGCGCGGCGATAAGGCTTGTCCATTCGGTCACGATGGCCGGTCAGGCTGGCGTTGGGGCAAGGAGAGGGGAATATCCAGCCATCCTGATCGTCGGCACTATCCCGCTCTGTTCTCAGAATGTCGGTAAGCTCTGGCGTGATTGGTTGTTCTCGGACGCCCGCTTTTGCCTGGGGGATGAAAAGCCGGTTGTGATCGAGGTCTAGTTGATCAAACCGGGACCGCAGTATTTCGCTGTGACGCATCGCCGTGTTAAGCCCGAAGGCAACGAACAGCCAGCAATAAGCATCCTGGTCGGCGATAGCGGCCTTCAGCAGAGCATCGGCTTGCTTGTCGCTGAGCACGACGATCCGTCCGGCGTCCTCGTCCAGTTTTTTCACCCGGCAGGGCAGGGCCTTGACCCATCGCCAATCGACGGCCCTGTTGAACAGATGCGAGAGT
>JAYGED010000102.1:0-5231 GCA_046582565.1 Alphaproteobacteria bacterium
CTGTTTATCGGTTTCTGGGAGCTGACCTTCGCCATGGGGCTCTACAGCGAGAAGATCCTGCCGCCGCCGCATATCTTCCTCGCCGATGTCCCAAATCAACTGCCGGCCTTCGACTTCGGCAACATCAATGCCGGTGATGATACCGCGCCGACGGTCTACCACGCTGTCGCCAGTACCATATTGGCAACCGTCATACGCGTCGTTATCGGACTGGGCCTGGGCTTCATTCTCGGCGTTTTGACGGGCAGCCTGATTCGCTATTTCCATGTGTTCGGCAAGCTTCTGCTGCCGATCGTGACCCTGCTGGCGCCGATCTCGCCGTTCGCCTGGCTGCCGGTCGCGGTCTTTCTGTTTGGCACCGGCGACCAGCCGGCCATATTCCTGGTCTTCCTCGCGGTCTATTTCATAATTTCGCTGGCCACCATCTCCGAAATCGACGCTGTCAAGGAGACCTATCTGAACGTCGCCAGGATCATGGGCGCGACACGCCTGCAGACCTATCTGCAGGTCATCGTTCCTGCTGTGTTACCGGGCCTGTTCATGATCCTGAGGCTAAATCTTTTCGCCGCATGGATGATCGTGCTGATCGCCGAATCGGCGGGTTCCGACTCAGGGCTCGGCGCGCTCGTGATGCTGGCCCGGAACACCGGCGCCACCAATTTGGTGATGATCGGCATGGTGGTCATCGGCATGGTCGGTTTCGTTTTCGACATGGCCTTGCGCTTCGTCCAACGACGCATGCTCTATTGGGTTCCTGTAACCCAGACGTTGTTAAAATCATGACAACGGCATCAAAAAAGGCAGAGTCCGGCTGGTTGTCGAAATTCGCCTCCGCGGCTTGCTGGTGGGTTGCCTCGATCGCTCTATTCGCCGTCATCTGGGAGTTCTGCTGGTACATGGGCTGGGCGAACCCGATGCTACTGCCGCCGCCGCATATCTTCCTGCAGGATATCCTTCTGGCCGGCAAGCTGTTCGACAAGTCGACGCGTCTGGGCAACCCGTCGGCAGGCCTGATTCTGTTTACCATCGTCAAGACGATCGCGGCCTCGACCATGCGCGTGATCGCCGGCCTCGTGGTCGCCCTGGTGGCCAGCCTCACGATCGGCATGGCGATCCGGTTTTCGCCGCTGTTCGGCCGGCTCATGCTACCGGTCATCAATCTGTTGGCGCCGGTCTCGCCGATCGCCTGGCTGCCGATCGCCATGCTGATCTTCGGCCTGGGCAACGCGCCGGCAATCTTCCTGGTCTATATAGCGCTGTTCTTCATTATGACCCTGGCGACCCTGAGCCTGATCGACGCTCTTCCGCAATCGTATATCCATGTTGCGCGCATCATGGGCGCGACGCGCTTGCAGATCTTCATGCAGACCATCCTCCCGGCGATCCTTCCGGGGCTGTTCGTCGTCCTCAGACTCAACCTGTTCGCCGCGTGGATGATCGTGCTCATCGCCGAGTCGGTGGGCGTTGGCGGCGGGCTTGGTCTCGTGATCATCATATCGCGCAATACATTCGACTCGCAGTTGGCGTTCTTCACCATGGGCATAATTGGTGTCGTGGGCTTTGCGCTGGACGTTGCCCTGCGGACGATCCAACAGCGCGTTCTCTATTGGACGCCATAGAATGAAAGGCGAATGAGTCGATGAGCAAATCGGGCAGCGTGACGGCAACAACCGGCGAGGCGCCGGCGATCCGTTGCATCAACGTCAGCAAAGTCTGGGGCGCGGGTACGGACCGGGCGGTCGAGGCACTGAAGAATTTCAACATCGAGGTCGGTCAGAACGAATTTGTCGTGCTGCTCGGGCCTAGCGGCTGCGGCAAGTCGACACTTTTGTACCTGATCGCCGGGCTAGAGGAACTGACCGGTGGGACGATCGAGGGGCACGGCGTGCCGGTTACGGCGCCCGACAGCGACCGCAGCCTGATCTTTCAGGAATCCTCGCTCTATCCCTGGCTTTCGGTGGTTGGAAATGTGACCTTCGGGCTTAAGTTGCGCGGCATGGGGAAGGCCGAGCGAAACAAGATCGCCGCCACCCTGTTGACCAAGGTCGGTCTGGGCGGGTTCGGGGACAAGCGCCCGGACGAGCTGTCGGGCGGCATGCGCCAGCGCGCCGCGGTGGCGCGCGCCCTGGCCATGGAACCGAGAGTACTGTTGATGGACGAACCCTTCGCGGCGCTCGATGTACAGACCCGCTCCAAGCTGCAGGACTTCTTGATCCAGGTGTGGCGCGACAGCAGCGCGTCGGTCCTGTTCGTGACCCACCACATCGACGAGGCGCTGGCGCTCGCCGACCGGGTGGTGGTGTTTACGGCGCGGCCGGGGACCATCAAAAGCATCGTGCCGATCGATCTGCCGCGGCCACGCGACCCGAAGGATCCGAAGCTCCACGAGCTGCGAGACCATCTTATCGACCTCTTGGCCGACGAGGTCGATCGCGCCTTCATCGAGCAGGAGCAGATCAGCGACCAAGACACAGTTCGGGCGAAATAGGTCCAACTGCTGCGAGGGTTCCATGCCATCGTCACTGATTCGCGGAAGATACGTCGTCTGTGGAGTCAACAACCGTCATCAGGCGAACGTCATCGAGGATGGAGCGATCTTTCAGCGTGACGGCGTGATCGTCGATATTGGCGTCCATGGCGAGATTGAGAAGAAGTACGAGCCCGATGAGGTTATCGGCTCGCCCGACGATGTCGTCATCCCGGGTCTGGTCAACAGCCATCACCACGTCGGCCTGACGCCGATCCAACTCGGATCGCGCGATTACGCGCTCGAACTTTGGCTCGCGACTCGTATCGCCGGACGCGCTGTCGACCCCTACCTCGACACCCTCTACTCGGCCTTTGAGATGATCGAATCCGGCGTCACGGCGGTGCAGCATCTGCAGGTTTGGGCGCCGCGGCCGCTAAAAAATATTGAATCCGTGATCGGCCGCGTTCTCGAGGCCTATGGCGATATCGGCATGCGCGTGTCGTTTTCCTACGCGCTACGTGACCAGAACCGGCTCGTCTACGAGGACGACGCCGACTTCTTGCGACGCCTGCCCGACGATCTTGCCGCCGATCTCGGCGCTTACCTCGATAAGAACTCGTTGCCGCTCGACGAACAGCTCGGCCTCTTCGAGGACACGTATGCGAAATTCAACGAGCATGAGCGCACCCGCATCCAGCTCGCCCCGTGTAACCTGCACTGGTGCTCGGACCAAGCGCTCGCGGCGGTGCGTGAAATGTCCGACAAGTACCAGGCGCCGATGCATATTCATCTGCTCGAAAGCGCCTATCAGAAAGAATATGCGCGCCGCCGCGGCGGTGGCACGGCGGTCGAATACATCCATCAACTCGGTATGCTCGGGCCGTTGACGACCCTTGGCCACAGCACCTGGTTCACCGAAAGCGATATCGAGATTGTTGCCGATACCGCGACCCACGTTTGCCACAATGCGAGTTCGAACCTACGCTTGAGGAGCGGTATTGCGCCGGTCAACCAGCTTGCGGCGCGTGGCGTCAATGTCGCCCTGGGCATCGACGAAGCGGGTATCAACGACGACCGCGACATGCTGCAGGAGATGCGCATGGTGCTCAAGCTGCACCGCGAGCCCGGCTTCGGCGACAACGTGCCGACATCGGCCCAGGTGCTGCGCATGGCGACCGAGAACAGCGCCCATACGACACCCTTCGGCGCCGATATCGGCGCCCTGGAGATCGGCAAGGCGGCCGATCTGGTGGTCATGAGCTGGCGGGATATTGCCTATCCGTTCCTTGATCTCGACATCGAAGTATCGGTGGTTGACGCGATCATCCATCGCGCCAAGACAACGGGCGTCAAGACAGTGCTCGTCGCCGGCGAGCCGATTCTGCGTGATGGACGCTTCACACGCCTCGACAAGAAGGCCGCCCTCGCCGAGCTCGCCGAGAGCCTCGCCGGGCCGGCGAGCAACGACGAAATTAGGCGAACCGCGCTCAGTCGCAGCGTGCTGCCGTATGTCAAGCAGTTCTACGACGGCTATCTCGACGACGCCCCGCGCGAACCCTTCTATGGCTTCAACGCGCGTGTTTGAGTCTGTCAGGCTGTGCGGGAGACGCCGCCGATCTCGAGCAGGAGCTTGCCGCTGACGCCGCGCTGTTCCAGCCTGCGCTGCAAATCAACGCATTGTTCGAGCGGGAAGATGGCCTCAATTGGTAGCTTCAGCCGGCCGCTCGCCAATCCATCGACGACGAATTTGACGCCGCGCCGCCAGCGCGCCGAGCCGGGCCGGGCGTGCAGCACCTCGAAGCCCGCGAGCGAGGTCGAACGCTCGTAGAGCTTGGGCCGGATCGGGAAGTCGGGATAGCCCGCCGCCTCGCCGATGTTGATGATATGGCCATACGTGCGCAGCGTGTCGAAGCTGCGTTCGAGTATGTCGGCGCCGAGCGAATCGATGACCAGGTCGATGCCCTTGCCGCCGCTGAAGTCGCGTGCCGCCTCGACGAAGTCCTCGCGGCTGCGGTCGACGACGCGGTCGGCGCCGAAGGCGAGTGCCCGGTCGCCCTTGCCGGGCCCACCCACCGTGCCGATGACCTTGGCGCCGAACCCTTTGAGCATCTGGGTCAGCATCAGGCCAACGGCGCCGCCGATGGCATGCACCAGGACGAACTCGCCCTTGCGCACATGATAGGCGCTGCGGGTCAGGTGATAGGCGGTCAGTGAGACCATCGGGAAGGCGGCGCCGAGATCGAGCGGGAATTCATCGGGCAGGCCGATGACGTAGTCCGTCGGCACCACGACTCTTTCGGCGAAGCCGCCGACGCAGCGGGGTCCGGCGATCGCCGCGACCTTGTCGCCGGTTTTGAATCCGCGCACGCCGCGCCCCTTGGCGGCGACGTGACCCGAAACCTCGCCGCCCAGGATCACCGGGTAGGATACCGTATCGGGATAGATGCCTTGGCGCTTCTGGATGTCGCTCCAGTTACAGCTGGCATAGGCGACTTCGATCGGAACCTCGCCGGGCCCGAGTTCGGGCGCCGGCAGTTTTCGTAGTTGGAGTTTCTCCAAACCGCCCGGCTTTTCAACAACGATTGCACGCATCAATCAAGGCACCTCTCCGTTTGAATGAACGCTCCCTATAGAGTTAGCATTTGCGTCCCGCGGTGGCGTTTAGCCCGTGGGCAGGATATCGGGACGCACCAGCGACCGGAAGTGACCGCCGACGACCAGCGTTTTGACCGCCTCTGGTCAGCCCCCCTTGAGAGGTCCA
>JAYGED010000123.1:0-19338 GCA_046582565.1 Alphaproteobacteria bacterium
AATCTGGTGTTTCCCGGCAAGGACGGCGGGCTGATGAGCGCCGGGCTCTTCCAGCGCGGCGATTTTGCCCGGCTGCAGAAGAAGCTGGGCATGAGCGACGCGGACGGCAAAGCCAAATACCGCTTCGAAGATTTGCGCCACGCCGCCGCCCGGCTGCTCATCGAACAGGGCTGGCCCTTGCGCAAACTCCGTGATGATCTCGGCGAGGCCAGCATGGCGGCCACCGCGCGGCGCTATGGCGACAGTTTTGCCCGCGTCGGCACCGACCGCACCGCCCTGACCCTGATCGCAGACCGGCTGATTGGACCCACGAATTGACTGAT
Organism: Alphaproteobacteria bacterium; assembly: GCA_046582565.1. Classification (GTDB taxonomy): domain Bacteria; phylum Pseudomonadota; class Alphaproteobacteria; order JAAXGF01; family JAAXGF01; genus JAYGED01. The sequence goes on from JAYGED010000123.1 coordinate 324, forward strand.
CTGGATTTCCAGATCGTCCGGGGCGGACGGCTGCTCGACATCGCCGGACACAGTGCCGATCCAAAAGATATTCTGATCGAGGGCGACAGTATCCGAGAGATCGGCGAGCCCGGCATGGCCGCGCCCGACGGCGCCCGCGAAGTCGATGCCGCAAGACGGTTGATCATGTCCGGCCTGATCAACGCCCATACCCATGGCCATGGTTCCCTGGCCAAGGGTTTGGGCGATCGCTGGACTCTCGAGCTGCTGCTTAACGCCGGACCGTGGATCAGCGGCAGCCGCAGCCTCGACGATTTGCATCTGTCGGCCAGGCTCAATGCCGCCGAGATGATTCGCAAGGGCTGCACCGCCGCCTATGATCTCTATGCCGAGTTTCCGCTGCCCACCGCGGAAGGCATGGCGGCAGTGGCCCGGGCCTATGCCGAGGTCGGCATGCGGGCCGTGGTCGCGCCGATGATGGCCGACCGGCTGTTCTTCGAAGCCATCCCCGGCCTGATGGACGCCCTGCCCTCAGGCTTGCGAAAGCGGGTCGAGCAGGTCAAGGCGGCGCCCTACCGCGAGAGCCTGGCGGCGGCCCGCGCCATGATCCACGGCTGGTCCTTCGACCGCAGCCGGGTGCGCCCGGCCCTGGCGCCGACCATCCCGCTTCATTGCAGCGACGACTTCATCACCGCCTGCGGCGACCTGGCCGCCGACGAAGATATCGGGCTGCATATGCATCTGGCTGAATCGAAGATCCAGGCGGTCTCGGGCATCAAGCGATACGGCAAGACCTTGACCGCACACCTCGATGAGCTCGGCTTCCTCGGCCCCCATTTCACCGGCGCCCACTCGGTCTGGCTCGACAGCGACGACATCAAGCGCATGGCCGACAACGGCGCCTCGGTGGCCCATAACCCGGGCAGCAACCTGCGTCTCGGCTCGGGCGTCGCCCCGGTGCGCGACATGTTGGTGGCGGGGCTCAACGTCGGCATCGGCACCGACGGCTCGAATTGCTCCGACAACCAGAACATGTTCGACGCCACCCGCATCGCCTCTTTCGCCTCGCGGATTCGCACGCCCGATTATACCGCCTGGCTGTCCACCGAGGAGGTGTTGATGGCGGCCACCGTGGGCAGCGCCCGGACCCTGGGCATGGACGGCGAGATCGGCCGTATCGAGGTTGGATACAAGGCCGACATGCTGTTCCTCGACCTCGACAACATCAACTTCGTGCCGTTCAACGACCCCACCAACCAGATCGTCCATAGCGAGGATTCCAGCGCCGTCTCAAGCGTCATGGTCGGTGGCCGCATGCTGCTCGATGAGGGCCGCTTCACCACATTTGACTACGGCAAGCTGATGACCGATGTCGAGGCGGCGGTTGAACGCCTGCGCGGCGCCACCGCCGAGATGCGCGAGTTGAGCCTGGCGCTTGAGGATCATGTGGGCCACTACTGCGTCGGCCTGGCCCGCCAGCCCTACCACATACAGCACGGTCTCGGCTGGTAGCCGTGATCGCTCTCCATATCGGCGACGTCATCGGCGACTACCCGGACTTCCGTGTCGCCTTCGCCGTGCTGCGCGGTATCCGGTCGCCCAGCGATTGCGGGCCGGGCATCGAGGCTCTGGCCGCCGAGACCGAACGGGAGACCACCGCCATTCTGTCGGCGACGGCGATTGCCGAGCTTGAGGAAATCCGGCAATGGCGCGCCGCCTACCGCTCCTTCGGCATCAAGAAAACCAGCTACCGCAACGCCTGCGAGGCATTGCTTCGGCGCATCGGGCGCGGTGATGGGCTGCCGCATGTCGCGCCCCTGGTCGATCTCTATAACGCGCTCAGCGTGAAATACCGCATCCCCGCGGGGGCCGATGATCTGGCCGCCCTCAGCCCGCCCCTGGCCTTTCGCTATGCCAAGCCCGGCGACGGCTTCCGCGACCTCGCCGGCGACCCGGACAGCGACGATCCGCCCAAGCCTGGCGAGGTGGTGCTGGCCGATACCGCCCATGTGCTGTGCCGGCGCTGGAACTGGCGCCAGGACGCGCGCAGCCGCATCCAGCCGTCGACGAGCGACGCGACTCTGGTGCTGCAGACCCTGGCCGATGACGGCGCGGAGCGGCTCACAAACGCCGCCGAGGAACTGACCAAACACGCCCGCGAGGATCTCGGCGCAACTTGTGAATGGAAAATAGCCAGCGCGGACGCGCCGGAAGTTATTATCTAGCTGAGGCGTAGCCCAAACGCACGGCGGTGATGGCCATGCCTACGGCGGCCTGGGTCGGGTCGATGACCGGCAGGCCGAGGGTGTCTTCAAGACGCTCGCGATAGCGCGCCATGCCGGCGCAGCCCATGATCAGCACATCGGCGCCGTCTTCGTCCTTGAGCTGGCGACCGCATTCGATCATGCGCGTGAGGGTTCTGTCTTCGTCTTCAAGCTCGGTGACGCCGAGGCCGACGGCGCGCTCCCCGGCCAGGCGGGACTCGACGCCCATGGCGCGGATGAAGCGCAAATGACGCGGCAGGGAGGCTTCCAGAATGGCTATGATGCCGAAGCGCTGGCCCAGGGTCAGGGCCGTCAACAGACCGCTCTCGGCGATGCCGAGCACCGGCTTGGCGGTAATTTTGCGAGCCTTATGAAGGCCGGGATCGGAGAAGCAGGCGATGACGAAACCGTCGGCGCTGCTGTCCTGGTCGGCGATCTTACGGCATAGGGGCTCGACAATGCCGTCCACATGGGCCTGGGTCTCGATGCCGGGCGGCCCCTCGGCCATGGTCTGACAGTCGATCACGGGCCCGCCGTCAAGGCGCAGGCCATCCAACGCCGCATCGATACCCTCGGTGCAGGCAACCGACGAGTTCGGATTGATGACGATGATACGCTGGCTCACTTCATTCCTCCGGCGGCGGCTCGGCGCCGGTGCGTTCGGTAATCAGGCCGTAATGCTCGACACGCCGGTGGGCGGCGAAGTTGAAAATCGTCGCTTTGGCGAAATTGCAGGCATCCAGGTCGCAATCGGCGGTGATCAGCTCGTCCTCCAGAGTGCGGCATTGGGAAACGATCTCGCCGGTCGGCGCGATAATGACGCTGCCGCCCATGAGGTCGTTGTCGTCCTCGCAGCCCGCCTTGGCGACGCCGATCACCCAGGTGGCGTTCTGATAGGCCCCCGCCTGCATGGACATCTGGTTGTGGAACATGCGCAGGTGGGGCGATTCGTCCGATTGTGAATTGACCGTCGGCGTGTTGTAGCCGAGCAGCACCATCTCAACCCCCTGGAGCCCCATGACCCGATAGGTCTCGGGCCAGCGCCGATCGTTGCAGATCGCCATGCCGATGATACCGCCGAAGATGCGCCACACCGGCCAGCCCAGATTGCCGATCTCGAAATAGCGTTTCTCGAGATGTTGGAACTTGCGATCCGGATCGAACTCCGAATGGCCCGGCAGATGGATTTTACGATATTTCCCGACGATTTTACCTGCCTTGTCGACAGTAATTGCCGTGTTATATCTGTGGACTACACCATTTTCTTCAACCAGTTCCGCATATCCGATATGAAACCCCATGCCATAGTCGCGCGCCGCGTCGAACAGCGGCTGCGTCGCCTCGTTGGGCATCTCGCGCTCGAACCATGTATCGACCTCGGCCTGGTCCTCCATCATCCAGCGTGGGAAGAAGGTGGTCAGGGCAAGTTCGGGAAAAACGATCAGCTCGACTCCCCGCTCCCGGCCCTTGGCCATCAACGCCAGCATGCGTTCGACCACGGACGCCCGACTCTCGGCCTTCTGTATCGGCCCCAACTGGGCGGCACCAACGGTAATAATGCGGGACATGCAGTGATAGTCTCCTTGGTTAGTCGCTCGGCGGCTTGGCGGCGGTGCGCTCGGCAATCAGGCCGTAGTGCTCGATACGCCGGTGGGCCGCGAAATTAAACATATCTTCCTTGGCGGGCTTGCAGGCGTCGAGATCGCAATCATGGACGATCAATTCATCTTCCTCGGTGATGCATTGGGCGGCGATCTCACCGGTCGGGGCGATGATAGCGCTGCCGCCGATCATATCAATACCCTCCTCGCATCCGGCCTTGGCCACGCCGACGACCCAGGTGGAATTCTGATAGGCGCCGGCCTGCATGGACAGATGATTGTGGAACATGCTGAGGTGAGCCGGGTAGGAACCGTCCTGGGCGAGAGACTGCGTGTTGTAGCCGATCAGCACCATTTCAACGTCCTGCAGCCCCATCACCCGGTAGGTCTCGGGCCAGCGCCTATCGTTGCAGATAGCCATGCCCACATGGCCGCCGAAAGCCTTCCACACGGGAAACCCCAGGTCACCGACCTCGAAATAACGCTTCTCAAGATGCTGATAACGATACGTGGGCTCATAGTCCGCATGGCCCGGTATGTGAATCTTGCGGAATTTAGCGAACATATGACCTTGCTTATCGACCATGATCGCCGTGTTGTAGCGGTCTCCCGCGCCAGTTCCGCATAGCCCAGGTGGAACCCCAAGCCGTACTCCTTGGCCGCGTTGAACAACGGCTGGGTTTCGTTCGACGGCATGGCGCTCTCGAACCAGCCATCGATTTCTTCCTGGTCCTCCATCAGCCAGCGCGGGAATAAGGTGGTCAGGGCAAGCTCAGGGTACACGATCAGATCGCAACCCTTGCCGTGGGCCTCTGCCATAAGCGCCAGCAGGCGCGCGACCACCGATTTCCGGTCGTCGCCCCTCTGAATCGGCCCCATCTGCGCAGCGCCTACGGTGATGATGCGGGACATTAACTATCCCTCCCCTATGTGTGCGGCGCGATGCTGCCAGGAAACGCAGGCGCGGGCAAGCAGGTCACTCACCCTGTCTTGGCGACCTTGGCTTCGGGCGCGGTATCGCCGTCGGGTACGCCCTCGGCGAGCAGGAAGGTGGCTTGCGACGAGGCCTGGCGGTGGATCATGGCCGCCTGGTATTCGGGCGAGTCATAGAGCTCCTTGGCCGCCTCCAGGGAGGGGAACTCGATGACCACCATGCGATCGCCGAAGTCCGGGCCCTCCAAGGTCTCAACCGGCCCGCCGCGCACCAGAAAGCGCCCGCCGTGTTTGGCGATCAGCGCCGGCGTCTGGGCGGTATAGAGTTTGTAGACTTCGGGGTCTTCGACCCGAACCGTACAGATCAGGTAGGCGCTCATGGCAGTCTCCTTCTAGGTTAGCGGCAAGCTGAGCGGCGATATTTCATCGGCTGTGCGGCCGGCGTAGTCGTGCTGGGGCGTGGCCGAGATCATGCGGGCCTGGGCTTCGGTCAGGCGGCCGGCGGCATCCGCCCTATCCAGGGTCAACAGCTTGCCGTCGGCGACCACCTGCCGGCCGTCAATATAGACGTCGCGCACCGCCCGCTCGGCCGCCGTGTAGACCATGCCACGCAGCGGGTCACGCGCCGGCATCATCTCCGGGATGGTGATATCGGCGAGCACGATATCGGCTTTCATGCCCGGCGCCAGGCGGCCGATATCGTCGCGCATCAGTGCCGTGGCGCCCCCCACGGTGGCGGCGTGGAACACATCGGCGGTGGATAACGTCGCCAGATCACCGGCGGCGATCCGAGCGAGAATGGCGGCCCAGCGCATCTCCTCAAGCATGTTGTGGGGCGCACAGTCGGTGCCGATCCCCATGGTCACGCCGGCGCGGATGTAGCGGCCCAGATCCTCCAGCGTTTGGCCATAGCGGGCGAAAGGCGTCGGGCAATGGGCCACTGCGACGCCGCTGTCGGCCAGCAGGTTGAGGTCGTTTCGGCCCGGCCAGTGAAGCCAGGAATGCTCATCAATGAAGATGGCGTGGCCGAGAATGGTTCCGGGGCCAAGCAGGCCGATATCCTGGGCCCACTGGATCGGCGTCACGCCATGGCGCCGGGTCATTTCGAGAAACTCGGGCACGGATTGCGCGATATGGGTGGTCAGCGGGCGGCCCCGTTCGCGGGCCGCCGCCATGCTGTCGCGCAGCAGCGCTTCCGAACAGGTGTCGATCTGGGCCGGATAGAGAACCCCGCTGAGCCGGCCCGACGGATGGGCCTCGGCCTGGTCGATCAGCTTGAGCGCATCGTTCAGCCCCTGACGGCCGGCTTCCTCGTTCCAGGAAAATTTGAGGTCATGATCGTTTTCCAGATGCCACGACGACGACGCATAGCCCGGCGCCACGAAGGCGCGCAGGCCGCTTTTCGCCAAGATGTCGAGCCAGCCGTCGAAGGCGCCCGAAAGATCGGCCAGGGACGTCACCCCGGAGACCAGCAATTCACCATAGGCGACTTCGGCCGCCGCCCGCCGGCCCTCGCCATCGAGGTGAAATGCGATTGAGCGCTCGTAGAGACTGGACTGATACATCCCGGCGACACCATGCTCTTCGCGTACGCCGCGCATGGCGGGCTCGGTGGTCGGGTGGGAATGAATATTGACCAGCCCGGGCATGACGAACAGATCGCGTCCGTCAATTTCCGTATCCGCAGCACCGTCGTAGCCGGGCCCCACATGGTCGATGCTGCCGCCCGAAAAGACGACGTCGATATCACGCTTGTAAAGATGGCGGCCAGCCGCCGCATCCCACGCCGCGACCCAGGCGGCATTGCGTATGCAGGTGGTCGCCATCAGTCGAATTCCCCGCTCTCCGGGTTGAAACCGGCGACGAATTTGCCTTGGGGCTTGGCCGGCTCAGGCAGGTCGCAGCGCAAGAACTGGCCGTTGCCTGGGGTGCCGGTGGGCTTCTCGCCGTCCCACACCACCTCGCCGCGCGACAAAGTGGTTATGGGATAGCCTTTGATTTTGCGGCCCTCGTAGGGGGTATAATCCATGTTGTCGTGGAGCATGTCGATGGAGATGGTGACTTCGAGCTCCGGGTCCCAAATGGCGATGTCTGCATCGGAACCCACGGTGATGGTCCCCTTGCGCGGATAGAGCCCGTAAATTTTGGCAGCGTTGGCGGCGGTGATGGCGACGAACTGCTCCAGGCTGATACGTCCCTTGCCGACCCCTTCGGAGAACAGCAGGGGCAGGCGGATTTCCAGCCCCGGTACACCGTTGGGAATGGCGTTAAAGGCAGTGTTCTCACCTTTCGCCTTCTTGCCTGTAGACGAATTATAAACATAGGCCGCATGGTCCGAGGAAAACACCGACAGCACTCCCGATGCGATGCCGTTCCAGACGAATTCCTGATTGGCGGCGTCACGCGGCGGCGGGCTACAGACATATTTGGCGCCCTCGAAGCCGGGCCGGTTCATATCATCGGCGGTGAGGAAGAGATATTGCGGGCAGGTCTCGCCAAAAACACGCAGGCCCTTACCCTGGGCCCAGCGTATCTGCTCGATGGCCTCGGCGCCCGATACATGGACGATAAGCACCGGCACATCGAGTATTTCAGCCAGGGTTATGGCGCGGTGAGTAGCCTCGCGCTCGGCCGGCGCTGCATGGGCGACCGCATGATAGTGAGGCGCTTCGTGACCAGCGGCGAGCAGCCGTTCGGTGAGCCAGACGATAACATCGTTGTTCTCCGCATGGATCATGGTCATGGCGCCCTCGCGCCGCGCGCAGGCCAGCACTTCGAGCATCTGACGATCGTCCAGCTTGAGAGCATCATAGGTCATATAGACCTTGAACGAGGTACAGCCGTCGCGGATCAGGGCGGGAAGCTCCTGGCCCATGACCTTCGGGCTAGGGTCCGAGATGATCAGGTGGAAGGCGTAATCGATGACCGCTTCGCCATTCGCCCGGGCGTGGTAATCCTCGACCACTTTGCGGAGAGACTGACCTTTATACTGGGCCGCGAAGGGGATGATGGTGGTGGTCCCGCCACAGGCCGCCGAAATGCTGCCGGAGCGAAAATCATCGGCGGTTTCGACCCCGATGGAGCCGGCTTGCGCAATATGACAATGGCTGTCGATGCCGCCGGGCAACACCAGTTTGCCGCGCGCATCAATAGTCCGTGCGGCACCCTCCAGACCAACGCCCAGCTGCACCACCTTGCCGTCCTTGACGGCGACATCGCAAGCCGTCCTGTCGGACGCGGTCACCACGGTGCCGCCGGCAATAATCAGATCGAATTCGGTCATGGCTCTATAAATCCTCGAAAGCGCCGCGATAAGCGAACAGGGCCGGCATACCGCCGGTGTGAATGAAGACGATCGTTTCGCCGGCCGCGAAGACCCCCTGGCGGATCAGATCGATCAGACCGGCCATGGCCTTGCCGCTGTAGACCAGGTCGAGCAGCAGTCCTTCGAGGCGGGCAAGCAGGGTCACCGCCTCGACCATCCCCGGCGTCGGTGCGCCATAGGCTTCACCGGCATAATCGGAATTAACTGCCACCGCGCTAGCGGGCACGCCGCCAGACACACCGAGCAGCGCCGCGGTTCCCTCGGCGACCGCGCGCACCCGCTCGGGCACGCCCTGGGGGTCGGCGTCGATATCGATGCCGAGGGCGGGCCCGAGAACAGCAATACCGCCGCCAAGGGCAAGCAAGCCGGCGACCAGGCCGCCCTGGGTGCCGCCGCTGCCGCTGGCCAGGACGATGTGGTCGACGGTGATGTCCAGGGCCTCGGCCTGGTCGGCGATTTCGAAGGCGCAGCCGGCGTAGCCCAGGCCGCCCAGGGGAGTCGATCCCCCGGCGGGAATCACATAGGGCTTGCCGCCGCGCGCGGCGACCGCCTCGGCGACCTCGGCCATGCCCGGCTTGCGGTCGGCTTCGCCGGGCACATCGTGCAGCCGGGCGCCGAGCAGGCGGTCGAGAAAGATATTGCCGGTCTGGTCATAGTCCGGGTCCTGCCAGAAATGGGCGGTTTGCTGCACCAGCTCGCAGTCGAGGCCGAGCTTGGCCGCCGCCGCCGCCGTCTGGCGCACATGGTTCGATTGCCGGCCGCCCTCGGTGATGATGGTATCGCAGCCCGTCTCCAGGGCGTCGGCGAGCAGGAACTCCAGCTTGCGGGTCTTGTTGCCGCCGGTGGCGAGGCCGGTGCAGTCATCGCGCTTCACATAAATGCGCGGCCCGCCGAGATGATCGCTCAGGCGCTCCAGCGGCTCCAGCGGCGTCGGCAGATGGGCCAGGCGGACCCGGGGGAATTGCCGGGAGAATTGATCGAGATTCACGGTTTTAGCTTATAGCCGCTGGCCAGCAGGCGATGGCAAGCGATCCACAAAGCAATGTCGATCGCCAGCAGCACAATGATGCCGGTGGTAAGGTCGCCGTCGGCGCGGCCGATGAAGCCATAGCGAAAACCGTCGATGGCATAGAAGAACGGATTGAACTGACTGATGCTGTGCCAGATGCCGGGCAGCCGGTCGACCGAATAGAAGGTGCCGGAGAGAAAGGCAAGCGGCGTGATGACGAAATTGGTCACCGCCGAAATATGGTCGAATTTCTCCGCCCACAGCCCGCCGAGAAGACCGAGCAGGGCCAGCATGATGGAAGCGGCAACGGCGTGGAACAGCACGTAGCCAATATGCACCGGAAGCACTGATACAAAAGGCTGGACCGCCAGCAGCAGCACGGCGCCGGTGATCAGGCCCCGGGTCGCGCCGCCGAAGACATAGCCGATCATCAATTCGAGCGGGCCCAGGGGGGTCATCAGCAGATCGACGATAGTGCCCTGGATTTTTGCCATGATCAGGCTCGAGGAGGCGTTGGCGAAGGCGCTCTGCATCATCGCCATGACGATCAGGCCGGGCGCCAGGAAATTGAGCAACGGAACCCCGGCCATGGTACGTCCGGCGCCGCCGATAGCCAGGCTGAACACCGCAAGGAACAACAGGGTCGTCGCCATGGGGGCAACAACCGTCTGGGCCGGCACCTTGAGGAAGCGCCGCACTTCCTTGAAGTAAAAGGTATAGGCGCCATACCAGTTCAGCGAGCTGCCGACGAGGCGCTGGGCATGAGGCATTATGCTTATAGGTTCAGTCATATTTATAGATAGCCCTGGTAAGAGTTGGCGGCAAGACACATGGTCATGGCTTGAGCTTGTAGCCCGTGGCGACCAGCCGGTGACAGACCAGCCAGAGCGCCATGACGAGCGTGAGGATCATGGCGATACCCAGGCTCGGCGAGGCATCGGCGTGACCAATGAAACCATAGCGGAAGCCGTCAATCATGTAGAAAAACGGATTGAACAGGTTGGCCGCGCGCCACAGCTCGGGCAGGCTCTCGGTCGAGAAGAACACACCGGAGAGAAAGGCGAGCGGCGTAATGGTGAAATTATTGATCATCGCCAGATTGTCCCATTTCTGCGCCCACAGCCCGGCGATCAGCCCCAGCATGGCAAGCACCAGGGCAGAGGCGACGGCATGAAACAGCACCAGCCCCGGATGGACCGGGATGAGCGACACGAAGGGCTGCATGGCGAGAAGCATGGCCGTAGCGACGAACAACCCTCGCGTTGCGCCGCCGAATATGTGGCCGGCGACGAATTCCGTCGGCCCGAGCGGCGGCATCAGCACATCGACGATGGTGCCTTCGAGCTTGCTGTGAAGGATGGAATTTGCGGCGCCCTCGAAGGCGGCGTGAACCAGCCCCATCATCACCAGGCCCGGCCCGAGGAATGTCAGGAACGGCACCCCCGACACAAGGCGCGAGCCGCCGTCGAGGGGGAGGCTGAAGACGGCGAGGAACAGCAGCCCCATGATCATCGGTGCGAGCAGGGTGTGGCCGGCCATTTTGACGGACACGGTCACTTCGCGCAAATAGAGCGTCCACAGGCCGTACCAATTGACCTGATTGCCGATGCGGGGATGAAATGGCGTCATGGTTTCGCTTAGCTGGAAATGGGGCTGCAAGATAAACCGGCGATGGATGACAGGCAAACGCCTATGTTGTTATACCAGGGGCCATGACTGACTTTCGCGGTGTTTTATTCGCCGGCCTGTTCCTGGCCCTCGGCGCCTGTGCGCCGCACATCGAATCCGCCGGGCCTTCGATCATGGCCCCTGAATTGACATCCGGCCATATTCTCGCCGCCGACGGCGCCAAACTGCCGCTGCGCATTTGGCGCGCCGAGGGCGAAGCCAGGGCTGTCATCGTCGCCCTGCATGGCTTCAACGATTATTCCAATGCCTTTGCGGGTTCCGCCGACTTCTGGGCAACGCAGGGTATTACCACATACGCCTACGACCAGCGCGGCTTCGGCCGATCCGCCAACCATGGCCTATGGCCCGGCGTCGATAGTCTGGTCGATGATCTGCAGAGCGTTGCCGGGCTGATTGCGCGCGCCCATCCAGACTTGCCGCTCTATCTGCTCGGCGAGAGTATGGGCGGCGCAGCGATCATGACCCTGATGGCTAGCGAGGCGGCGCCCAATGTGGACGGCGTGGTACTCGTGGCGCCCGCCGTGCGCGGCTGGCAGACCATGAATATTTTCTACCGGGCGGCTTTATGGGTCGGCGCCCATGTCATACCCGGGGCGACGCCGTCGGGCCGGGACCTGGGCATCAAGCCGTCGGACAATCGCGAGATGCTGCTCGCCCTGTCGCGCGACCCCAACATCATCAAACACACTCGCATCGATGCGATCTACGGCCTGGTCAACCTGATGGATGCCGCCTTCGACTCGGCCCCCGGCTTGACCATTCCAACCCTGGTGCTTTACGGCGACAACGACCAGCTGATCCCCAAGGGCCCTACATACGACATGCTGGCCCGTCTCAGCTCCCATCATCGCGTGGCGCTCTACGGTTCGGGCTATCACATGCTGCTGCGCGATCTCGGCGCCGAGGCGGTGCTCATCGACATCGCCGCCTGGATCGAAGACCGCCAAGCCCCCCTGCCCTCGGGCCGCGAATGGGTGCAGGATTAAACCCTAACCGTGTGACCAGTCGTCGGGGTCGTCCGACTGGCCGGGCGAGAGGCCGAGCTCATCGCCTTCGGTCGAGCAGCCGAGACCCAGCACGGTGCGGTTGGCATAGGCGAAATAGGCGGTGACCTGGTTGATCTCAAGAATCTCGCCGTCGTCATAGCCGGCTTGGCGCAGACCCTCGACCATGGCTTCACTCACCGATGCCGGGTCGCGGCTCAGGGCTTCGGCGTAGCGCAGGGCAAGCATCTCCTTCTCCGCAAAGGGGCCTCGCTCGATATCCTCCTCATCGAGCGCCGCGCGGATCGCCGTGGCCTTTGTCTCGTCGCCGAGCAGGCGTCTGAGGCCCATGAAATGGTGATCGGAGCAGTAATCGCAACGGTTTAGCAGGCTGACCCAGACGCCAATGGTCTCGAGGAACCACTTGGGCACTGTGTTTGAATTGTGGTGGATAACATTTTTATAGAGCGCCATATGCCCTTCCATGCTGTGCGGGCGCAGGCTGTGCATCATCATGATGTTATCGACGTTATCGCCAGGCCCCTTCACCCGGTCGTAGAGCCGGCGCAGGCGTCCGTCGGAATCCGCGTAGGATACGGTGTTAATCCAGACCATGAATCCCCCCTAGAGTTTCAATATCAGCCCGCGGCCTCGCCCATGCGGTCATGAACCACGGCGCCGCCGAGTATGGTCAGGTCGGCCTGGGTCTCAAGGAATTCCTCGGGATCGACGGTAAAAAGATCCTTCGACAGCACCGCTATATCGGCCAGCATGCCGTCATCCAGGCGGCCGCGTTCGGTCTCATCGAAACTGCTGTAGGCGCCATTCCAGGTCATCGCGCCGAGCATCTCCTCGACACTGACCCGTTCATCGGGACCGATCACCAGTCCCCCGGTGGTGAGCCGGGTAACCCCGGCATGGAGATTGGCGAAGGGGTCGTAGTCCGAGACCGGTGAATCGGTGCTTGCCGCCGGATGAAGCCCGGCCCGGCCCCAACTGGCCATGGGATAGGCCGAGCCCGCGCGGGCTTCGCCGAGCAATTCCACATAGGCATCGCCGAACTGGCGCATGAAGATCGGCTGGGGCGCGCATATCATGCCGAGGCGCTTCATTTCGGCGATCTGCTCAGGATGGATGAAGCCGCAATGCTCGATGCGGTGGCGGCGGTCCTTGGCGGGGACGGTCGCCAGGGCGATCCGCACGGCGGCTATGGTCTGGTCGATAGCCGCGTCGCCGATGGCGTGGATGGCGAGCTGATAGCCCTTGGCGTGGCAGTCGAGCACCATGGCCTCGACCTCGCCGTCGGAAAAGCAGAATATCCCGTGTTCATCGTCGTCGCCCAGATACGGCTCGCGCATGGCCGCCGTGCGCCCGCCGGCGCTGCCGTCGGTGAAGATTTTCACCGACCCGATCTTCATGCGGCTATCGCCGACCCCGGTGATCAGACCCGCCTCATACGCCTGCTCGACGATGCCGTTCGGCCCGCCCAGCAGGCAAAGATAGGCGCGCACCGGCAAGCGGCCCGTGTCGCGGGCCCGAACATAGGCAAGGTAGTCGTCGAACCCGGCGCGCATGCCGACACCGGCATCCATGGCCGAGGTAATGCCTTTTGCCAGCAACAAATTGCCGCCGTCCTCGATACCCTGAACAAGCTCCTCAAGATCGGGCGGCGGCATGGCGGCGAATATGGCGTCCTGGGCGCGCTCCTGGAGCAGGCCGGTAAGCCGGCCGTTCTGGAGTTCCCGATGGCCACCGTCCGGCTGAGGCGTCGCCTCGGTGATGCCGGCGCAAATCAGGGCGGCCGAGTTGGCGACCCCCATATGGCCGCAACAGCGCTTGATATAGACCGGGTTATCCGGGGCGACGAGGTCAAGCTCCTCGCGCAGTGGGTGACGTTTCTCGGCCATCAGATAATGATCATAGCCCCGGCCATAGACCCATTCGCCCGGCGCGTGCGAGGCGACACCGAGCCGCACCTGTTCGAGCAGCGCAGGCACGGTGGCCGCGCGACCGGGCCGCACATCGACCTCGCGCTGGGCCAGGCCGAGGGGCAATAGATGCATATGGGCATCGTTAATTCCGGGAATCGCCAGACGCCCCCGAAGGTCGATAACCCGCGTTTCCGGCCCAACAAGTCCGTCGATGTCGCCGTCGTTCCCAGCCGCCATGACCCGGCCCCGCGACACGGCCACAGCCTCGGTGAACCCGTCACCAACACCGCGCCAGACACGTCCGCTCCGGAGAATCAAATCCGCCTTGGACTCGTTCATAACCAACCCTTCCCTGCCTCGCAGTCATAGTTATACGCTAAGGTGACTGGCTTGCAATCAACCTGCGGACAGGCTGTTGGAAAGAGAAAGGGGCGATGGGATGGCTTTACAGATGAAAGAGAATTGCGAGAAATGCGGGCTCGCCATGGGCCATGGCGACGAGGCCTATATATGCAGCTTTGAATGCAGCTTCTGTGGCGGCTGCACAGACAAAATGTCTGCTGTCTGTCCCAACTGCGGCGGCGAGTTGCTGCGCCGCCCCCGGCGTTTACCTAAGACAGGCTGATGCTGATAATGATTGATGCCGTTATGAACGCCAGCGCCGTCAGACTGCTTAACAGCGGCTTATCGTAAAGCCGCGAAATCTTGTTTTTGACTTGAGAATTCATCACTACTCGGTCCTTGCGCCCAAGCCATCCTGGGCGTTCTAAATATTCTTATGGTGACAATGGGAAGGCAAACAAAACGACAGTTTATGAACTGTCGTGACCTGTCCGAAATCATGCTGAACAACTTACACCGAAGACGTTAATAATTCCTAACGACGCCGGAGAAATTAATAACACCTTGCCCCGCCTCGCTGCCAATATCAGCTTTCTGTTCACCGAGATCGATTTTCTCGACCGATTTGCAGCCGCGGCCGATGCCGGCTTCAGCGCCGTGGAATGGCATTTCCCCTATGACCACGATAAAGCTGACCTCGCCCAGCGCCTGGCGGACAACGGCCTGAGCTGCGCGCTTTTCAATTTATCGCCCGGTGACTGGCAGGCCGGTGATCGCGGCATCGCCTGTCTGTCCGGCCGGGTCTCGGAATTCGAGGACGGCGTCGGCCGCGCCATCGACTATGCCATGGCATTAGGCTGCCCTCGGATCAACTGTCTGGCTGGTCTGGTTGACGACAAGGATGATGCAGGCGAAACCTTGGTCTCAAATCTGCGGTATGCGGCGCAGCGCACCGCCGAGGCCGGGATCACCCTGCTCATCGAGCCGATCAATACCGACGACATGCCCGGTTTTTACCTCAATCGCAGCACCCAGGCGCTGTCGATCATCGAAGAGGTGGCTGCGGAAAACCTGATGCTGCAATTGGATGCCTATCACACGCAGATCATGGAGGGCGATCCGGCGCCCATCATCGAGGCCTGCTTTGATCACATCGGTCATATCCAGGTCGCCGACGCCCCGGGACGCCACGAGCCTGGAACCGGCAGCATCGACTTCCCCGTCCTGTTCGAGCAACTCGATCGCCTCGGCTATGCAGGCTGGGTAGGCTGCGAATACAAGCCGGCGACGACAACCGCCGAAGGCCTCGACTGGGCGAAGCCCTATCTCAAGAGAGAGTAAACGACGGGAGCTAATGGAGAATGAATATCAACTACGAAATATGCCGATCCGTCACAGCAAAAACAGCAATTTCGTAATGGAAGAACTGATCGTATGAGCTCCACTGGCTACTTCATGGCCGGGCTTTTTGGCAACCGTTGTGACGAAGGATTAAGAAAAATTAGCAGAAGAGATACGGCTTGTAATTTACCGTTTCGCGTACTATGTTTTTGCCGTGATTAAATCGTGGCGGAACGCACCGAGCCGTAAGATCTGGGAGGGGAAGCAACCCAACCGGTTTCGGAGCCTAGACATCGATGCCGCTATAGATTTCTTACTAGCTCTCAACGTCGCAAAGTCGCCAAGTGATCTTAGCCCTCTCGCCAGTGTCGGTTTACATAGGTTGAAAGGTGGTCGGAAGGGTCAGTTGGC
Organism: Alphaproteobacteria bacterium; assembly: GCA_046582565.1. Taxonomy (GTDB): domain Bacteria; phylum Pseudomonadota; class Alphaproteobacteria; order JAAXGF01; family JAAXGF01; genus JAYGED01. The sequence continues at coordinate 16,132 of JAYGED010000123.1, forward strand.
GATGTCAATTAACGGACCGTGGCGAATATGCTTCGAGTTCCGCAAAGGTAACGTCTTCAATGTTGAGATCATCGATTATCATAAAGGATGAATGAATGACACCGATTGCCCACCCCGGCAGGCTATTAAAACGTGAGCTGACAGCACGTACACTCAGCGCGAACCGGTTGGCGCTTGATATTGGCGTTCCGTCGGGACGGATCACGGACATACTCAACGGTCGGCGATCAATCAGCGCGGACACAGCGGTCCGACTGGGTCGATATTTCAGCAATAACGCACAGTTCTGGCTCGATCTGCAAAGCCAGTATGATATCGCGATCGTCGAGCGCGACCGAGGCGATGAGATCGCTGATCGAGTGCGTCCAGCAAACGAAGCTGCCTAAAAAATCATTCCACGGCGTCGCTATTTCATAGTCTCGGCCATCTCGGCGCTGGTGATGATGGGCACGAACTCGAAATCGACCAGATCACGCCATTCATCCGCCCATTGATGGAGGAGCGCCTCGTCGTCGCATTCCATCACCTGGAAACAGCGGTCATGGTTGGTTTCCACCCAGCTCGTCACATAGGCGAGACCCTCGGGCAACATGCGGCCCCGCTCGGCGAACCGGCGATAGGCAGCCGCTGCATCGCGATTCTTGAAGCGCTCAATGACCATATACAGCATGCGCTCAACGTCCCTCACTGCGCCAGGCCAGCATCAGGCCGCCGAGCGCCAACAGCAGCACCAGCCATTCAGCCATGAGCGGCGCCTGGCGAATGCCGGTCACCACATAATCCTGGTTGGCGATAAGACCGATCCAGCCGTGCCCGGCGGTATCGCGGTCCGGCCGCGTCATGCGGACCCTCGGCAGCGCCCCGTCACCGATCCAGGTAACGACGCCGCCGCTGGCGCTTGTCAGGGGCTCCAGCTTGTTCGGACCGGCGCGTAAATCGGCAAATTCCAGAGGATTCATCTCGCCGACCATGGCGATGGCGCTACGCACGCCGTCGCTCAAGCGATAGAGGCCCGGATCGTCGACGGAAATGACAGCGGCAGCGCGCCCATTGCCGGTGTCTTCCAGGGTGACCTCGCGGGTCTCGCCCAAGGGGCTGGTGACCGTAACCGGCTCGACAGCCGGGGTCAGGCTGCGGCGGATTATTGTCAAGCGGCTGCCTTGTACCGCCGTCCGCAAGTCCTCTTCTTCCAGGTCAGGCTCCTTCATCAGCCAGTGCGAGACCCGGCGCAGCAGTTCGGCCTGCGGGCCGCCGCCCTCGAAACCACGCGCCCATAACCACAAATGATCGGTGAAAAGTTGTGCCACCCGGCCTTTTTTGACTCTGTCGAGGAGCAGAATGGGTTTGTTTTCGGCGCCTTCCATGAGCACGGAACCCCGGTGGGCGATAACTTCGATTTGGCGGAACCAACGGCCCCACTCCGGCGTCTCACCAGCACCAGCGGCGCCAGGCAAGGTGGCGGTAACCGGATGGCGACGGCCTATATCGGTGAGCCGCGCCAGGAAACCGCCTTCGAAAACTTCGCCAGTGGGGTCCGCCGGCAGGACGTTGTTGAGCGGAGTCAGGTATAGGCTGAGCGGACCGGCATAAGCCGGACCAGTCGCGGTGAGCAGGGCGCCGCCTTCCTCCACAAACTCGGCAATATTATTGAGATAGCTGAGCGGCACCACGCCGCGCCGGCGATAGCGGTCGAAGATAATGAGGTCGAATTCCTTGAGCTTGATTTCAAACAGATCACGGATCGGAAAGGAAATCAGCGCGAGCTCGCGAATTGGCGTGCTGTCCTGCTTTTCCGGCGGCCTGAGAATGGTGAAATGCACCAGATCAACCGAAGGATCGGATTTGAGCAGATTGCGCCAAACCCGCTCTCCGGTATGCGCCTCGCCGGAAATCAACAGCACGCGAAGGCGGTCACGGACTCCGTTGACGGCAACCACGGCTCGATTGTTTATCAGGCTGAGTTCAGCCGGCCCGCCATCGACGCTGAATTCCATCAGCGTGGTCCCGGCCCGTTCCAAGGTAAACTTTATTTCGTGGCTCACCCCGATGGACACAAAACTTGTCTTCGGTTCGCCAGCGTCGATCCGCATGGTCAGCTTGGCGAGGTCACGGCCCCCGCTTATGTCGCCGCCGGCATCAACATCCGCTGCGCTGTCCTCGATGCGCAGGCGCAGCGCGAGCGGCTTGCCGACGATGCCGTATCGCGGCGCCTTTACGATCACCAGGCGCCGGTCGGCTTCCTGGCGGTCGCCGGTAAGAAACAGATGCAACGGCGCCTGGAAGCCCAACGCATCAAGGGAAACTGGAACATCATGAACCTGGCCGTCGGTGATAATCATGACGCCGGCAACGCGACGGCGGGGAACGTCAATCAAGGCTTGATCCAGGGCGGCGAACAGCACCGTGCCCGAGGCCGGCGTCTCGCCTTTTCGCTGGCGATCACGCCCCGCCATAACGATACGCAAATCTAAATTCTTCCGATCGCCAAGCTCTTGTACGAGATGCTCGACCGCCTGCGCTGTTTGGGCCTGGCGGTCCGATATATGCTGGCTTGCCGATTCATCGACCACAATCACCGCCACATCGGCAAGGCTTTCACGGTTCTCCTCGACCAGCGCTGGATTGAGCAGGGCCAACAGCGCCACCGCGAGACCAAGCGCCCGCCACCAGACGCCGCGCGCCCGGCGTATCACAGCAAAGATGACCAACGCCGCCGATAGAATGGCGAGCACCGCAATCAATGGCCAGGGCGCAATCGGCGCAAAAGCGATATTGGTCAATGTCGAGCTCGCGATCATTGCCCGAGGCGCTCCAGGATCGCCGGCAGATGCACCTGATCGGCTTTGTAGTTGCCGGTCATGGCGTACATGGCCAGGTTGATGCCGAAACGAAAGGCCATCTCGCGCTGGCGCTCACCGCCCGGCACCATGGCGAACATCGGCCGCCGCTGGGCATCCAGCGCCCAGGCGGCAGCCCAATCGTGGCTGCCGATAATTAGCGAAGACACACCGTCATTGCTGCCGCCCTCGTAGCGCTCAACCCACACTGCGCCACCGCTCCAGCGGCCGGGGAATTCATCCAGCAAGTAGAAAGCCTTGGTCAGAACATGATCGGGTGGAACCAGCGTCAAGGGTGGAATGGCAAGGCCACTGAGGAGTTTGCGCAAGGCTTTCGCACCGGGCACCAGACCGCTGGACAGGCCGCCCG
>JAYGED010000198.1:0-54791 GCA_046582565.1 Alphaproteobacteria bacterium
CCTGGTGAAGGGCGGCGGCGTTGCGCCACAGGGTCTTGCGATGAACGTCGCTGGTGGCGATCAGGTCGAGCGCCGTTCTGACCGAGGCGACGTTGGACGGCGACGGCGATGCGGTGAACATGTAGGGCCGGCTCGACAGGCGCAACAACTCGAACTCGGGATGATTCGAGGCGGCGAACCCGCCGATGGCGCCGAGACTCTTGCTGAAGGTGCCGACCACGAAATCGACCGCCTCCTCGATGCCGTCGCTCTCGGCATTGCCACGGCCGTGCTCCCCGTAGATACCCAGCGAATGGGCTTCATCGACCATCATATAGGCGCCGTGCTTGGTCTTGACCTCGGCGAAATCTGCGAGCGGCGCAACATCGCCCATCATGCTGTAGACCCCCTCGACAACGATCAAACATCTGGCCGCGCCGCCAGGCACCCGGCCCAGTCTGCGATCGAGATCGGCCGCATCGTTATGCTTGAAGCGGACGATGTCGGCGCCGCTGAGCCGGCAGCCGTCATAGATGCTGGCGTGGTTGTCGGCATCGATCAGCACCGTATCACCGGGCCCAAGAAGCCCGGCCAGCACCCCGAGGTTGGCCTGATAGCCGGTGCTGAACACAATCGCCGATGAGCGCTGGAAGAATTTGGCTATCGCGGCCTCAAGGTCCTGGTGGAGGGCGTAGCTGCCGTTTGCGATGCGCGAGCCTGTTGTGCCGGTTCCCTCGGCGGCGACGGCGGCCCGCGCCGCTTCCATGCAAGCCGGATCGAAGGTCAGGCCGAGATAGTTGTTGGTGCCGAACAGGATGACGTCGCGCCCGTCGATAACCGCCTCGGTGGCCGATTTGACCCGGTCCATGCGCACATGGAAGGGGTTGACGCCGTCGCCGAGCAATTGTTCGCGGGTCTCGTCGAGCGCGTTGAATTTATCGAACAGATCGCCGGAATTGTTCACGTATTTGTTCACGGGGCTCCGCCCTCAGCCTGCGCGTCAATCATCCGTCTAACGATGTCTGAAAGATCGCCCACGGTGCGCACATCGGCAAGAAGATTGATCGGGATAGAAATTTCATAGGCGTCCTCGATATTCATCAGCAAATCGAGTATGGCCACGGAATCGATATTGAGATCGGCGTTGATATCGGTGGCCTCGGTCAACTCGATACCGTTCTTGTTATACGGCACAAGCTGCTCACGGATTTGCTCAAATACCTTCGTGGGATCGCCGATTATCGCTTCTGTCACGGTTGTCTCTTGAAATGCATGAAGATCAATTACGAGGTTGTAACAAGTTCAACGGGGCGGGTTCAACTCACAATTTGCAACAATCAGGTTTCATTAATTCAGCCAGCCCTCGCAGCGATACCAGGCGATGGTCTGGGCGAAGCCCGCATCGAGGCTTATGCCGGGCGTCCAGTCGGTCAGCTCGGCGAGTGGGTTTTGGGCGCAAAGCCAGTCGGTGTGATAAAGCTCCCTGATCTTGTCCCGGGTCAGGTTCGGGGTCGCGCCGAACAGGGCGCAGAACCCCTGGTTGATCGCGGCCAGCCCTTCCATCAGGACGCGCGGCGGGGCAAAGCGGGTCATCGGCCGGTCGAAACCGCGCCCCGCGGCGGCGGCGATATCGGCCCAACTGTAGCCTTCGGCGCAGCCGTCGCGCAGCTCGTATGTCTCGCCGACGCCAATCTCCGCCGCCAGCAGCGCCACCACCGCCCCGGCCAGGTCGGCGCCATGGATCAGTGATAACCGCGCCGCCGCGCCGCCCGGCAGCGGCGCCAGCCCGCGCTGGTAGAGCCGGAAGAAATCCAGGGTCGCCCGGTCACCGGGGCCATAAACGGCGGGCGGCCGCAACACGGTCCAGGCGAGCCCGTCGCCATGGCGGGCGAGGGCGCGCTCGCCGGCCCGCTTGCTCGCCGCGTAACGGGACAAGCCCTCCTCCCGCGCGGCCAGAGACGACATCAGAATGAATCGGGGCGGGGCCGTACAATCCGCGGCGACAGCGGCCAGGCGCGCCACGCCGGCCTCGTTGACCGCATTGAACGCGGCCGCCGAAGCGGCGCGCACCAGCCCGGCACAATGAACCACCGCATCGGCGCCTTCGAGAAGGCGCTCGAGGCTTGGCCTGTCTTCAAGGCTGCCTTGGATGAGGGTGGCGAAATCCGGGCCCCGGCCGGGGCCCCGAACCAGGGCGCGGACGCGCCAGCCGTCGGCGTTGAGAAGACGCGCCACATGACCGCCGACGAAGCCGGTCGCGCCGGTTACGGCGACAGTGCCGAGGTCGGGCCTGGGATCAGTCAGCCGCGGCGAGGGAGGCAGATGTAGTTCGGGGGTTGCTGGGCTGAGTAACCAGCTCCGGCGCACATTGGGCGGGAGGATCCGCATAGCCGCCTTCGAGATATTTCGCCTTGACGGCGGAGCGGCTGAGCTTGCCCGACGAGGTATGGGGCAGGCTACGCGGCAGCGCCAAAACCACCTCGCAAGCGACACCGGCGGCGGCATGAACCGTCGCGGTGATGGTGCGAATCATTTCGCGGCGCAGATTGGGATCAATCAGTCGACGGCCAAGAACGATAACCACGCGCTCGGCGCCGTCCCATCCGGTAACCGAGAACGCCGCCACATCGCCGGTGCGCACACCGGACAATTGTTCGAGCGCCCATTCGATATCCTGGGGCCAAATATTGCGCCCATGGCAGATGATCAGGTCTTTGATGCGTCCGGTGATCACCAGACTACCGTCGATCAGATAGCCCATGTCGCCGGTATTGAGCCAGCCGTCCTTCGAGATCGCCTGAGACGACATTTCCTCATCCTGGAAATAGCCGGTCATCACGCTCGGGCCCTTGATATGAACGGTGCCGATTTCACGGTCGGCAAGGGCCGCGCCCTGATCGTCGCGAATGGCGATCTGATGGTCCGGCATGGCCTGGCCGCAGAGCGTGAAGGGCCGCGTTTTGGGCACGGAAGCAGCATCCCCGTCGCATCCATTACTCTTGGCGGGTACGGCGCGCTGGTTCAGGGTGTATTGCGCCCGATCGATGCGATCCACCTCGATACCCTTATCGAGCGGCGCGAAACAAACCGCCAGGGTCGATTCCGCAAGCCCATAGCTGGCAACGAATGCAGAGCGGCGGAAGCCGGTGCTGGCGAAGGTGTCGTGGAACCGCTCAAGCACATCCGGGCGGATCATATCGCCGCCGATGCCGGCCGCCCGCCAGGCGGAAAGATCGAAGCTTTTCGCCGAGCCGTTCAGCGCCCGGCGCGAACAGAGGTCATAGCCCAGGGTCGGCCCGAACGACAAGGTGCCGCCGTTTGCGGTCAACACCTTGGGCCAGAGCAGAGGCCGGCGCACGAAATCCGAGGTTGCGATGAAGTCCATGGACATCTGGCAAAGCATGGGCGACAGGGCAAAGCCGACAAGCCCCATATCGTGATAGAGCGGCAACCAGGAAACGCCGCGGTCGCCGGGCCGCACGACCAGGCCGTGGCGGATGATGCAGCCCATGTTGCTGAGCGCCGCATGCTGGGAGATGGTCACACCGCGCGGGAAGCGGGTGCTGCCCGAGGAATATTGAATATAGCAAATATCGTCCGGACCGAACGGCCTGAGCTCGACACCGTCTTCGGGAAGGGCGTTGAAATCCTCCGGCGTTCCGGCCATTTGCACGGCAAGGCCCTCGACAGCCTCCTCAAGAAAGCCTGAGAATTCGACCGGCGCCACGGCCGCCACCGCGCCGGCGCTCTCAATCATGCGCGCGATGCGCTGCACATAGGGATCGTGCCCGCCCAGGTTCATCGGCAAGGGGAGCGGCACGGGCACGAGGGCGGCATATTGACAGGCGTAGAAGAAGCACAGGAAATCGGGGCTGGTGTCGGCAATGATGGCCACCCGCCCGCCGGCGGGCAATCGTGCGCGAATGAAGCGCCGGGCCAGGGCGACCGCGCGCTCGCGTATCTCGCCGTAACTCAGGCTGACACCAAGCTCGCCGGCTGCGGTATAAAAATTAGTGCCGGTTTGGCCCCGGGCCGCGTAATCGAGCCCTTCGGTCAAGGTGTCAAACGTTGCGGGCTTCAGAGCCAGACGCAGATTGCTTGTCGGTGTCACTCCCGACATCACATCAGTCTCCGAAAATTTCGGCAATGAGCCTGAACTGGCAATTCGACAAACCCCATACTCTAACTCGCCTCTGTTACTCAGCGTTGCCACCGAAAAACCAACTCGCCCCGCGCCTCAAAAAGCTGCATGACCCCCATCATGCCATGGCCGCCTTCCACCATGTTTCCAACCCGGATGAGACGTGCTCAGGAGTAACCTATATTAACGGCAGAGACGCCTTTACCCAATCCCTTAGTATTTACATTGGACTCACGTATAAACAGCAATTACTCATCTAGAATCCGTAGCTTACACCAAGTATCAATCCTATTACCCGATGTTTTGCTCAATAGCTACCGTTTTACAACAGTTTCATGGGGTTTTCACGATCACAAAATGTTACTAACTGTCATATTGCGGGGTTTATACTTTACTGAATACATGGATATTTAAAATCCTGGCGGTGTTTTGGTAGCAACGGCTACAAAATCAAATATCGCCGCGCGTCCGGATAATATTTTCCACGAGTTTCATATGGGCGGGCGTGTCCACATCGATGGCCGCATCGGCAAACGGCATCGCCACCGCGGCGGCGGTCAGGCCGAGCCGTCGGGATGCAGCGGCGAACCCGGCCTCAAGCGTCGCCCCACCCGCCAGAAAACGCATGATGGCCAGCGCGCCAAAGCCCTTGAAAAGCCGCCAGGGATGCTTCCGATCCTGCTCGATCCGCCGCCAAAACGCCACCGCGTCCAGCGACCGCGGCGTCATGGCGGCAAACAGATTGCATCCCGTATAGCGCCCGCCGCGAAACCGTAGAAAGGTGCGCTGAGCGTCGGGATAGGCCTCGAGCACGACCGTGTCCGAGGCCAGCCCGACAGCGATATCGGCTTTGCTCTGTCGTGCCTGGCTGCAGAAATGATCGACCATCTCGGCGCGCAACAAGGGCACATCCGAGGTCGTCACCAAGACCGGCCAGGGCTGCGCCAATGAGTCGATAGCCTGGGCGACGCTGAGGCTCGGCGACTCGGCGCTGTCGATCAGGGCGATGTCGTGCGCCTCGATCAAGGCGGCGATGTCGGGCGCCGCCATAAGTGCTGCGGGATCATCGATGCTGATCGCCAGGGCGCCGACGCTGCGGCTCGCCACAAGCGCACTGAGCACCCGGGCCAGCATGGCCTGGCCGCCCATAGGGACCAGGCCCTTGTGGCTGCATTGCCCCGCCGCCGCGACCGGATCGACGCCGTCGCGCCGGGCCGCCAACACCAGCGCGGTAAACCTCTCCGTCACGCCAGGGCTTTTTCATAGATGCGATAGGTTTTGTATTGGCGCGCCCCGCAGACGTCGATAATCCGGCGCATGGGCAGGTTGCTCTCGAGCACCCAGGACAGTTCCGCATAGTCGAAGCCGGCGGCGGTAAGATCGCGATAGATAGCATCGATCGCCGTGAAGGCGAGCGCCGCACCCAGGGAGCTGTCGTGGTATTTCCTGCGCACTCCCATGAGCACAACGCGCGCGCTGCGCATGCGGCCGACCTTCAAGCGCCACAACAGCTTGGCCCAACCGAACGGCAACAGGCGCCCGTCGAGATCGGCAATCGCCTCGTTCAGGTTGGGCAGGTTGACCGCCATCGCCGCCGGCACGCCCTCGACCTCGACGATGCTGACCAGCTGCTCGGAGATCAGCGGCTTTATGCTCTTCGCCAAATGCTTGATCTCGGCGGCGGTGAAGGGAACAAAGCCCCAATTGCCGGACCAGGCGTCATTGAAGATATCGAGAATGATTTCGAGCTCCGCCTGATAGCGCGACTTGTCGAGATGGCGCAGTTTGATCGAGTTGCCGCGCTGGGCCCGCTTGATAATCGCCAGGGGACCGGACGGCAAGGCCTGGCTGCGGTCGAAGCGGTAGGCGAACAGATCATTCGCCTTGCTATAGCCCTCGGCCTCGATGCGGCTTGCATAATAGGGCGGCGCATGGCCCATCATCATCGACGGCGGGCTGTCGAAGCCGTCGATCAGCAGGCCGGATTCATCGTTGATAGACAGGCTGAACGGCCCGCGCGCCGTAACCATGCCCCTGTCACGGAGCCAGCCCTCGGCGGCAGCGAACAGGCCCTTGAAGACCGCCCCATCGTCGATGCCCTCGATGAAGCCGAAATTCCCGCAACCATCGTTATAGCGTTCGAGATAGTTGTGATCGAGCTGCGCGCTGATGCGCCCGACCGGCCGGCCATCGCTGATCGCCAGCCAATAGGCGACCTCGGCATGATCGAAATAGGGATTGGATTTCGGATTGAGATGGTCGCGCCTCTCAAGCATCAGCGGCGCGACCCAATGGGGGTCATCGGCGTAGATGTCGAAAGGGACTCTGATGAAGCGGTCTATACCGGCACTGTCGCCGACCTGCTCGATGCGGAGATCAGTCACCGCCAGAGGCATCGCTCGTTGCGCCGGGCGCAGTCGACAGCTCTTTGACCCAGGGGTAGCGCTCGCCTTCGGCCTCGTCATAGCCCAGGTTGAAGTTGGTGGCGCTGCGCGGGATGGCCTGGGCGTCGCCATAGAAGGTCCCCAGCACCCGGTCCCAGAAGAAATTCGTAATGCCGTAATTGCCCTGTTCGTTGTGGAAATGGTGCATCAGGTGGAGCTTCTTGATGCGCCCGATGAAGCGCCATTTCGGGGCATAGGAGAGATGCTGCATGCAATGGCAGAATTCATAGAAACAGGTCACCGCCATGCCCGTGCCGAATGCCGCGGCACTGCCCGCCGGCCCGGCCAGAAGCCAGCCGATCGGCAGGGTGACGGCGGCGATGGTCGGCAGGGTGGTATACAGCGCGCCGAACAGCACGCCGAGATCGTTGGGGTCCTGGTGGTGGTCGTAATGCACACGCTTCCACAGGGGTGCCGTCTGCGCATTCTTGTAGAGATAACGGCCATGCAGAACGTAGCGATGCAGGAGATACCAGACCAGGGGATAGGCCATCGCTGCGATCACCATGGCCGCCGCCACACCCAACGCGCGGCCGTCCCACAGCGCCGCCACCAGACCAGCGGAGACCACCGCGAGCAGGGCATAGGCGCGAATCGCCGGATAGGCCACATAAGCGCGCAGCAGATCGCTCAGGGTCATCTTGTCGAGATAATGCTTGCGACCGTCCCACAGCTCGTTGCTGAAAAACACATCCGCCTCCAAATACGCTCTAATTTCGCCGCGACAATAGCTTTTCGCCCCCCCACAAGGCAAGCCTTTGAACTTAGCTATCTGACCACTTAGCGTCGGGCACGATGACAAGCTTACCAATGAAGTTTTTCGCCATGAAATCGGCCTGCGCCCGATGCAGGTCCGATAGCTTATAGACTCCGCCAACCATGGCCTTGAGCGTGCCGGACACGATATATTCGACCAGTCGATCGAAGTCGCCGCGAGTGCCTTGTGACGAGCCCTCCAGCCGCAGATGTTTCAAATAGACGGTGCGGAGGTCCATCTCGACAATCGGGCCGGCGATTGCGCCGCAGACTATATAACGACCTTCCGGCCTCAGGATACGCAACAGATCGTTGAACAGGGATCCGGCAACCACATCAACGATGACATCGACCGCATGTCCCGTCAGGGCGCTCTGCACAGCGTCAACCATATCCTCCGCGTCTTTAGCGATCACCGCTTCGGCGCCGATTTCGAGCAGCGCGCGTTCCTTATCAAGGCTCGACAGGGCATAAGGGATGGCGCCCCGCGCGCGGCATAGCTGGATCACAGCAGAGCCGACACCGCCTGAAGCTCCCGTAACAAGGAAACGCTCACCGGCACTGAGCGCGGCTCCAGCATATGCTCGCCCGTCATATAGGCGCAGCAGAAGGTGGCGAGCTCGATATCGGTCTTGTCCGTATCAACCAATCGGGCCTGATCGGCCGGAACCGTCGTAAATTCGGCAAAACCGCCGTCACGGCCATTGCCGATACAATCCAGGTTCGCGCAATTCAGGTCCGCGCGCGCCCCATCTTCGGTGCGACCATTGTAGATGCTGAAATCCACCATCACGCGCTCCCCTATTCTGGCCTCGGATACGCCCGATCCGACGGCGGCGATACGGCCGACAATGTCCGCCCCCTGGATGCGTGGAAACGTCAGGGTGGACTCCCCGCGTTGAAATGAAGTTACCGCTCCCTCATCATCTTCCGCACCGTAGGCTCCCTCGCGGGTCCAGATATCGGTGTTGTTCACGCCACAGGCGGTGACTTCGATCAGAACCTCGTCGACCGCCGGCTCTGGTACGTCGAGATCGGTGCGGTAGACCAGCTTATCTGGGCCGCCGATGCCGGTGAGGATCATCCCGCACATGCTGTTCGCTATCATTTTGTGCCTCCACTACGATCATGCGCCTCTGCGCGAACAGTCACGCTGATTTTTATGCTTGTCTAATATAAGTTTGGTCGTTTTTAATGCCAAAATTGGTATTAATTGAGAAAATCATCATGGCCATAAATTTTCGCAATGGCCGCCTGTTTCTCGCAGTCGCCGAGGACTTGCATTTTTCAAGCGCAGCGCGCCGCATGAACATAGCTCAGCCGGCGCTCAGCAGGGCGATCCGCGCCTTGGAACAGGAACTTGGCGCCGATCTGTTCAAACGAAGTACGCGAAATGTCGAACTGACTCAGGCGGGGCGGCTGTTTCAGAAGGACATTCTCATAGCAATTGAACACCTGGATATTGCCACGCAAGCTGCGCGCAACGCGGTGGCTGGCGAAGCCGGTTCGTTGGTTGTCGGCTACATGGACTTCGCCATCGAGGGCAAGTTTCCGGCAATACTCCGAGACTTCAGGTCCCGCTATTCGGCCGTTTCGATCGACTCGAAGGCCTCGTTCACCGAGCTCATCATTGACGATCTAGCTAACGGGAAAATCGATGTCGGATTCGTCGTCGGAACCATCGAGCATGCGGGCCTCGCAAGCTTCGCTGTTCAGAGCGACCGCTTCGTCGCCGTCATACCCGAGGCGCATCCGTTGGCGTCAAAATCCAGCATCCGGTTGCGCGAGCTTGCGGGCGAACCCATGATTCTCGGGCGTCGCGAGACATGGGCGCCCTTTGTTGAGCGGGTCGAAGCCTTGTGCAAAAAAGCCGGGTTTTCCCCCAGGCTGGTGCAGGAGGCGGATACCACGGAGAGCATCTTTGCTTTCGTCGCTTCCGGCATCGGCACGACCCTCTATGTTGAGCGGGCTTTTAATTATAACCCGCCCGGCGTGCGGGTGATTCCCCTCGAAGACGTGCCCACGACGATCCGTACCGAGGTGGCCTGGCGCGTCGATGACCAAAGCCGCCTGGTCAAGAACTTCATCTCACTTTGTCGGAATTCGGCCATCCCCCTTCAAGACCTTCAGATGAGTTAAGCCAACCCCTTCGCTTGTGCCGGGCGGGGTGGGTGCGCTACATAGGGCGCGATGATCGAAGACAGCACAAGAACGCCTGCGGCCTTGCCGTTGCGGAAATGGTTTGCCGACGGTTTTCTCGGCCGCATCTTCCGCAACGCCGGTGCTCTGCTCGGCGGCAAGGCGGTCGCCGGCGCCCTGTCGCTCGGCACTCTGGCGGTGACCGCGCGCGGTCTCGGGCCCGAGCTGTTCGGCACGCTCATCCTGATCCACAGCTACGTCAAGCTGGTCGGCGGGTTGACCAAGTTCCAATCCTGGCAGGCGGTGATCCATTTCGGCGCCACCTGCCTTGAAGAAAAACGACCCGACGACCTGCAGCGGCTGATCAAATTCACCACCCTGCTCGATCTGGCGAGTGCGGTAATCGGCATGGCCCTGGCCATGGCCCTGGTCGGTCTGGTCGGCGAGACGCTCGGTTGGGACGCGAGCACGGTCGATCTGGTCATGGTCTATAGCCTGCTCATCGCGGTCACCATCAAGGCGACCCCGATCGGCGTGCTGCGCCTGTTCGACCGCTTCAAGCTGATCGCCCTGCAGACCCCTCTCGGTCCGACGGTCGGCCTGATCGGCGTGAGCCTGGCCTACGCATCGGACGGCGGGCTGGTCGCCTATCTCGCCGCCTGGTTCGCCGCCGGCGCGGTGGAGAGCGCAGCCCTGATTGCCCTCGGCTGGCGCGAACTGGGCCGCCAGGGTCTGTTGCGGAATCTGACTGTCTCCCTGCGCGGCCTGGTCAAGCCCCATCCCGGCCTGTGGCGCTTCGTCTGGGCGGCCAATATTTTCACCTCCCTGTCGGCGGCGGCGTCCCATCTGATTACCCTGCTGCTCGGCTGGCTGCTCGGGCCCACGGCGGCCGGCCTGTTCAAGATCGCCAATCAGTTCGCCAGCGTGCTGGTGGTGCCGGCGGCGATCCTGCGCCGCACGATCTACCCCGAATTCGCCAAACTGACCGCCAAGGGCGAGCCTCGTCTGGTGCGCAAGCTGATGCTGCGCGCCGGGCTGATCTCAGGCAGCGCCGCCGTGGTCGTGGTGCTGGTGCTGATGGTCATCGCCGAGCCGCTGATCAACCTGATCGTCGGTCCGGCCTATGGCGGCGCCGCCGACCTTCTGGTACTGATCGCCGCCGCCTCCGCCGTCATGCTCTATGGCTTCGCCATCGAGCCGGTGTTCTTCGCCCTCGGGCGGCCCGGCATCATGCTGCGGCTCAGCGTCATCACGGCGGCCCTCAATCTGGTGCTGATTTTCCTCCTGGTCGCCGAATACGGCCTGATCGGCGCCGGCATGGCGGCCCTGGCAAGCACCTTGGTCTCGGTCGGCCTGACAACCTTCATCGCGCTGAAAAAGCTCCGCAAGAAAGCAGCCCGCCCATGACAGACAGCATCAAGACAGTCATTCTCGCCGGCGGTATCGGCTCGCGATTGTCCGAGGAAACCGACGTGAAGCCCAAGCCCATGGTGGCCATCGGCGGCCGGCCGATCCTGTGGCATATCCTCAAGACCTACGGCCATCACGGGCTCACCGACTTCACCATCTGCCTTGGCTACAAGGGCTATATGATCAAGGAATATTTCGCCAACTACGTGTTGCATAATTCCGACGTCACCCTGGACCTGGCCGCGAACCGCATCGAATATCACGACCAGGCCGCCGAGCCCTGGCGCGTCACCCTGGTCGACACCGGTGACGCCACCATGACCGGCGGCCGCCTGGCCCGGGTGGCGGGCCATCTCGGCGAGGCGGATTGTTTCTGCATGACCTATGGCGACGGCCTGGCCGATGTGGATATCGCCGGCCTGGTGGCGTTCCACCAAAGCCACGGCAAGCTGGCCACCATGACCGTGGTGCAGCCGCCGGGCCGCTTCGGCGCGACCCTGCTGGACGGCGACCTGGTCACCGAGTTCGTCGAGAAGCCGCGCGGCGACGGCGGCATGATCAACGGCGGCTTCTTCGTGCTGTCGCCCGGGGTCCTCGATTATATCCGGGGCGACGACACCACCTGGGAACAGGAGCCGCTGAAGCGCCTCGCCGCCGAGGGCCAGCTTGCCGCCTGGCGCCATGACGGCTTCTGGCAGCCGATGGACACCCTGCGCGAGAAAAACCTGCTGGAGGCCCTGTGGGAGAGCGGCGAAGCCCCGTGGAAAACATGGCCGTGAAAACATGGCCGTAAATGCGGATTTCTGGCCCGGCCGGCGGGTTCTGCTCACCGGCCATACGGGCTTCAAGGGCGCCTGGCTCGCCCTCATGCTGGAGGCCCTGGGCGCCGAGGTTCACGGCCTGGCCCTGGCGCCCGCGACCTCGCCCAACCTGTTCGATATAGCCGCGCCAAAAATAACCTCGACCCTCGGCGATCTTCGCGACCCCGCCGTATCGCAAAGCGTCGTCGCCGAAGCCGATCCTGAAATCGTCTTTCACCTGGCGGCGCAAGCCCTGGTGCGGCGCTCTTACGCGGCCCCGCTGGAAACCTTCGCGAGCAACGTCATGGGCACGGCGAACCTGCTCGAGGCGTTGCGCGAGGCAGCCTCCCTCAAAGCCATCATCACCATCACCAGCGACAAGGTCTATGCCAACGACGACAGCGGCAAGGCCTTCACCGAGGACGACCCGCTCGGCGGCGACGACCCCTACAGCGCCTCCAAGGCCTGCCAGGAAATGGTCTCGGCGGCCTACCGCAAAAGCTTCTTCGCCACGCGCCATGTCCGGCTGGTCAGCGCCCGCGCCGGCAATGTAATCGGCGGCGGCGACTGGTCGGCGGACCGGCTGGTGCCCGACTTCTTCCGCGCCGTCGCCAAGGGCGAGCCCCTCGCCCTGCGCTATCCGGACGCCATCCGGCCCTGGCAGCATGTGCTGGAGCCCCTGGCCGGCTATCTCGCCTATGGCGAAGCCCTATTCAGCGGCGCGGACCTGCCCGACGCCCTGAATTTCGCCCCCGACCCGGCGGACGCCCAGTCCGTCGGCTGGGTCGCCGACCGTCTTGCCGACGCCTGGGGGGACAATGCCTCCTGGACTCACCAAGTGGCTGAACATCTCCACGAGGCCGGGCCCCTGTTCCTCGACGGCTCCCTGGCCAAGGCAAGCCTCGGCATCGAGCCGCGCCTGCCCCTGGCCGACGCTCTCAGCCAGACCGTCGGCTGGTTTCGCGCCCATGCTGAGGGCCGGGATATTCGAGAGCACAGCCTGGCGGAGATCGGACGCTACCTGAAATGAAATTCACCGCCACCAAGATTGCCGGCGTCATGGTCGTCGATATCGAGCCCATCGAGGACGAGCGCGGCTTCTTCGCCCGGGGTTTCTGCGCCGCGGAATTCGCCGCCCAGGGGCTGGCCGGCAGCTTCGTGCAGACCAACATCGCCTTCAACAAACAGCGCGGCACCCTGCGCGGGCTGCATTATCAGGCCGAGCCCAAACCCGAGCCCAAGTTGGTGCGCTGCACCCGGGGGGTGATCTTCGATGTGGCCGTCGATCTGCGCCCCGGCTCGCCCACCCAGGGCCGCTGGAGTGGCCACGAGCTAAGCGCCGAAAACCATCGCGCCCTCTACATCCCCGAGGGCTGCGCCCACGGGTTGCTCACCCTGGCGGACGATACCGAGGTCTACTATCTGATGGGCGCCGCCTATGATGCGGCACTTACGCGCGGCGTGCGCTGGAACGATCCGGCCTTTGCCATCGACTGGCCCGCGGCCCCCGAAGTGATTTCCGAGCGTGACGCGGGCTTCCCCGATTACGCCCCATGAAAAAGCTGCTGGTCACCGGGGCCGGCGGCTTCATCGGCCGTCCTGCGGCCGCCGCCTGTGCGGCCCTGGGCTTCGAGGTTCATGGCGTGGGGCGCGAGTTCGATCTGACCGACGGGGGCGCGCGCCGAGCGCTGATTAACGACATTCGGCCGAGCCATCTGCTCCATCTTGCCTGGGAAACCCGCCACGGCTATTTCTGGACGGCGCCGGAAAACGAACTCTGGCTCGATGCCACGGTCGACCTTGCGCGATGCTTCCAGGAGGCGGGCGGCCAGCGGGCGGTGTTTGCCGGAAGCTGCGCCGAATATGACTGGACGGCCATGGACCAGGGGGTCTGCCGCGAGAATACCACCCCCTGCCGCCCGGCGACCCTATACGGCCAAGCCAAGCAGGCCGCCCATGACCGCATCGCCGAGAGTGGCCTGAGCTACGCCTGGGGCCGCCTGTTCCTGCTCTATGGCCCGTATGAGGCCGAGGCCCGCCTGGCGCCCTCGATCATTCGCGCAAGCCTTAAGGGCGAGGCGGCAGAGCTTAAGGAGCCCGACGCCATACGAGACTTCCTCGATGCTCGTGACGCGGGCGCCGCCCTGGCCGCCCTGCTCGCCGACGATGTAGCGGGGCCGGTCAATATCGCGAGCGGTACGGGCATCGCCATTGCGGACCTGGCCCAGCGCCTGAGCCGCCTGGCCGGCGGCCCCGATCCGATTGCGCCTGAGAAAGCGGTGCCCGATCCGCCGCGCCTGGTCGCCGACATCTCCCGCCTCAAGCAGGAGGTCGGCTTCACTCCGGCGCGCGATCTCGACCAGGGCCTGGCCGATGCTGTTAACTGGTGGATGAATCAGACAACGTGAAGAGACGACCATGAAGATAACCATCGATACGGACGCCAAGACCATCGAGAGCGGCGGCGAGCAAACCGCGCTCTACAGCAAGGCGGGTTTCGAGCTGATCTCCGATCTCTGGCTCACCACCGGCTGGGGCATGCGCTATTCCTATACTTTCTCCTGGCTTGGCCGGCCGATCATCCAGCTGCCCGAGGATATGCTGCGCATCCAGGAGGTCATCTATGCGATTGCGCCCGATGTGATCATCGAATGCGGCGTCGCCCACGGCGGCTCGCTGATCTTCTATGCCAGCCTGCTCAAGGTAATCGGCAGCGGTGCGGGCCGGGTGGTCGGTGTCGATATCGACATCCGCGCGCACAACCGCAAGGCCATCGAGGAACATGCCTTATCCCCGGCCATCACCCTGATCGAAGGCAGCTCGATTGAGCCCGCCACCGTGGCAGCGGTGGCGGCCTGCGTAAAGCCTGGCGACAAGGTCCTGGTGCTGCTCGATTCGAACCACACTCGCGATCATGTGCTCGCCGAGCTGCGCCTCTATGCGCCCCTGGTCAGCGTCGGCTCCTACCTGGTCGCCGCCGACGGGGTCATGGCGGCGCTCACGGACGTTCCCGGCGGCCAGCCGTCCTGGGGGTCGGACAACCCCACCGAGGCGGCCAAAGACTTCATCGCCGAGCGCGATGATTTCATCCTCGAGACGCCGGCCTTCGACTTCAACGAGAGCGAGCTGACCGAGCAGATCACCTATTGGCCCGGCGGCTATTTGAAACGCATTGCCTAATGACAGCCCGCGTCACTATCGGCGTGCCGGTCTATAACGGGGCGGCCTCTCTCGAGCGTGCGATCGCCTCGATCGAGGCTCAGAGCCTTAACGATTTCACCGTGATCGCCGCCGATAATGCTTCGACCGACGGCAGTTGGGATATCCTGCAGGCCTGGGCTAAGCGCGACAGCCGGGTCACAATCCACCGCCACGCAGACAACATCGGCGCCCAGGCCAACTTCCGCTATCTGCTCGATGCCGCCGAGACCAGGCGGTTCCTGTGGCATGCCTGCGATGATTGGGCGAGCCCAAATTATCTCGAATGCCTCGATGCCCTGCTCGACGCCTATCCCCACTGCGCCCTGGCCTGCGGCGATGTGGTCAAGCACACGGTCGAGGGCGCAGAGAAGCGCCGCCGCTTCCCCGGTCTGGCCGGGCTATCCCGCCTGGCCCGCGCCCTCACCCTGCTCAAACGGCCCCGCGCACCGTGGATTTATGGCCTGTTCCGCACCGATGATCTGCGCCGCGCCCAGGCGGCGGCGGATCGGTTCGGCTACGCCTGGGGCGGCGACTATGTCGCTCTCATGGGGCTCATCCTGGAAGGCCGGGTCTGCGGCACCAACGACGCCGAGTTCCATTACCGCATGTCCACCCCGGCCACTCAGCCCTACCGGCCGGTGGACCGGGCCGCCCATTGGCGCTTCTTCAGAGCCTATCTGGCGGCCAACCTCCGCGTTTTGGCGAACGCCCGAATTCCGCTCTCCCACAAAGCACTTTGCCTGCCCGTCCTGCTACGCCACGTGCTGCGCGCCATCCGCTAGAGTATTGAACCACAGAGACACAGAGACACAGAGACACAGAGACACAGAGACACAGAGACACAGAGACACAGAGACACAGAGACACAGAGACACAGAGAAGTAAGGAAGAAAATCTCTTGGCGCTTCGCGCCTAAAAACTTTCTTCCTTACTTCTCTGTGTCTCTGTGGTTAAACCTTTTACCCGCGCGTTATGCGCCGCCAGAGAGGGGGGATCGACTGGAGGGCGCCGAGGGGATGGCGCTTGGCGGCACGCAGCTCATCCTCGACGTGATCGAGCTGATTGAGCGCCCCTCTCATGGCGTCGAGGGCGCCCTCGATGCGCGCCCAATCCTGCCACAAAGTTTCATCGTCCCTGGTCAGGGCATCGCTCGCCAACCCGTGCAGCCAGCGATAGGCGTCATAGACCAGAGGGTCGGCTGCACCCTCCAGATCATCAGCGGTAAAGCGCGAATGCCGCATGCCGGGACGCAGGAACGCCTGGGCATAGGCGGCAATCTCAGCCGGATCGGCGGGCGGCAGGGCGAGCTGTTCGGTGATGCGCGCGAGCTGCACCTCGGGCGCCGCCAGCAGGGAATCAAAATCCACCGCCACCAGGGGCCGGGTCCGGGCGCGCCGGAAATAGGGCACGATATTGACCAGCCACTCGAGATCGCTCTTTTGCTGGCGGCCCCGGCGGGAATCGAGCTTGCCCCGCGAGGCGGCAACGCTGAGCGGATTGCGCAGGGCCAGCAGATAGCGCACATCGAGATCAAGCGCCTCATGCACCGCTTCCCAGAACGGCAGGAAGCGCAAGGTGCGGCCGTATTTATAGCCCCACAAGGGCGAGCCGCCGAACCGCCGTTTAAGGGTGTCCACCGCTTCGGCGCGGTGCGCCACGACTTCCGGCCTGTCCCATTCTTCGGGCTCGATCAGCCGTACGCTGTCGCCTCGCACGCCAAGGATGCGCTTGAGGCGCTGGTTGAGCGCCAAAATGTCGCGATCCTCGAAGAAGCCGGTCGGGTTCTTGCCCCAGCCGGCCCGCAAGCGGTCGCCGAGATCGACGCCGACGGCGGCCAGGCCCCGGGTCGCGGCGCTGGTACCGCTGCGCCCGGCGCCGAGGACCACCACCGCAATAGAGCGCGTCATGACGCCGCCCCTTCGCGCTCGAGCCAGGCCTGGAACATCAGCAGCCGCCACAGCACGCGCTGCCAATCGCCGGCGCCCGAGAGATGTTCCGCCCAGATGGCGCGTACTGTACCCACATCGAAAAACCCTTCATCAAACAGCCGCCGCGAATTGAGCTGGGCTTCCGCCCAATCTTTCAACGGCCCGCGCAGCCAGGCCGCAATCGGCACGCCGAAGCCGCGTTTGCGCCGATCGACCAGCGGGCGCGGCACGTAGTTATACAAAATTGCGCGCAACAGACGCTTGTTTTCGTCACGCCCGCTGTATTTGACCGAGGGCGCAAGCCGCCAGGCCAGCTCGACGACGCCATGATCGAGCAGCGGCACCCGCACCTCGAGGCCGCTCGCCATGCTCGCCCGGTCCACCTTGGCAAGCATCTGATCGGGCAGGGAGGTGACACTGTCGAAGAAACCGCAGCGCTCCATGAAATCGGGGATGTCGTGGGCAACGCTGCTGTCGAACAGCACCCCGCGCGGCTCCGTCGCCCCCAGCACCAGGGCGGCGGGATCGGCGACGTAGCTGACCAGGGAGCGATAGAGCGCCACCTCATCCGGGGCGGCGAGATGATCGGCGGCGCGGCCCCGCCGGTAGGCGCCGTAGCGCGAGCCCGAAGGCCAGGCGCGCAAGGCTGCGGCAGCGCCCCGCCTGAGGGCTGCCGGCGCCAGCCCTAAGCGGCGGCGGAGTACATCGGCCCGGTAATAGCGCTTGTAGCCGCCGAAAATCTCGTCGCCGCCGTCGCCGGAGAGCGCCACGGTGACCGATTTGCGCGCCAGGCGGGAGACCAGCATGGTTGGCATGGCCGAGGAATCGGCGAACGGCTCGTCGTAGCAATCGGGCAAATCGGGCACCAGATCGAGGGCGTCCTGGGCGCTCACGTAAAGCTCCGTATGGTCGGTGCCGAGATGGCCCGCCACCGCCTTGGCGAAAGGTGCTTCGTCGAATTCCGCCTCGTCGAAGCCGACGCTGTAGGTCTGCACCGGCGAGGATGCGGCATCCTGCATAAGGGCGACGATGAGCGAGGAATCGATGCCGCCCGAGAGGAAGGCGCCGAGCGGCACGTCGGCCACCATGCGGCGGCGAACCGCGCCCTTCAGCGCCGCCTCGAGGCGGGCTGTGGCCTCGTCGTCATCCACGGTTTCGCGCGGCGTATCCCGCGCTATGCCACGCAAATCCCAATAGGCGGCGACCTTCGGCTCAGCCCCGGCGGCCAGGGTCACCGTCTGGCCCGGCGCGAGCTTGTGGATGCCGCGATAGATGCTGTGCGGCGACGGCACGTAGAGATGGCGGATATAGGCGGCCAGGGCGTCGCGGTCGACCTCGCCTTGCCAGGCCGGATGCGCGCGCAGGGCCTTGAGTTCGGAGCCGAACAGGTATGAATCCCCCACCCGCCCCCAATAAAGCGGCTTGATGCCGAGGCGGTCGCGCGCCAGGGTCAGGCTGCGGGATTGCCGGTGCCACAGGGCGAAGGCGAACATGCCGTTGAGACGCCCAAGCGCCGCATCGACGCCCCATTCCGCGCAAGCCTCGACCAGGACTTCGCTGTCGCAATGGCCCCGAAAGACGCGGCCCCGCTGTTCAAGCTCGCGGCGCAATTCAGGGGCATTGTAGATCTCGCCGTTGTAGACCAGGACGCAGGCGCCGCAGGACGAGACCAGCGGCTGGTGGCCGGCGGGGGACAGATCGATAATCGCGAGGCGGCGAAAGGCAAGCCCGATCCCGGCCTCGCCATCGACCCAGACGCCGTCGTCGTCGGGCCCGCGATGGACCAGGGTCGCCGCCATGGCCGTGGCCGTCGCACTCAAAGCCTCGGTGCCGGAGCTGGGCGTCAGTTCAAGCAAACCAGCGATGCCGCACATGGCCTAACCGTGCCGCCCTTCGCGTCTGGCCAGCTTGAGCAATCCCGGCGCCGCCGCGAGGCTGAGCCTTGAGCCCAGGAACGGGCGCCAGCTCCGGGCCCAACCGGCCTGGCGGCAGGTCTTGGCCCAGAACACACCGAGGATCTGCGAGAACGCCGGTTCGGGATAGAGGCGGTTGGCCCGGTTGGCGTCGCGCAAGGCGGCCAGCCAGGTGCCGGCCCAGGCCACATAGGCGTCATCGGGGGTGAAACCGACCCGATGCATGCGGCGCAGCAGAAAATGCGCCTCGAGATCATCATCTGAAAACGCCACACCGAGGGCGTCCAGCTGAGTCCGATAGATACCGCAGCGCGTCTGCTTGACCAGATCGGCGCGCTGCTCGGTGACCCGCCCGCCGTGACGGCGGCAGCGCACCAGGCACTCGGGCAGGTTGGCGATCTTGTGGCTGGCAGCAAAGCGCGCCCACATTTCATAATCGCTGCCGACCACCATATGCTCGGCGTGGGGGAAGGCGCGCAGGCAGGCGGTGCGCGCCATGGCCGTCGAGTTGACTATACCGGGGCGGAACAACCGCTCGGCGGCGATGGTGTCGGCATCGGTGGCCAGGCGCTTGATCTTATGTTGCGCCCTGCCGTCGCTGTCCATCCAGGCAAGCCAGGAACCCACGGCGCCATGCTCGGGGTGCTGATCGAGAAAGGCCACCTGCTTGGCCAGGCGGTCGGCGCGGGCGATATCGTCGCTATCGAGAAAGGCGAGATACACACCGCGCGCGCGCGCCACCGCGGCATTACGGGTGGCGGCGATACCCAGATTGCGGCCGTTGCGGATCAATCGGATACGCTCGTCATCATAGGCCAGCACGGCCTCGCAACTACCGTCGGACGAGCCATCATCGATGACCAGCAGTTCATAATCGGTGAAGCTCTGTGCGAGGATGCTGTCGATCGCCTCGCGGACATAAACCTCGCGGTTATAGTTCGGGATGACGACGCTGACTTTCGGGGTCTGGCTCAAAGCGCCGCCGCGCGCCCCCCGATAAAGGACCCGCGCAAACGATTGACCAGCCGGCGGCGCAGGCCGAGCAAGCGATCCTCGACGACGATGATGAACACGCGCCGCAACTGGCCCTCGGGACAGTTCAGCTCGCGCACGCCGTGCCAGCTGTTGCCCTTGCGCGAAAATAGGAAACTGTGATTGCCCATGGTCTCGGCGCTGGTCACCTGGTCGAAATCCTCAAACCCCGGCGCCGAACCGCGTTTGAACCGGCCGCCGTCATCGAGCACCACGGTCTCGCCGCCCCAGGCCGGGTCCCAATCCGCATGATCGTTGAAATAGAAGATGTGGGAGCCGAGCTTGTCACGGGCGTCGCAATGGGGCGACACCGAACAGCCGCGCGGCGTGTAGTGCCAATGAGGCCGCAGACGAAACATGCCGCGCCCGAACATGCGTGCAATGAAGCGGCGATACTCGGGGCTTTCGAGCTCTGCGATGAAATCCCGCCAGCAGGCCGGCAAATCGAGACCGGAGCGGTATTCCAGGGTGTATCGGTCGTGGCTCGTCTGACCATGGGCGCGGGCCTTGCCGAAGACTTTTTCGAACTGGGCGATGTCGGGCATGTTTTCACTCAGGCGACGCTCACCCTCACCGCTCAACAGACCCTGGGGGTTGATCCAGGGATAGGGATGCTGGCCTTGAAATTCAGCCGCGTCGAGGCGGTCCAGCCGGTCGAAATCGAGATAGCTCATGGCGGGAAACCCCAAAGTGCTCGAATGTTGGCGGCGACCTCACTGCACTCGCGCAAGGGTTCCTGGTCGGCGATCGCCAGAGGCGCGCCGAAGGGATGGGCGAGGCCGCGGGCGATCAGGTCGGCGTGGAGAATATCCAAATTGCGCCGGGGCTGGACCAGGCCCCGGATGATCAACCGCGCGCAAAACCGTTGCAGGCCACGCTGGGGCCGCAGGGTGCCGCGCCGGTTGCGAAGGGTGGCATAGGCATAGCCGACGACCAGGTCTTCGACCCGTGTCCACAGGCCGGTCGGCTTTTCGGGCACGGGATAGATATAGACCGGCTTGCCGCAGGCGGCGGCCTCGGCAAGCATGGATTCACTCTCGCCGGTGACGATGATGACGTCGGCAAGCGCCAGGGCCGCGAGAAAAGGATTGTTCTCACGTCCGTCGCGCCAGCGGTCGATGCGCGCCGCGCCGCCATCTTCCACGCCGAGACCTTCGCTGAGCGCGCGCGCCGCAGCCTCGCCGGTGCGCCGCGAGGTGACCGCGAAGACCGATCCGCCGGCCTGCTCGGCAAAGGCGCGCACGTCTCTGCCGATTCGCCGGGCCAGCTCGGGGCCGAGGCTGTGACGACGGCTCGAGCCGCCCATGAGCAGCGCCATGCGCGGCGCAGGCGCGCCTTCGAACAGGTCCGGCATTTGCGCGGCGGCGCCGGCCAGGCTTTCCGCCGAGACCCGATTGAGCGGCGCCGTGGTCTCGATACGGCGCGGGTGGGGCAGCAGGCGGAAATAATTGCAGGCGATAACCGCGTCATAGACCTCGGCAATGCGACCGCCCTTGCGCCCGAGCTGGATGGTGCGGGTATGGCCCCGGCTTTGCTCGCCGATCCAGCGGGTCACCGGGGCCGGACGCCAGCCGGTGGCAATGGCGACATCGGGCCACGGGGCGCTGAGCCCGTCCGAGCGGGCGCGGTCGACGCCGAGCAGGGTGGCGCCCAGGCTAGAGCGCAGCACCGTGCCGAAGCCGGCGAGCGGCGTGAAGGCAAGCTTCTTGATTTCATAGGGCCAGCCCAAAGCCTCGGCCAGACCGACCGACTGGGTGGTGTGACCCGGCTTGCCGTCGTCGAGCACCCAGACGGTCTGAGGCGGACGGTTATCGCGACGAAAGACATCGCTGGGCCCCTGATCGATCACCAATCGCCAGCGCAGGCCCGCATGGCGCGCGCCGATAGCCTCGAACAGGCCATACCACCAGGACGGCTCGCGGCTCGACTTCGCGATGCGGGCGAGGATGAAACGCTCAGCCTTGGCGAACAGCGCCTCGACGATCCAGGCGATGTCGCTGTCGGGGAATTGATCGAGCCCGGCGCCGCAGATCACACCGTGGTAGGGCCCGCGCGGCGACGTATTACAGATGCAATATTCATGGATGGTTTCGGCCCCGGTCTCGGCGGTGAGTTCCTCCGCGTCACCATCCACCGTACTGCCAACCGTCGAAGGATGGCGCGCCAGATCGATAAAGCGGGCGCTCGGATGGTCGAAATCGAACAGCTGGTAGCCGGCGGCATCGGCGCTACGCTCCAGATCGTGCCACACGGCGCCCACCGGATTGCGGAAATAGACGAAGCGCTGGGGCGACGGCCGCCAGGGCTGGGTGTGCAGGCCGGTGAAATGCAGCAGCTTGGAGACGCCGTCCCGATACTCTCCATCGCGGGCATTCCACTCAGGGGCGAGCTGGCCGATCAGGCCGGGGACAGAGCTTGCGCGGCGGATCAGCCCGTTCTTGCGCCGCCGCTGCGCCGCCTCGAGCGGCCACAGGCTCGCCATGCGCGCGCAATCGATGAGCATCACCGACGTATCGATCTTGCCGCTCGGCGAGATCGAGAGCAGGCCGTGATCGCCCATCTCGGTGTCGAACAGTTCCGCCGGATCGGTGAGATAGACCTGATCCACGTCGTTATAGATCGCCCGCCCGGCGCCGCTGGCGAAATGGGGAATGGCGAAGCGGTAATTGGTGAAACCGGTGAGCCAGAACAGCCGCCGGAAATCGGCGAGATCGCTCATCAGATAAATCTCATAGACCCGCGAAGGGTCGCGGTGGCGCTCGATGGACCAGACGAACACCCGGGTTGCGCGGTAATGGGCCGGCTCGGTGCCGAGATAGATCCGCACCGGCGGCTTGGCGCTGGGTTCGACGCCAGGGCGCACGCCGAGCAGCACGCATTCCGGCGCAACCCGCACGCCGGGCGCCAACCCCGCCCGGTCAAGCCGCGGGGTCGCCAAATTTGCGCTTTCGCCTGTCAACACAGACATGACAGCCCGTCACCTAATAATCATCCGCCTTGTTCCGCCGTTGTTACGTCAGGCGGCTGCCAAGGTCAAACCGCCATTCTACGCGGAGCGGGCGCGGCGGGATGCAACTTGGGTTAAGAACCGGCAATCTGGCGGACGGCGTCGCTGTCTAGAAAGATGAAAACCACAGAGACACAGAGACACAGAGAAGAAAGAGAGAGAAGAAGGATTGTTGGCGCTTCGCGCCTAAAACTTCCCCCCTTTCTTGCTCCTCTGTGTCTCTGTGCCTCTGTGGTTCAAACTGGCGATTGTTCCTAACGGGAGCGCAGGCGGCGGTCGAACAGGGCGAACAGGCGTTGCCAATGGCGCTCGGCGGCGGGTTTGTTGTAGGCCGGGCGCTGGGGGAAAGCGAAGCCATGGACGGTGCCGGGATAGAGTTCGATGCGGTGCGCCGCCCCCGATGCCTCCATGATGCCCGGCAGGCGGGCGAGCACTTCATCGGGCACATAGATGTCCTCTTCGGCGAAGGCGAGATAGACCTCGCCCTTGATGGCGGCGGCGGTGAGATGGGGCGAATCATCCGCCTCGGTGACGATGCCGACGCCGTAATAGGAGGCGATGGCGGCAAAATCATCGGCGAATGCGGCGCCGACGGCCATGACAAACTGGCCGCTCATGCAATAGCCGACGCAGCCGTGGGGTCCGGGCGTCGCCTGAGCATCAGCCTCGATAAAATCCAGCAGGGGCCTCGTGTCGGCAACCACAGCGGCGTTCGTGAGGCTGTTCATGGCGGCGAACATCTTTTGCAGCTCGCCGTCGTCCTCGCGGATACGCGCCAGATCGAAGCCGTAATCGCCTTCCCGGCCAAGCCGGTAATAGAGATTGGGCAGGGCGACATAATAGCCCACCGTGGCGATGCGCCGCGCCATGTCGCGCAGTTCCTCGCGAATGCCGGGGGCGTCCATATACAGGATCACGGCGGGATACGGTCCGCCCTCGTCGGGATGGCAGACGAACATATCCATCTCCCCATCGGCGGTCTTTATGGTTACCTCAGCTTCGCGCATCACTCTCTCTCCTTCTGGCCAAATAGCATTCTACCTGCCCGGCGCTTCATCTCAATGGCTCTGGCGTTGACTTCGTGATAGGAGGCTTTGTCTGTTACGAAAACCCTGCGATCGAAGAGGAAACCATGTCGCGCATCCTGCCGGCGCTGACCAACAATGCGCCTCTGCTTCTGGCGCTGACCGCCCTGTTCTGGGGCGGCAACGCCGTGGCGGGGAAATTCGCCGTCGGGCATATCTCGCCGTTGCTGCTCACGGCGGCGCGCTGGAGTCTGGCATCGGTGATCCTGATCGCGTTGGGACACAGACAGCTGCGCCGGGACTGGCCGCTGATCCGCCCCCGCCTGCCCTATCTCGTCGCCATGGGCGCCCTCGGCTTCGCCGTCTTCAACGGCCTGTTCTACACCTCCCTGCTCTACACCACGGCGATCAACGTCAGCATCATCCAGGCCGGCATGCCGATGTTCATCTTCATCTTGAGCTTTCTGATTTTCCGCGCCCGCACATCCCTGGCCCAGGCCGTGGGCTATTCCCTGACCCTCTGCGGCGTGACCGTGGCGGCGTTGCGCGGCGAATTCAGCGCGTTCTCGGATGTCCAGATCAACCGGGGCGATCTCATCATGCTCGTCGCCGCCTTCCTCTATGCCGGCTATACCGTGGCGCTGCATGCAAAACCGAAGATCCACTGGCTCAGCTTTCTCGCGGTTCTGATCACCTCGGCGGCCATGGCGGCGATCCCCTTAGCGCTTTACGAATCGACAACCGACGGCTTCATCTGGCCGGCCACGGTGACCGGCTGGTCGGTGGTCGCCTACACGGCGATCTTTCCCTCCATACTCTCCCAGGGCTTCTTTATTCGCGGCGTGGAATTGCTCGGCGGTAATAAATCGGCCCTGTTCCTCAATCTGGTGCCGATCTTCGGCTCCTTTCTGTCGGTTATGCTGCTGGGCGAGTCCTTCCGCCTGTTCCACGGCATCGCCCTCACCCTGGTGCTCGCCGGCATCATCCTCGCCCAGCGGCTCTCTAGAGCATCATCCGATTAGATTGAACAGGTTGGGTTCAAACTGATCGGGTAACCTTGCTCTAGTAGCGAATCTCGACGGGAATGACGGTCGGCCCCAACAGGGCCTCGAACTTGGCTTCGTCGAAGGGTGGCGGGCCGAATAGCATCCCCGGGTTGTTGGAGACGCCGAAGCCCTCGGCGGGCAGGCCGATCCAGGTCTTGTCAAATTTTATGTTGGCGTTCTCGTCGTGATAGACGGCGACCGCATAGGTCCCCGGCTCCGGCGCGGTCAGGCAGACATCGACTGTGCCCTCCGCCACCGCCGGCTGGAAGGCCCTGCCAATCCTCACCCTGCCTTTGAGGAAATTGGCCGGATCGTTGGGATAGAGCTCGGCGACCACATTGCCCATGCCGTTGCGCAGGTTGGATATGCGCACGACAATATCAGTGGGCGATTGGCCGCAGGCCGCCGCCATGGCGTCGGGACCGATGGTCATCGCCGCCAGGAACAGGACCAGGGCGGCGGCGCGGACGCTCTGAAAATTATGCTGCATGGGGTGAAACTCATCCAGCATGGGCTCAGGGTCAAGATATTTTTCCGCCTCGATCCTTGCTATAAGGCGCCATGAACCCTGAAACGCTGATCAGCGGCATATGAGAATTTTCGGCCTTTATCTGCTGCGCCAGACGATCGTGCCACTGCTGGCGACCACCGCCATCGCCCTGGTCGCTCTGTTGCTCGAGCGTATGATTCGCTTGATGAATCTGACGGCGAATTCGGACATCTCGGTCTTTCAGGTGGTTGAGATGCTGGCCAACCTGATCCCCCATTATCTCGGCATCGCTTTGCCGGCGGCCTTCTTTATCGGCATCCTGCTCGCCTTCAACCGCATGAGCGGCGACAGCGAGCTGGTCGCCATCACCGCATCGGGGGCGTCCCTGCGCCGGCTGCTCTCACCGATCATGGGGCTCGCCCTGGCGCTGACTTTGCTGGCCCTGGCGATCTTCGGCTATCTGCAGCCTTACAGCCGCTATGGATACCGCTCCCTGGCCCATACCATCGGCCGCGCCGCCCTGACCTCGGCCCTGGAAGAAGGCGCCTTCATCGAAGCCGAGGGGCTGACCTTCATGGCCGAGCGCGTGTCCGCCGGGGGTCGTCACCTGACCCGGGTTTTCGTCTATGCGGAGAGCGACGACGGCGGCTCGATCACCACGACGGCCAAGAGCGGCGCCCTGGCGCCCTCGACGGAAGACAAGCGTTCGGTGCTGTATCTGGTCGACGGGGTGCAGGTAAATATAGCGGCGGGCGACCAGCAAGGCGGCCGGGTTCTCTCCTTCGATAAGCTGAGCCAGCCGATCGGCGACTCGATCTCGGTGTCGTTTCGCCCGCGCGGCAAGGACGCCGCGGAGATGACCCTGGATGAGCTTTTGGCGGCTCGCGACGAGGGCGCGCTGTCTGGCGACGTGATCGCCGCTGAGTTCCACGGCCGCCTGGCCCGCGCCCTGACGGTGCTATTCCTGCCCCTGCTGGCCATCCCGTTGGGCCTGGGCGGCGGCCGGGCGCGGCGCGGCTACGGTATCGTGGTCGGGCTGGTGATTTTAGTGATCTATCAGAAGCTTCTCGAGTTCGGCGGCGCCTCTGCCTCGCTCGGATCGATTTCACCCTGGTTCGGGCTGTGGTTGCCCCTGGGCCTGTTCGGCGCGGGCAGCGTCGGGCTCTTCCTGATGACCGGCCCCAGCGGCCTGACCAACCCCATCGAGGGCCTCGTGGAACGGCTGGCGGCAGCGTGGCCCCGGCGCTGGGGAGCGCCCAGCTGATGTCGGTTTTAATGGGCTATATGAGCCGCCTGTTCGCGGCCCGCTTCGCCCTCATCTTCGGCGGCCTCGTCCTGCTTGTGCTGTTGCTCGACGTAATGGCCCAGAGCAGCGAGATCATTGCCGGCGATGCGGGGATCATGGGCTTGTGGCGTTATAGCTGGCTGCGCCTGCCCCTGATCGCCTCCAGGCTGATCCCCTTTTCCGTTCTGATCGCGGCGCTTCTCACCCTGATTTATCTTTCCCGCCACCAGGAGCTGGTGGTGATGACCGGAGCCGGGGTCTCGCAATTCAAGCTCCTCGCCATGTTCCTGCCTCTGGTGCTGGTCATTGTGATCGGCCATTTCTGGATCGACGACCGTGCGAGCCCGGCGTCGATCAAGGCGCTCGACGCCTGGGGGGTCGCCGGCTATTCGGCAAGCCGCCCATCGGCCCAGGGCGCCGGCGGCGGCACCATACTCTGGGTACGCGCCGGCAATGACATCATCCGCCTGCGCCAGGATGGAACCATAGACGCCGACGATCACAACCGGCTCGGCGCCTTGTCGATCTTTAGCCGGGATGCGGAAGGCAATTTAATCGAGCGCCTCGACGCGGCCTCGGCGATTAACGATTCCGGGGCCTGGACCCTCTATGATGTGACCCAGTTCGATGTCGCCGCCAACCGCCTGTCAAAGGCAGCGAAAATGGCCTGGCCGGGCGACCTGCTGCCGTCGCAGATTTCCACCCTGTCGAGCCATCCCAAGGCGCTGCCGCTCAGCGCTGTCTGGCGCTTCGTCAGAGCGCCGGGCTACGGCAGCCGACCGCATTATGTCTATAAAACCTGGCTCAACCGCAAGCTCGCCGTGCCCCTAGCGAGCCTGATGATGATTCTCCTTGCGGTGCCCCTGACCCAGCGCTTCCAGCGTCATGGCGGCGCCGCCTCGACCCTGGCCCTGGGCGTCGCCATCGGCTTTTGCTTTTTCGTCTTCGACGGCTTCACCCTGGCAGTCGGCGAATCCGGGTTGCTGCCGCCTTGGATTGCCGCCTGGTCGCCGACCCTGACCTTCGCCGCCATCGGCGCAGGACTCGGGTTTCATTGGGAGCGACGCTGAGCCGTGCGCAAGATCGGCATCATCAGCAACCCTGGGAGCCACCACAATCTGCGCCATATGGTGGGGTTTCGCGAGATGATTACCAGCGAGCCGGACCTGCTGTACGTGGAGACCGACGATATGGTGGCCCTGCCCGAAATCTTCGCCGATTTCGCCCGCCGCGACGTCGGGCTGATCCTGATAAACGGCGGCGACGGCACCGCCCAGGCGACCATGACGGCGGTGCTGAACCATGGTGACGCCAGCGAAAAACCACCAAGCCTCGCCGTGCTGCCCGCCGGGCGGACCAATTTGATCGCCCATAACATCGGCCTCGCGGGCAGCCCCGAGGTTGGCCTGGCGCGGCTGCTCGACCGCCGCCGCGCGGGCCTGCCTCTCGAGGAGATCAGCCACCCGGTGCTGAGCCTCGATCTGGGCGACGGCAGCCCGATAACCCACGGCATGTTCATGGGCAGCGCCGCCTTTTATCGCGGCACCATGATGGGGCGCGATAGTTTCCACCCGGTCGGCGCGGCGGGCTCCGTCGTGGTCGGTCTGTCTCTCGGCCTGGCGGTCCTGCGCGCCCTGGTCGGGCGGCCCGGCGGGATTCTTCAAGGCCACCCTATGACATTAACCCCTGGGACATTAACCCCTGGCGGCGACTCGGAGGCGGCCCGTGAGCAAGACTATTTCCTGATCCTGGCAACCACCCTGGACCGTCTGATTATGGGTCTGTCGCCGTTCTGGAATGACGGCGATGGCGATGGACCCTTGCGCTTGACCACGGTGCGCTATCCCCCGCCCCGTCTGGCCAGCGCCCTGCTGCCCCTGGCGCGCGGGCGGCCGCGCCCCTGGATGGCGGCCAGCGGCTACGCCAGCCGGCGCCTCGGAGAGTTCACCCTGCTGAGCGCCTGCCCGATCGTTTTCGACGGCCAGATTTTCACCCCGGACCCGGCGGTTCCGGTCACCATCAGCGGCGACCGCCGCTTGAGCTTTCTGCGCTGCTGATCGCATGGAGGCTTTGCGCAGTATCATCGCCGAGGAGACTGCCCGGCCGGTCCATGAGGCGGTCAACGCCGTGGCAGAGGCGATCGTTGAGCGCCATGGCGATGCGACCCGCGCCATGCTGTTCTACGGCGCCTGCCTGCGTGACGGCGCAGAAAGTCCACCCCAGGATGGGCTGCTCGATTTCTATCTGCTGGTGGAGCGCTACGGCGACATCCACGACGGCTGGTTTGCCGCCGCCGCCAATAGCCTGTTGCCGCCCAATGTGTATGTCATGGAGGTTCCCTGGCGGGGCCGGACCCTGCGCGCCAAATATGCGGTGATCAGCCTCGCCCAATTCGCCTATGGCGCCTCAAAACACTGTATCCAGCCGATGATCTGGGCGCGCTTTTGTCAGCCGGCCCGAATAGTCCATGCCCGCGACGACGGGGTGCGAAATGCCGTTATCGCGGCGCTTGCCGACGCGGTAACCACCATGCTTGGCAATGTCGGGCCTGCCGAAGAGCCCTGGGTGCGGGGCTTCACCGAAACCTATCGCTGCGAGCTGCGTCCCGAGGGTTCCGAGCGGGCGCGCCGCCTCTATCTCGCCGAGCCTGAGCGCTACGATCGCCTCGCCGCCCTGGCAAGCGGCGGCAACAGCGGCAATCGAACGCCCTGGATCATCCGGCGTCTGGTCGGCAAGCTGCTCAACGGGGCGCGTCTGATCAAGGCTTTGTTCACCTACGACGGGGCGCTTGGATACGCCCTGTGGAAGATTAAACGCCATGTCAAATAAGGGCCAGGACGCTCATTGAGGCATGGTGAGGCGATAGGAATCCGCTGCCGGGCAGGCGGCAAATCTTCCCACCGCCTCGTGATTCGGCCCGATTAATTAAAACCAACCGATTGACAATAAACGATTTTCTCCATGGCATGAGGTTTGCTTATTAATTCATGTGAACAGCCTGAAGGAGGCACCGTGGCCGAAATCAACCCGACTGCCATCAATCCCTTTAATCGGAATGCCCAGGCACAGCCTACGGCGGCGTCCAGCACCATATCGGAAACGGTCATCAATTCCGCCCCTAATTTCTGGGGCGAAGATGGATTTACCTTCGGCGATATACTCGATTTGATCAATCCGCTTCAGCATATACTGATCGTCGGCACAATTTATCGCGCCGTCACCGGCGATGATATATCGACCGGATCGCGTATTATCGGCGGCGGCTTGTTCGGTGGTGTCTTCGGTGTCCGCGCCGCCGTGGCGAGCGCCATTATCGAAGAGGTATCGGGCGAAGACGTGGACGAGCATATCATTGCCATGTTCGAGCGCGATGCAACGCCCGCGTCGGACGGCTCACCGGCCCCTGCCGTCCTGGCGAGCGCCGCCTATGGTCGCCAGGCCCAGGAAACGCCTGGAAGTGATTGGGCACCTCGCGAGCCGGCAACGGCAACAATGACCGTGGCCGCCCTGGCCGGCACCGAGCGCGACTATGCCTCCAATCCGGCTTTCAGCCGGGGCGCGCAGGAAGCCACGACAACGCCTCCGGTGGCAGATGTAGGGGCGGCTGATATCACGGACCCCGTGGTTGCAGCACTTCCGGTTGAGCCGCCCGTCGTACAGCTTTTGGCTGCGGTCGAAGAACCGCTCTCCCTCATACCCAGTCAAGCGGCATGGCTAGCGGCAGTGCCGCGCGTCGAGAGCGACTTCACCGCCACCGCCATTCGCTACGTAACGCCGCAAACCGGACTACAGATTGCCCAGGCGATTACCGGTAATGGAGATTTAAAGCCGACGGGTGAGCTTAACCCCTTCACTCGCTTTGCCATCGACCGCTACAGCCAGCAGGCGCTGGCGGCGAAAATCATGCGGGCCGAACCCGGCGTCGTCGATACTATATATTAGTCTTGATCGAATTCTGAAAAGATACGCGTAGGGGCCATGGACATCTTTGTCGACAGCAGCGGCACCGTCGAGTGGAACGGCAATATCATTCCCTGCGCCATCGGTGCGACCGGCGTCACCACGGATAAACGCGAGGGCGATCAGGCGACACCGGTAGGCTGCTTTCCCCTGCGCGTGGTTTATTACCGCGCCGACCGGTTTTCCCGGCCCGATACCCTGTTGCCCGTCGAGGCGATTGACCCGCTCGACGCCTGGTCCGACGAGTCCACCGATCCGGCTTACAACAGCCTGATACGCCAGCCCTATGAAACCAGCTTTGAGCTGATGTGGCGCGAGGACCATATCTACGACATTGTCGTCACCATCGGCTATAACGACGATCCGGCGGTGCCCGGCATGGGCAGTGCGATTTTCCTGCATGTCGCGCGGGCCGATTATTCGCCGACCCAGGGATGCGTCGCGGTCAGCCTGGACAACCTGCTGCGCATCCTTGCCGACTGCGACGAAACCAGCCGTATCTGTATCGAGTCAGGAAGAGATTAAGGCTGGTTGCTCCTTAAGGCGCCGCCTTCTTTCCCGTGGGGCGGTCTTTGACCGAAAATCGCTGTGCCGACCCGCACATGGCTGGCGCCGAGCGCTATGGCGACCCCGAAATCGGCGCTCATGCCCATGCTCAAGCGGTCGAGGCCATGGCGTTTTGCGATCTCGGCGAGCAGGGCAAAATGCAGCGCCGGTTCTTCGTCGATCGGCGGTATGCACATCAAGCCGACCACCGGCAGGGACAAGTCGTTGCGGCAGAGGTCAATGAAATCGTCGGCCTCGCCGGGCATGATACCGGCCTTGTTCGGCTCTTCCCCGGTATTGATCTCAATGAAACAGGGGATTACGCGCGAAATTCGATCCATTTCAGCGGCCAGTGCGCGGGCCAGTTTCGGCCTGTCCAAGGTTTCAATCACATCGAACAGAGCGAGGGCTTGGCGGACCTTGTTGGTCTGTAACGGCCCGACCAGGTGAAGTTCGATGTCGGGGAATTGCGCCTTGAGAGCGGGCCATTTTGCGGCGGCTTCCTGAACCCGGTTTTCACCGAATACCCGGTGGCCGCCTTCAAGCACCGGCAGGATTCGATCGCTCTGGTGGATCTTCGAAATGGCCACCAGGGTGATATCGCCGGTGGCGCGGCCGGCCTTTTCCGCGGCGGCGCCGATTGACGCGCGGACCGCGGCGAGATTTGCCGCTACATCAACTTCCGTCATGAACGAGCGAACTCGGCGACGATATAATCGACGATCGCCTGGGCGCATTCATCGACAGTGCCGCGATCCGTATCGACCACCATATCGGGGTTCTCGGGTGCCTCATAGGGCGCGGAAATGCCTGTAAAATCAGCAATTTCTCCGCTTCGGGCGCGTTTGTAGAGGCCCTTGGGATCGCGCCGCTCGCACACCGCCAGGTCGGCGTGAATGTAGATCTCATGAAAGCGGCCCGCGCCCAGGTCGTCGGCCGCCGCACGGGCGCGGTTGCGGTCCGACAGATAGGGCGAGATGAAGGCGCTGATGATCAGAAAACCGGCGTCGGCAAATAGCGCCGCCACCTGACCGACCCGGCGAATATTCTCGGCGCGGTCGTCGGGCGAGAACCACAGATTGGCGTTCAGACCCCGGCGCATATTGTCGCCGTCGAGTACATAGGCCTGAAAATTCAGACGAAACAGCCGCTGCTCGACCTCGACGGCGAGGGTCGATTTACCCGATCCGGAAAGGCCGGTGAACCACACCACACCGCCGCGATGACCGTTGCGAGCGGCGCGCGTCTCGGCCGAGATACCGTGTTCAACGGCGGTAACATTGGTGCTTTTTACATCAATCAGCCCGCGCTGATCCGGATAGCCCTCCATGTCGATGACGCCCACTGCAACGGTGACCTCCCCCTCAAGCAATGTGAAGTGGCCGGTGGCCGCCACGGTGGTAAATTCATCGAGAGCAAGCAGTTCGGACGCTCTGACGATCAGTTCTCCCGTCTCGTCCGGATGAATTTTGACGGGTATTTCGCGGCCCTGGAGGCAGAGCCCGAAGCTCCGGTTTTCGGGGCGCGTTGACCCGTTGAGCCAAACCACCCTGGCGCGGAACACATCGGTTTCCTGGGGAAGATCGTCGAGATGGCTGGCCAGGTCGCCGGCCCCGACGGCAAGGTGCTGATCGAGGGTGACAGCGACTGAGCCGCCCTGCTCCTCGAGATCGATCACCCTGGCAGTGAGGTGCGACGGGGAAAACATAATCTCATCGCCAACCGCCAGACGGCCACACAACAGCCGGCCCGTCACTTCTCGGCCGGTGGTTGACTCGATCGCCAAGCGAAACGGTAAATCCGCCGCAATTTCCGCCATGGCGCCGGTGAACAGGGCTTCAAAGCGCGCCCTATCCTCCGGATCGCGAATGATCAGGCGATCAGGGAGAGACTCCAACAGGTTCGGGCCGGCGACAACAGTTTTCATGGCTTGGACATGTGATGACAAGAATGGCGAGCACTGTACGGGATATCGTCCGCATTTATACGGTGACGTGCTATAGCTTGCCCATTGAAATCTGGTCAAATAGAGGGGAAAGCATCCGTGGATCAAGAGTTCGTCTATATCGGTCCGCGAAAAATTGCGGTCTGGCCTGAAAACCAGCCGATTAAACCCATCGTTACGCCGATAATGACCACCCGGTTCGGCGATGCCGATCAGTATCATGACGGGCTGATATCAAAAATTCTCAAGGTGGAACAAGAGCTTCGCATATCTTCTCCGCCCGCTACCCGCTGTCTCGGCGGGCAAAAAATCCACAAGGCCATCCATGAGAAATGGAACTGTCCCGAGCTTGATCTGGTAAAAGCGCGGGCCATCGCCTTGTTCAAGCGGACTCTCAATGCCAAGCAGGCCCATATCGACGGCTTCTGGATAAACATCTACCGGCAATGGGAATCCGTCGGTCCCCATTGTCATCGCCGCGCCATGGCGAGCATGGTCTATTGTGTCGATAACGGCGACGAGGACCCGGACTGCCCCTTGAGCGGCCGTTTCTCCTTCATCGATCCGCGTATCGAAGCCTGCTGCCAGCTTGAGCCCGGCCATATGACCCACCCACTGATGCCCGAATTGACGGCGGGCACCATGCTGATCTGGCCGGGCAATCTGCTGCATGCGGTGTCGGCCTACGCCGGCACCAAGCCGAGAATCACCATCGCCTGGAACATCAATGATCGTGAACTGCCCGGCTCTTTGGGCGACGCCTTCAAGTCAGCTTAAAATACCAGTGCGCTAGAATCTGGGGCCGCCCTTATCGTTGAGATAGCCGTGTTCGGCCATGACCTCGCTATGGCGTTCGATCATTCCCTCGACCTGCTCCGCCGTCAATTCCTTGCGCCAGGCGCCGGTCTTACCCTTACGAAAGAAAACCCGATTGTCGATCGGCACGGCCTCGACGAAACCGTCTTCTTTCTCTTGATTGGCCAACACCTTGAATGAGCTAAATTTTATTGCTTTTTTCAATCGCGGTGTTTCCAGCGGCAGGCCGAGAAATTTGATCAGGGCGCGCCATGTCTTCTCGGGCTGGATGGTCATATCCTCATAGCGGATGGTATGGAGCTTGAGCCCTTCGGCCTGAGTCCAGCTTCGCACATGGGTGCTCCAGCTGCCGAGATATTGATACACCTGATTGCCGTGCAGCGGGGCTGTGGTTTCTTCGGAATCCATGGCGGCAATCGCTCGATCATAGGAAATACCGTAGTGGTGCGCATAGGACACCGCCACATCCAAAGGATTTCTGACGACATATATGGCGCCCGCCGTCGCGTCAGGGGTGATTGTTGGAATATTGTCGAGGACGGATATGGCGTTATGGGTCTTGACGAATACCGTGTCCGGGCTTGATTGGGCGAACATCTCATGCACCTTGGGGCGCAGGGCCTGAATTTCTTCGGCGGTCATTGCGTCGACCGGCCCGCCGGCGACCTGCTCAAAGGGCGCCGCGATGCCGTCGCCGAGGATGAATTGCGGCAGATCATCGATCGGCATCGGCTCGGCGGGGTTTTTCAGATAGTTGGCGATAAACGCCCTAAGCCAGGTATTTCCTGACTTTGGATAAGACGCCATCCAGAGAATACCTGGCATTGCAAACCTCCGAGCTAACGGGACAAGGGCAACAAACGGCGATCCCGAGCCGTCGATTTAAGGCGCAAGATTCGTTTCATGCTTGTGAGAATTGCTTTTTATCCCAGCTTGGGACGGCCCGCAACAAAATGGGGGCGGGAAATTAATCCCGCCCCCAAATCGAAAACTTCTATTACGTGAAACGTACGTTAGAAGCCTGCATTGATGCCGATGGCAACAGCAACACCGTCGGTGTCGCCGGCGCTGCCGGCAGTATCGTCTTCGCGGTCGATGGAGAGGAACGTAATGTGAGTCCTAAGCCCTGGCCCAAGCGTGTAGCTTGCGGCGACGGCGAAGTACTCGTTCTCTACATCACCTGCATTGGCCACTATGCCTTCTTCCTGACCATGGAAGTAGGTCATGCTGAAGCCAAAGGGTCCGGTCGAGTAGCTCGCACCGATGTTGTACGAAGAGCCTTCGCTGGACTGTAAGTTGCCGGCTTGCGCATGGCCCTCGGCGACATTGGCGAAACTAGCGCCGACACTGATGCCGCCGACGCCGACGCCGACACCACCGTTGAACGCCAGATAATCGTCGAACCCAGCCGTCTCGACCGTAGACGGCGCATTCGCACCCGCCACACCGGCGGTGACTTCAACGCTGACGTCATTCCAACCACCGGAATAGCTGAGACCGAGGTCCCAAGCGTTGGTGTAGGTAGTGGACTCAGTAGCCAGACCGGGGTTCTCACCGCCCGTTGACGACGCCAGGGGAGACCAACTTACGGTCAGCTGGAAGCCCTCGAAGCGCGGCGTGAAGTAGGTCAGCTTCTGATCGTCGTTCGAAGCGTCGAGGACCGTCGAGTTGGCCGGGCTGCGGAAGGCGCCGCCCACGCCCACGCCGCCGGCGCCGGCGTTGGCCACGAAGTTACTGGTCCAACCGGAGTTGATCCCCACGCCGACGTTCGGCGCGTCGGTGTTCCAGCCGTAGCTGTAACGACCGGAGTTGATAGCGCCGATGCGCAGCGAACCGAAACCACCGGCGAGAACCAGATAGGCTTGGTCAATCTGATCGCCCTGCTGCCCGCCTTCGAGCTCGATGCGGCCGCCAATCTTGAGGCCATTGTCGAGTTCGCCATTCATCTTGAAATAAACTTCGGCGTTATTATAGACAACCGCCTCATCGGTATCAGCAGTTAATGCGCCGTCGGAATCTGTGAAGCCGATAATCTGATTGTAGTAGCCACCGAGCTCATAGTGGAGAGGCTCGGCTGCCTGTACTGCGCCTGCGGCAAGCCCCACAGCTGCCAAGGCCGTCGTACCGTAAAGATACTTTTTCATGTGATCACCCAAACTATAGTTGGTTCCTAAACTTAGTGAAGCCATGACCCGTTATCGCCTTAGATATCGAGACTGACCCCCATCCCCATCCTCATGACAGAGCGTGGAGGAAATAAAACCGCCCAAATCCATCAGCGTCAAGGGAATACCGGCCTTTAATGTCGCAAAAAATATACACTGTGGCTTTTTAACCACAGGCCCTGATAGCAACGGTCAGGGTGGGTTTTGCTTCAACCGCCCCGTTGGCCGAACAACATGGTGACATTCATGCGCCGATTTGCAAAGCCGTCCTTAAACTTCACCGGATGCGATTTGTGGTACAGATTCGAGTGAAACAGCACGGCGCGATTATCGCCGTACGGAATGGTCACGGTTTTGGCGTCGCTGAGAAACTCAGCAACCTCCCGTTGGATCTCCGGGCTGTATTTTTGATTGTTGTAGCGCTCCCAATCCAAATCCATGGGTTGTTCCTTGACATAGACCACCAGGCCGCCGGCATCCGCGCTCAGGTTGGCGTCGTCGGGGGTTATCCAGAAATTGAAGGTCACCGCCCCGTCGTCCGTATGCTCGGCTACACCCTCGGAATGGTTGTTGTAGCGGTAGACCCACATGTTACGCAAGGCGTGGCCGCCGAGCACCCGGGGCAGGGATTGCTGGAGTTCCTCGGCCATCTGATAGAGCAGATCGCAGTTGAAGCCCAGCTTGTTGCTGGAGCTTACATAGCGATCACCGGTGAAATTGAAGAAGATCGTCGATTCCAGACAAAATTCGCGCAAAGAGCGCAGGGCTTCCGGGGTGAGAAAATCGTCGAAGGCGGTCACCGACACCGCAGACGACAGATACTCGTCCTCGATGGCGGGGAAGTCGAGTCCCTGGTTGATCGCCCGGCCCGCCAGGCGCGGCGCTTCGGAGTAATGCACGACTCGGTCGTAGAAAGCGCCGATGCGCTGCGCCTGACCGGGGGTCAGCAGCACGGCGGTCTCGGGCGTCGGGTTTTCGTACAGCTCGATCAGGACCGACTGGTACCGCTCCGTCATGGCCTCGAAGGACGGGTCGATACGGCCTTTATCGATGAGATACTGGAGCTGATCGATGCAGTCGCCGAGCTTGAAGATCGAGGCCCTGAGCGGTTCGCCGGCTGGCGCGGCTGAGACGCCCTCGGCGGCGTCGAACGACTCGGCGTTCCACCAGGGTCCGCCGTGTCGCAGGCGCAAATGCCCCTCGAAGACAGCCTGAGCCTCCTCATATCGGCCGAGGTAACGCAATAGACTGCCCAGATTATTCATTGCCTCGCCATAGTCGGGGCGAAGCTCAAGGGCCTTCTCGAAGGCCGTGACCGCCTCATCCAGACGGCCCAGCGGCCGCAGCACATTGCCCAGGTTGTAATGCACCTCGGCGTAATCGGGCTTGAGGTCGAGCGCGCGGCCATAGCTCGCCGCGGCTTCATCCAGCCTGCCCAGGCTTTGGAATACGGCGCCGAGGTTGCTGTGGGCGTCGACATAGTCGGGGGCGATGACGAGGGCCTTGGAAATGTATTTCACGGCAAGATCGTTATTGCCCGTTTGATGAGCGACCAGACCGAGCAGCTGCAAGGCGATGGGCTGGTTGGGCTGGGATTGCAATATTTGCTTGTAGAGGCCCTCCGCCTCGGACAAACGGCCCGCCGCATGGAGCCGCAGCGCCTGGTCCATGGCTTGCTGGATATGCGGCGGAGGCTGCCCTGAAGAGGATTGTTCAGGCTTCTTATTCCTGGCTGCCTTCTCGGATAATTTCCGCTCACGCCGCTTTTCGGCCCGGTTCATAACTGCACTCAACCCCACCCATTAAACATATTCGGTGCGGCCGCATAATAGCCTTAGCTTGGTTGGCGCGGGGGCAAAAAAAGGGCGGGAAATAAATCCCGCCCCAATCAGTTCAGGAACCTTACTATTCGTGCATAACGACCTTAGAAGCCGGCATGGATACCGAGGAGAACGGCTCTCGCATCGGTGTCGCCGGCGCCGCCGGCAAGATCGTCTTCGCGGTCGCCGGCAAAGAATGTCAGGCTGGTCTTAAGCCCTGGCCCTAACGTGTAGGCCGCGGCGGCGGCGAAGTACTGGTTCTCTTCATCGCCTGTGTTGGCCTTCGGGCCTTCTTCCCGGCCGTTGAAGTAGGTCAGGCTGAAACCCCAGGGTCCGGTCGAGTAGCTGGCGCCGATGTTGTACGATGCCCCTTCGCTGGACTCTGTGAAGGCGCCGTTCGCATGGCCCTCGGTGACATTGGCGAAGGAAGCGGCGACACTGATGCCGCCGAAGCCGAAGCCGACTCCGCCGTTGAACGCCAAGTAATCGTCAAACCCATCCCTCTCGGCCGCGGTCGGTGCCTCCGCACCGGCCACACCGGCCGTGACTTCGACGCTGACGTCATTCCAGCCACCTGAATAGCTGAGACCGAGATCCCAGGCGTTGGTGTAGGAAAGGGCCTCGGCCACCAGACCGGTGTTCTCGCCACCGGTGGAGATCGCCAACGGTGACCAGCTCGCGGTCAACTGGAAGCCGTTGAAGCGCGGCGTGAAGTAGGTCAGCTTCTGATCGTCGTTGGACGCATCGATGACCGTTGAGTTGGCCGGGCTACGGAAGGAGTCGCCAACACCGCCGGGGGCGTTGGTCATCCAGTTACTGGTCCAGCCGGAGTTGATCGGCACGCCGACATTCGGCGCGTCGGTGTTCCAGCCGTAGCTGTAACGGCCGGAGTTGATGGCGCCGATGCGCAGCTCACCGAAACCACCGGCGAGACTGAGATAGACCTGATCGAGCTGATCGCCCTGGTTCTGGCCTTCAAGCTCAAAGCGGCCGCCAATCTTGAGGCCGTTGTCGAGTTCGCCCTTCATTTTGAAGTAAACTTCGGAGTTCTGATAAACGACAGCCTCATCAGTGCCGGCCGCAGCCGCGCCCTCATTATCGGTGAAACCGAAGAACTGTGTGTAGAATCCGCCAATATCCAAATGTATCGCCGAACCACCGGACGCGGCTGCGGGACCGGCGGCAAGCCCTACAGCCGCTAGGGCCGTGGTGCCGAGAAGATATTTTTTCATGCGATCACCCAATCTCATTAAGGGGCTGTCCTAGATCTCTATCTCTTGTTAGCCAGTTAGACCCATCGTTTCAGTTGTCTCAAGAGCTGCTTTGGCGAGCCTTCGTGGAAGCGCCATTCACACTCTTTGAGGAACAACTGGAAGTGGTGCTTGGGAACGCCGTTGAACTTTCGCAAATGCCGTTTCGCCCAGCTGCATGATAGCCTTTGCTTGGTTGGCGCGGGGGCAAAAAAGGGGCGGGAAATAAATCCCGCCCCAACCAGTTTAGGAACCGTACTGTTAGTGTAAAACCACCTTAGAAACCGGCGTGGATACCGAGGAGAACGGCTCTCGCGTCGATGTCGCCGGCGCCGCCGGCAAGATCGTCTTCGCGGCCGCTGGCAAATTGCCATTCCCGCGGCGGCTGAATCGAAGTAGGATTTCTCTACACTGGGAGCTTATCTGGGACATGTCGGATCGAGTGACCGCCGACCTTAGGGCGGCGATGGCGGAGGGCCACGCGCATCATATAGCCGGCCGGTTTCAAGAGGCCGAAGCGATTTACCGTAAGGTGCTCGCGGTCGAGCCTAACCACCCGGATGCCCTGCATCTGCTCGGTATGATCGCCATGCCGTCGGGAAATTATGCGCTCGTGGCGGAGCTTATCGGCAAGGCCATCGTCGCGAATCCGCGCGTCCCGGCCTATCATAATAACCTGGGCGTTGCCCTCAAGGAACTGGGCAGGCTGAAGGAGGCGGTGGCGGCCTATCGTCAGGCGCTTTCGTTGAACCCGGACTATGCCGAGGCCTACAACAACCTCGGTAATGCGCTCAGCGGCCTGGGCCGGAGGGAAGACGCGGTGGAGGCCTACAACAAAACCCTGGCGTTGCGGCCCGACTATGCCGAAGCGCATAACAACCTGGGAAACGCCCTCAAGGAACTGGGACTCACGGAAGAAGCCGCCGCCAGCTATGGCAGGGCCCTGGTCATTGCACCCAACTATGTGGCGGCGTACAGCAATTTGGGTGTCGCCCTTAAGGAACAGGGCAAGCTGGAGGAGGCGGTAGCGGCCTATCGCCAAGCCCTGGCTATCGCGCCCGATTATGCCGAGGCGCTGTATAACCTTTGTGAGCTGTTTGAGAAAACCAACCGCACCGAAGATCTCCGCGAGGCGGTCAACAGCGCCCGGCAACACTGCCCCGGGGATCCACGCTTCGCGCTCAGAGAAGCGCAGCTCCTGGCGCGGGATAGCGATTACGCGGCGGCACGGGCAGTGCTTGAGGCTGCCGGAGACGATCTCGCCGACGACGGCTATCTTGCCGCCCGGACGACTCTGCTCGGGGAGCTGTGCGACAGGCTGGGTGATGCCCAGGCGGCATTCGACTACTTCACCCAGGGCAACCGCCGGGCCGCACTCACCGCCGAGGCAAAACGCAGCGACGGGCGGGCTTACCAGGCGCGAATCGATGCCTTGGCAACGCATTTCACGGCGGACTGGGTCGCCGGGTGGTCAAAGGCTGCCGGGTGGTCAAAAACTGATAGCGAAGACGACCGGGCCGATCCGGTGTTTCTGGTGGGCTTCCCGCGCTCCGGCACCACCTTGCTGGACACTATACTGAGCAGCCACCGCGCGATTACCGTGGTCGAGGAAATACCCGCCGTGCGAAATTTGCGCGTTGCCGTCGAGCAGCTTCCCGGAGGCTATCCGGACGCCTTGTCGGCGCTCGGCGCGGCCGAACTGGCGGCCCTGCGCAAGGTCTATTTCGCAGCGTTGGACAAGCATCTCGAACCGCAGGACCCATCCACCATCATCGTCGACAAACTGCCGCTGAACAGCATTGAAGCGGGCCTGATTCAGCGCATTTTCCCCAGCGCCCGCTTTCTGTTCGCCCAGCGCCATCCCTGTGACTGCGTGCTGAGCTGCTTCATGCAGAGCTTTGAGATCAATGACGCCATGGTCAATTTCCTCGACCTCGAGGACGCGGCGCGCCTGTATGACAAGGTCATGGCCCTGTGGCTGCAGTATCAGGCGGTTCTGCCCCTGGCGGTCCATACTCTGCGCTACGAAAGCCTCATCGAAGGGCTCGAGGAAACCCTCACGCCGCTGCTTGACTTCCTCGGCCTGGACTGGGACGACGGCATCAAGAGCTACGCCGAGACCGCACAAGCCCGAAACATTATCAACACGCCGAGCTACAATCAGGTGACGCAGCCT
The DNA here is from genome assembly GCA_046582565.1 of Alphaproteobacteria bacterium. Lineage (GTDB taxonomy): Bacteria > Pseudomonadota > Alphaproteobacteria > JAAXGF01 > JAAXGF01 > JAYGED01. Next base: position 41,275 of record JAYGED010000198.1, read on the forward strand.
CTCTACACCCGGTCTCGGGGCCGCTGGGAACGCTACCGCGAGCCGATGCAGCCGGCTCTGCCGCTTCTGCTGCCCTGGGCCCGGCGTTTCGGTTATGATGACCCGCAGCAATCATCGTCCTTTGGCATAAGCCTATGACCTTTAAGAAAGAAACACCGTGGCATCGCCCGCCGCGTTGAACTTCAACCAGGCGATGGACGAAGCGCGCCGCCGGCAATTGGCCGGCGATCTCGCGGGCGCCGGGACGCTCTATCGACAACTGCTGAGCGCCGAGCCTAACCAGCCCGACGCCCTCACCCTGCTGGCCTCGATCGCCTATCAATCCGATGAAGCGGGGCAAGCGGACCAAATGGTCGAGCAGGCGATCGCCGAATACCGCCGCCGGCTGTCGATAACCCCCAACCACGACACCATGCGCGCCGCCCTGGCCAATCTTCTTCTGGCGCGGGACCGTAGCGCCGTGGCCGAAGCGGTGATCGGCAAGGCAGCCCTTGGGTTACGCCCGATTCGCAGCTCCGCGGACGAGTTCGAAGCGCGCCGCCGCCACGGCCAGGACAAGGCTCTGCCGCCGATCCTGATCAACGCCCTGCCCAAATCGGCAAGCGAAAGTATCTGGAACAAGCTGGCCAATGGCCTGAATATAGCCCAAGCTCATGTTTCGATTGGACTGTTCCCCGATTGCATGGCCGTCCCCGCGCGGCTGCGGGCGCTTGGCCAGGGCGGCGTCAGCGCCAAGGAACATATGCCGGCAACCAGCCATAACCTGAACAGCCTCGCCGAGTCGGGGGTCGAGCGGGTGGTGGTCCATATACGCGACCCACGCCAGTCTCTGCTGTCCTGGGCGCATTTCCTGGAGAGCGACGTGAGCAAGCGCCTGCTGGCGCCGATCTGGCGCAAAACCACGCCGAGCGCCGGGTTTTTCCGCGAACCCTTCCCTACTCAGATCGATTGGCATATCGATAATTATCTGCCCATCGTCATCCGGTTCATCGAACAATGGGTGGCGGTTCGCGATGATGAGTCTGCAAGAGTTTCAGTGTGTTTCATGACGTTCGAAGAATTCCGAACCGATCCGTCCGCTTACTTTGAGCGGTTTTTAGAGTTTTACACCATCGACCGCGGGCTGTTCGCCCCGGAGGCCGAGGCCGAGGTGGTGCATCTCCGCAAGGGCGCCCTCGACGAGTGGCGCGAGTCCTTTACGGCGGCGCAATCCGAACGCGCTTGGAGCCTGATTCCCGCTGCCCTGGCTGATGAATTCGGATGGCAATCCTAGAGCTGGCCGTCTGGACGAAATAGGCCGAATATTCTATACTGACCGCCTTCTCTTTCAGATCATACCAGTCCCGGTTGTGGCAGACCGGGAAAGGGGGGACGCGATGCAAGGATTTTCTCGGATATTTTCCAGGCGCCGGACCGGCAGATTGACGGTTAACCGGGCGGTGGTGGTGGCTGGCGCGGCTGTGATGCTGCTTGCTTCCTGCGCCCCCATTGAGGGCCTCGAATACGATAGCCCGATGACCAAAAGCGAGTATCGTCGGAGTAAAACGGTCGGCGCGGAGGGCGGAATTTTCTCCGGCTCGGGTCTGTCTTTCTTCGATGACGGTGAACAGAACAAAAACGCGTCGGGCTCGCCGATCCCGGTCAATAGTTTCCTGTGGCGGGCCACCCTGGACACCCTGTCCTTCATGCCGCTGGCATCAGCGGACCCGTTCGGCGGCGTCATCATCACTGATTGGTTCGCGCCGCCTGAGACGATCGACGAGCGCTTTAAGATGACGGTCTATATTTTGAGCCGCAGCCTGCGTTCTGATGGGTTGAAAGTGGCGGTTTTCCGCCAGACCCGCGATGAATTCGGAAACTGGGTCGACGGCGAGGTGACCGAGGGAACGGCGCGCCAGCTTGAAGACGGTATCCTGTCACGCGCCCGCGAACTTCGCGTCGCCGGCCTGGCGGAATAACGCCGCATCCGCCTTCCCGCGGCCGGCGAAACGCTCAAACCGATCAAACCCAAACGCCGTGACGGCGTATCGGTGTGAGGCCCATCACTTGCCGCAATCCCGGGGAATGCTATCTTTATGAATGGAGGGGCAACCAGGTTAAGGAGACGACGGCATGAAACTTTTTGACATGGCGCGGCTTGCGGCGCTCTCTCTCGTGGTTAGCGGCTGTGTTGGCGTGACCACCACCAAGGTCTCTTACGATAAAGTCGGCGTGCCCAACATCTTCCAATATGCCGCCTTGGACCGCGATTTCCTCACCGTAATCCACGGCAACCCGAGCAGCGGCTCCAAAGCGGCGTTCGATGCATCGGTTATCGCCGCCACCCACGGCAACGCCCGGGGACGGCCGTCCAACTTCACCACCACACCATCCTCAAACGCCCGCGAAGGCTATCGCATGGTCCTGGTGTTCAGCGGCGATCCCTATATGAGCGGCGAGGCGGCCTGCCGGGACGTCGATGCCGACGCCCTGCCGCCCGTCACCGGCCGGGTTGAGATGCAAGCGGCGTTCTGTTACCGCGACGATGTGCTGTCCCAGGCTCATATCGCCTATCCGCAAGGCTCGGCGCCTGACAGTGCGGTGACCCAGGCTGTTCTGGCTCTCTTCCCGATTCACGACCCGGCGATCGACCCCAGCAGCAACAACGACAACCTGTTTCCGTAAATCTAACGCGCCGACTCGTCCAAATTGCCGCACCGTTAGCGCCTGGCGCCTATGGCAAGGTGTTACGGAGCATGCTAGCTTTGCGCCCGCGAATCCATGTGATTGAGGCGGGGTCGATAAAGTTTAAGCATGGCAAGGTATAACGCCAAAACGGTTGAGCGGAAGTGGCAGGAAGCCTGGGAAACCCAGCAATGTTTCCGGGTCGATACCGAGTCCGAGCGCGAAAAATTTTATGTGCTGGAGATGTTTCCCTATCCGTCGGGGCGCATCCATATGGGGCATGTGCGCAATTACACCCTGGGCGATGTCGTCGCGCGCTACAAAAAAGCAAGAGGATTCAATGTTTTGCATCCAATGGGCTGGGATGCATTCGGAATGCCGGCGGAAAATGCGGCAATCGAAAACAAGGTCCATCCGGCGCAATGGACCAAAAACAACATCGCCACCATGAAAAGCGGCCTGAAATCCATGGGCCTGAGCTACGACTGGTCGCGGGAGCTCGCGACCTGTGATCCCTCCTATTTCCGCCACGAACAAAAGATGTTTCTCGATTTCTTCGCCAAGGGCTTGGCCTACCGCCGCGAATCATGGGTCAATTGGGATCCGGTCGACAACACCGTCCTGGCCAACGAGCAGGTCATCGACGGCTGCGGCTGGCGCTCGGGCGCGGTGATCGAAAAACGCAAGCTGCCCCAGTGGATGCTGCGCATCACCGCCTATTCGGATGATCTGCTCGACAGCCTCAAGCGCCTCGATCGCTGGCCCGACCGGGTGCGGCTCATGCAGGAGAACTGGATCGGACGCTCAGAGGGTTTGCGCATGTGGTTTGACCTGGCTGACAGCCGGGACGACCAGGGGGGCGGCCGCGACGACCGCCTCGAAGTTTTCACCACGCGTCACGATACGATCTTCGGCGCCACCTTCTGCGCCCTGGCGGCCAACCATCCCCTGGCCGAGGAAATCGCCGCCGATGACCCGGAGCTGGCGGCTTTCATCGCCGAATGCAACAGCATGGGGACCAGCGAGGAAGCCATTGAGCGGGCGGAGAAGAAGGGCTACAAGACCCCGCTGGTCGCCAAGCACCCCTTCATCGAGGGCTGTAACCTGCCCGTTTTTGTGGCCAATTTCGTGCTTATGGAATACGGCGCCGGGGCGATCTTCGGCTGTCCGGGCCATGATCAGCGCGATCTGGACTTTGCCCGCAAATACGATCTCGACGTGATCCCGGTGATCGCACCGGCCTCAATTGCGGCGTCCTTAGGCTCGACATCCGACTTCACGATTGCCGACGAGGCCTATCTTGGCGACGGGGTGGCGATCAATTCGCAATTCCTCGACGGCATGACCATCGCAGACGCCAAACAGGAAATAGCCGAGCGCGTGACCGCCAGCGGCAACGGCGAGGTCACCCTGACCTACCGGTTGCGCGACTGGGGTATTTCCCGGCAACGCTATTGGGGTTGCCCGATTCCGATCATCTACTGCGACGAGTGCGGAGCCAAACCGGTGCCGGACGATCAACTGCCGGTCACCCTGCCCGAAGATGTCGTGCTCGACACGCCGGGCAATCCGCTTGAGCACCACCCCACATGGAAGCACGTGTCTTGCCCGCAATGCGGGGGCAAGGCGGTGCGGGAAACCGACACCTTCGATACTTTCATTGAATCTTCTTGGTATTTCATACGCTTCGCCTGTCCCCATGCGGACGGCCCGATCGACTACGACGCCGCACGCTATTGGCTGCCGGTGGATCAATATATCGGCGGTATCGAGCATGCGGTGTTGCATCTGCTCTATTCGCGTTTCTTCACCCGGGCCATGCGCGACTGTGGATATGTTGATTTCGACGAGCCCTTTTCCGGTCTTTTGACCCAGGGCATGGTGTGCCACCAAACCTATCGCGACGAGGCCGGCAACTGGCTTTTCCCCCAACAGGTGCGCGAGGCCGAGGACGGTAGCTTCATCCATGCCGAAAGCGGCGCATCTGTCACCGTCGGGCGCTCGGAGAAAATGAGCAAATCGCGCAAGAACGTGGTCGATCCCGAGGCGATAATTGATGCTTTTGGCGCTGATACGGCACGTCTTTTCATGCTATCCGACAGCCCGCCCGAGCGCGATCTGGAATGGAGCGAGACCGGCATTGAAGGCGCCTGGCGATACCTCAATCGCCTGTGGCGCATGGTCGCCGAACCGGCCCTCACCCTGCCGCCAGTCGACGCCGCCCAGCCAGATTCCTTCAGCGATGCGGCCACCGCTTCGCGCCGGGCTATCCATCGCACGATCAGCGATACCACCGGCGATCTCGACCGCTTCCATTTCAACCGCGCCGTGGCCCGGGTTCGTGAGCTTTCCAACGATCTTACCAGCCTTGATAACGGTAGCGACGACGAAGCCTGGGTTCTGCGCGAGGGTCTTGAGACCCTGGTCCGGCTTATCGGGCCGATGACACCGCATATTGCCGAAGAGCTCTGGCACCTGCTCGGCCATCAAACCCTGTTGGTGAACTCGCCCTGGCCGGAGGCCGATCCCGCCTGGCTCGGGGACGATACGGTGACCTTTGCCCTGCAGGTCAACGGCAAGCTTCGCGGCACCGTGGAACTCGCCAAGGATACCGACAAACAAGCCGCGGAAAACGCCGCCCTGGCCGATCCCGCCATGATCAGGGCGATTGACGGCAAGACCATACGCCGGGTCATCGTGGTGCCCAACCGCATCGTCAATGTTGTGATTTGATATCATGGCGGCTGCGAAACAACAGCGCCGAGGATATGGCTTCATAATCGAGTCTAAACCACTGACACAAAATAAACTTTTACAATTTATTGGGCTTTTATCAGCGGTTGTTTTGCTCGCAAACTGTGGGTTTCGCCCTCTATATGACACGCAAGGCACTGATTCTGCAGCCTATGGGCTGTCTGCAATCGCTATTGTCGGCGTTTCAGACCGCTTGGACCAGAATTTACGAAACGATCTCATTCAAAGACTTACGCCATTTGGTGAACCGGCCCTGCCAACATACAATCTAATCATAAAAGCCGACAAATTCATTAGCGCCTTAGCGATTCAGTCTAACAGCACCATCACCCGCTATAATCTGCTGGTCACGGCTAGCTTCGTGCTTGTGGACCGCGAGAACGACCTGCCGATATTTCGTGGCGGCGCCAGCGCCGTTGGCAGTTACGATGCGGTTCGCTCTGATTTCGCGACCCTGACCGCCGAACAGGATTCCGCGCGCCGCACGGTTCGCGAGGTTGCCGAAGAGATCCGCGCCCAGCTCGGAGCCTTTTTCTCCCGCCGCCAGGCCAATACTGAGTAACATGCTGTAGCTAATGAAATTATCTGCAGGTAAAATCGACGCTTTCATCCGTTCTCCAGATCAGAATATCCGGGCCATGCTGGTTTACGGTCCCGACAGCGGCCTCATCCGAGAGCGCGCCGATTCCCTGGCCCGCCAGATTGTCGACGACCTCGACGATCCCTTTCGGGTTTCCGAGCTCGATCCGGCTATGCTCAAAGATGATCCCGCCCGACTCGCCGACGAGGCCGCCGCCCTCTCCATGACCGGGGGCCGCCGCGTGGTTCGACTGCGACCGACAAGCGACCAGCAAGCCGATGTTATCGCATCCTTTTTAGCCGATCCCATGGGTGATGCGCTGATTATTGTGGAGGCCGGTGAGCTACAGGCGCGATCGAAACTGCGCAAGGCCTTCGAATTTTCGAAAATTGCCGCGGCACTGCCCTGTTATCCCGATGAAGGCAGTAATTTGGGCCGGATCATCGAGCAGACGGCCACATCTCTGGGCCTGACCTGCGAGCCGGCCGCTCTGCGCTATCTTGTTACGGCCTTGGGCGGGGACCGTCTGATGACCCGGTCGGAAATCGAAAAACTCGCCCTCTATATGGGCGATGAAAAGCTTATCACCCTGGCCCATGCGGAAGCCTGTATCGGCGACAGCTCTATCCTCACCCTCGATGGCATTGCCATGGCCGCGGCGAGCGGTGACATGGCGGGGGTTGAACGGGGTCTTGCGCGGGCCTATCTCGAAGGCGCCGTTACGGTCTCCGTGCTGCGGGCGGCGGCGCGCCATCTGCAACGGCTGCATCTCATGGCGGGAGTCCGCGAACGCGGCGATTCGGTCGATCAGGCGCTTCGGTCCATGCGACCGCCTATACACTTTAAAATAGAAAAAGCATTAAGCACCCAGACTCGTAACTGGCCGAGCGGCCGGGTTAGCCGAGCCATGGAAATTATCCTCGAAGCGGAGCGCGCCTGCAAAACCACGGGGCTGCCGGCGGAAGCGATCTGCAGCCGCGCATTGATGCGATTGACCTGGGCGGCCAGGTCGGCGCGGGGCTAGAGCAATATACAATTATCTTGAACCTTATTGGTTCAAACTAATTGGGTAAAATTGCTCTACTTTTTAAGAAGTTAGATCATCTTTATCCGTAGGTTGAATCGCGTAAGCGATTCAAGCTAATCGGATGATGATCTAATCCTTAGCACCGAGGCGTCGCAGAAGATCGTCGAGTTCATTCAGCGACCGGTAATGGATGGCGACCGTTCCGCCGGGATCGCGATGCTTGATATCCACGGACAGATCGAGGCAGTCGCTTAAGGACCGCTCTATGGCCCGGGTGTTGGCGTCCTTATGATCAGGCGCTTTGTCGCTGTCGAACCGGGCCGCCGGCTTGCGCAGCAGGGCCTCGGTCTGGCGCACATTGAGGCCGCGCAAGATGACCATTTCCGCCAATGTTGTCTGATTTTCGGCATCGGCCGCGAGCAGCGCCCGGGCATGCCCGGCGCTCAGGCGACCGTCGCCGACCATTTCCTTGACCGCCTCGGGCAGGCCCAGCAACCGCATGCTGTTGGCCACATGGCTGCGGCTTTTACCGATGATGGTCGCCAGTTCCGCCTGGCTGTGACCGAATTCGTCGATTAGCCTGCGGTACCCTGCGGCCTCTTCAATCGGCGTCAGATCGGTGCGCTGAATATTCTCTACCAGACCGACTTCCAGAGCCTCGCGATCCGACAGATCATGGATCACGATAGGCAGCTCGTGAAGCTTGGCAATCTGGGCGGCACGCCAGCGGCGCTCACCGGCGATAATCTCGTAGGAGCCAGGATACTGGCTATCCTGACGGACGACTAAAGGTTGTAATATACCTTTCGCCTTAATCGATGCAGCCAGGGCTTCGAGAGCCTCTTCGTCAAAACGTCGGCGGGGCTGCAAAGGGCTGGGTTTGAGGAATTCGATTGGCGCGGTGGTGGGATCGGCGCCAATTTTCGACTTATATTCCTCAGAGTCCACATCGGCAAGCAGAGCCGACAAACCCTTGGCCAGACCTCGGCGTGGCGGTGAGCCGCTTGAGCTTTTATTCATCAATGGACTCCTTTTACCTGACCGCTTCCGCTTTCGCGGCGTAAAACTTCACTCGCCAGATGCAGATAGGCTCGCGAACCGGCGCAATCCACGTCATAGATCAGGGCGGGCTTGCCGTGAGACGGCGCCTCGGAGATCCGGACGTTGCGCGGAATGACCGTGTCATAGACCATCTCACCCATATGATCGCGCACATCGGCGGCCACCTGGGCGGACAAGTTGTTGCGGTTATCGAACATGGTCAACACAATACCCAGTAGGCTTAGGGTCGGATTGAGGTTCGCTTTGACCCGTTTAACCGTGTCCAGAAGCTGGCTAAGCCCTTCGAGGGCAAAAAACTCGCATTGCAGGGGAACCAGCAGGGAATCGACAGCAACCAGGGCGTTTACCGTGAGCAGCCCCAGCGCCGGCGGGCAATCGATGATAACATAGTCATAGGCGGACATTTCACCGGTAAGCGCCGTTTTCAGCCGGTATTCACGGCGCTCGGCATGGGCCAGCTCGATTTCGGCGCCGGACAGATCGACCACAGAGGGCACCAGATCGAGCCCCGGCACCGCGGTCGCCATCGCCGCTTGAGCCAGCGTTGCATCGCCCATCAAAAGATCGTAGGAGGTAACCGGGCGATGATGGCGATCGAAGCCGAGACCAGTGCTGGCGTTGCCCTGGGGATCGAGATCGATCAGCAGAGTGCGGCATTTCACCGCGGCCAGGGCCGTCGCCAGATTGATCGCCGTGGTGGTCTTGCCAACACCGCCCTTCTGATTGGCGACGGCGAGTACGCGCTTAGGCCTGCTGTCGGCTAATTCGGAGGAATTAGCGTCATCAAGCGGTTTGTCCTGAATTTTTGTCATTATGAAGCTGCCGAATGCAAATGACCGTTGCTTTGGGGTCGGTTAAACTGGGATGTCTTTCGGCCTGCATACTCCAACATTTTGTGGCTTCGGTCAATTCTTCATCTATATGTGCCCCCTTCAGCGCAATCAGGCAGGTATGCGGCGCCCAAAACCGTGCGGCATAGTGGCACAGCTTTTCCAGGCTTGCGCAGGCGCGCGCGGTGATCACATCGGCGGGTGACGGCGCCATTTCCTCGATTCGCTGGTTGTGTATGATCACCGAAACCCCGGCTAACCGGGCGGCTTCGGCCAGAAAAGCGCATTTCCGGCCGTCGCTCTCGATCAGCTCGACCCCCTCAACCCCAAGGATGGCCAACACCAGGCCGGGAAAGCCCGCGCCGCTGCCGAGATCCACCAATCGCTTGCTGCCCGCGGGTATAAGGTCGAGAATCTGAGCCGAATCAAGCATATGACGACACCACAAATCGGCCATCCCGGCTCGACTCACCAGATTAATGCTCCGGTTCCATTTTTCGAGCAGGGCGCCATAGGCCTCGAGGCGCGCGGCTGTTTCACGTGAAACATCTGTGGCACGGACGAATCCTGCCAGGGTCAGCGGCCTGTTGTCCGTATCTGCCGGCGGCGGCACCATAGTGTTTCTCACGCCGCCTGAGTTTTGTCTTTATGACCTGATGCTTGGCCCGATTTGGCGCGCCGCCGCACATGGCCGAGCAAGGCCGTCAGGGCGGCCGGCGTCACCCCGGAGATACGCCCCGCGGCGCCTAAAGTCGCCGGTCGTGCCGCATCGAGCTTCTCGCGGGCCTCGTTCGAAAGGCCACCGATGGTGCTGTAATCCAGATCAGCCGGTAGCGCCAGGGCTTCGTCACGGCGGAACGCCGCCACATCGGCCTCCTGGCGTGCCAAATAGGCGTCGTATCGCGCCTCGATTTCGATCTGCTCGGCCACATCCCGAGGGAAACCGTTGAGCTCGGGCCAAATCGCCCCGAGTCGCGCGAGATCGATGTCCGGATAGGCGAGCAGAGCCCTAGCGCTGCGGGCAACGCCGTCAAGATTGACCGCCAGCCCCTCCCGGCGCAACCGGTTGGGACTGAGGCTGAGTGCCGTCACCAGCTTGCGCGCGACAACCAAACCCGTTGCCTTGGCCTGATAATGGGCGCCGCGCCGGGCCGAGACACAGCCGACCTCCAGACCCCGTGGCGTCAGGCGCAGATCGGCGTTATCAGCGCGCAGGCTAAGCCTGAATTCGGCCCGCGAGGTAAACATGCGATAGGGCTCGGCAACCCCCAGGGTAACCAGATCGTCGATCATCACGCCGATATAAGCCTCCGCCCGATCCAGAATGAGCGGCTCGCCCCCGCCCGCGGCCAGAGCGGCATTGAGGCCGGCCATCAGGCCCTGAGCCGCGGCTTCTTCATAACCGGTGGTGCCGTTGATCTGTCCAGCGAGATAAAGTCCGGCCAGCCGGCGCGTCTCCAGGCTGGGGCGCAGCTCCCGGGGATCGATGTAATCATATTCGATGGCATAGCCGGGACGCAGCATTTCCGCCCGCTCGAGCCCTGGAATGGTGGCCAGCATGGCGGTTTGTACAGCGCGGGGCAGCGAGCTGGATATGCCGTTGGGATAGACCGTCGTATCGTCGAGGCCCTCGGGCTCCAGAAAGATCTGATGACTGTCGCGATCGGCGAATCGCACCACCTTATCTTCGATTGAGGGGCAATAGCGCGGCCCGGTGCCTTCGATGCGCCCCGTATAGAGCGGCGATTGGTCAAGATTGGCGCTGATCACCGCATGGGTCGCCGGCGTGGTGCCGGTAATGGCGCAGGCAATCTGGGGCAGGGTGATCCGATCGGTCATAAACGATAAGGGGACCGGCGGATTGTCGCCCGCCTGGCTCTCAAGGCTCTGCCAATCGATGCTGTCACGGTGCAGACGCGGCGGTGTGCCGGTCTTCAGCCGCCCCATGGCAAATCCAGCTTTTTCGAGGGTTTCCGCCAATCCCACGGCAGGCGCATCGCCATCCCGCCCCGCCGCCCAGGTCTCCTGTCCGATATGTATCATGCCCCGCAGGAAGGTGCCGCTGGTCAACACCACCCGCCCGGCTTCAAAGATCTCGCCGGAAGCGGTGACAACGCCGGTGACAGTGTTTTTACGATCAAGCTGCAAATCTTCAACCGACTCGGCGCGAATCTCCAGATTTTCCTGGGCGGCCAGGGCGGCCTGCATGGCCTGGCGATAAAGTTTGCGGTCGGCCTGGGCGCGCGGGCCGCGCACCGCCGGGCCCTTGGATCGATTGAGCATGCGATATTGAATGCCAGCCTGATCGATGATGCGGCCCATGAGACCGTCGAGCGCATCGACCTCGCGCACCAGAGTCCCCTTGGCCAGACCGCCGATGGCCGGATTGCAGGACATTTCTCCGATGGTCTCCAGCTTATGGGTCAACATCAGGGTGCGGGCGCCGAGCCGAGCCGCCGCCGCCGCCGCCTCGCAGCCGGCGTGGCCGCCACCGATGACGATAACGTCATAAAGAGAGGGATGCTTGTTCGCCATGGGCGCGCACTCTACGCAGCGGGCCCGGTCCTGTCAAAAACCTTTTCCAGCAACCATGACCCCGGATGTTTCACGTGAAACAGGGACCCACCAGTCACTTATGGAGAGAGCGGATCACTTTCCGATACAGAATTCCGCGAAGATGACGTCGAGCAAGTCTTCCACATCGATGCGGCCGACAATCCGCCCCAGGGCGCGGGCGGCCAGGCGCAGGTCTTCGATGGCCAGCTCCGGCGCCGCCAATTCCTCTTCCCCGGTCGCTAAAAACCGCTCCAGGGCGGCAGCGCAGTCCTCCAGGGCGGCGCGATGGCGCGCCCGGGTCAAGGCGACCGACATACCGGGCACAAGCCGCGCGGTCACCGCCGCCTCCAGCGCTTCAAGAAACCCTTCCAAGCCCCTGCCATCACGGCAAGATAAAGGCCAGACCGTACGGTCCAGTATTTTCGCCCCGGCTCCCCGTAAAGCCTCATCGCCTTGATCTATCTCATTGTTATTATTGATAAGATCAAGCTTATTGACAATCACCATGGTGTTTTTATCCACCAGCATACGGGTCTTCTCGTCGGTCGTGGGCCAAATCGTTGCGTCGAACACGGCGATCTTCAAATCAGCAGTCGTGGCGCGGGCCAAGGCCCGGGCGATACCCTCCTGTTCGACCTCGTCTACCCGGTGGTCCTCGCTCTCAACGCTGGCTCTGAGACCCGCTGTATCGGCCAGAATCACCGGCAATCCGGCGATATCCATATGCACTTCGACCACATCGCGGGTAGTGCCGGCATGATGGGAGACGATGGCCGCTTCGCGCCGCGCCAAGCGGTTTAAAAGGCTAGATTTACCCACATTCGGCGCGCCGACGATGGTGACGAATAGGCCTTCACGCAGGCGTTCGCCACGGTGATCATCTTCAAGGTGTAGTGTTAAACCCTGAAGTATCCCCCTGATTTCGTGGTGAACTGACGAAATCATGTCCTCCGGCAGATCTTCATCGGAAAAATCGATGGCGGCTTCCATCATGGCCAGGGCATGCAGCAGCTCATCGCGCCAGCTGTCGTAGAGTTTGCTCAGGGCGCCGTCGAGCTGGCGCAGGGCCTGGCGGCGCTGGGCCTCGCTCTCCGCTGCCACCAGATCGGCGAGACCCTCGATGGCGGTGAGGTCGAGCTTGCCGTTTTCGAAGGCGCGCCGGGTGAATTCACCGGGCTCGGCGGGCCGCAGGCCGGGCAGGGCGGCGAGCGCCTCGAGCACCGCGGCAACCACGGCACGGCCGCCATGCAGATGAAGCTCGGCGGCATCCTCGCCGCTGTAGCTCGCCGGGCCGGGAAACCACAGCACCAAAGCGTCATCCAGCGCCTCGCCGTCGGCCGCCGTCAGCCTGCGCCGCGACGCTTGACGCGGCGGTGGCAAGTCGCCGGCCAGGGCCTGCAAGGCATCGCCGGCATTGGGCCCCGAAATTCGCAGCACGGCAATGGCCGCACGTCCCGACGCCGTTGCCGGCGCGAATATGGTGCTCATGGATGTAACTGTGGATATAGCATTATCTTATTGTTATTGCTTATTTTTTCGTAGCACCCCCGCTCCACATTTTTTGCCATTGTTCCAAACCCGCCATGCCGTCGGGCATCCAGGCCTTCATCATGGCGTCGCCATCCATGGCGGAGATGGTCTCACTCATACGCTCTGTGAGCGCCTCGACAAAAAGCTCCTGGACCGGGGTCACATCGGGCAGGCCAAGAAAGCTTCGCGCCTCCTCGGGCGTACAATCGATATCGACGGTGATTTTCATAATTTATCTCCCCTTATTGCGAGCGATTGGTCTTGCCCCTGGCGCCGTTTCGCCCCAGGTTACCTCACGTTAAGTCAAGCCCGGCGCGGCGGCAACGCCTGTCGAACATCTCACCCCCATGACGAGCGCCGAACAGCCATGTCCGCCAACCGCCTCGCCCAGGAAACCAGCCCCTATCTGCTCCAGCACCGGGACAATCCGGTCGATTGGCGGCCCTGGGGCCAGGCGGCGCTCGATCAGGCGCGGATCGAAAACAAGCCTATTTTGCTGTCGGTCGGTTATTCG
>JAYGED010000217.1:0-1944 GCA_046582565.1 Alphaproteobacteria bacterium
ATGAAACGCATCATACTCGCGGCGCTGGTTGGGGTGCTGGTTAGTGGGCCGGTGTGGGCAGAACCTAGGCGTTTGACCGAGGCGGATTTAATCGCTTTCACGCAGGGGGGGCCGTTCTTCGGAACAACATATGATTGGACATTCATTGGATAGGAATTGGAAGACCATCACTCCCGATCTTCGGCGTGGGCGAAGAGCGCCCTGAAGCAGGAACTGAAAGCGGATTATTAGACGGCGTTGATGTTCAGGAGCTGAGGAAGACCGGGACGGCCAACACACCCGCTCGAGTTCTCATACACTTAGCCGGGTGGCGATCCACTTCGCCGCGCTGAGCAGCCGTTCGTGCTCACCCGGCTGAGCCACGAGCTGCACCCCGACCGGCATGTTGCTCGCCCCAATGCTGAAGGGAATCGTCACGCAGGGAACATGGAGCAGGGTCCAGTTGCGATTGAAAACCGGATCGCCGGTCCACTCGTGCCCGATATGGGCTTCGCCCTGGGCGCTGGCGGTGAGTAACACGTCGTTGCCGGCGAACGCCTCGGCCAGGTGCGCGCGGCACTCCCGGGCGAGCGTCAAGGCGGCGTTGCGAACATCGTCGGAGACAGCCGCACCCTTGTCCAACAAATCGCGCAATACCGTGCTTAGCCGGTCCGAGTGGTTTTCCCGCTCCCAGGCCAGGGCCTGAGCCGCCTCAGCGCACATGATCGTCTGCTGCGCTTCGGCGAGTCCCGCGAAAGCGCCGGGCAGGGTAGTCTCCGTCACCTTTGCGCCTGCTTCGGCGAGACGGGCAGCGGCGGCCTCTACGGCCTCGACCGTCGCCGCCTCGGCATGGGACCATTCGTAGGTACGGGTCAATCCCACCCGTGGACCGGCCCCCGACCATGGCGGAATTTCGATCGGCTCGTCGTTCGAAAGCGCCGCCCCGAACCAGGCAATGTCATCCAGGTTGCGCGCGAAGTAACCGAGGGTGTCGAGCCCGGGGGCGAGCGGCTTTACCCCGGTGAAGGCAAAAGTGTCATAGGTTGGTTTGTAGCCGTAGACGCCGCAGAACGATGCCGGTCGAATGATCGAGCCGGCGGTCTGGGTGCCGAAGGCAAGCGGCACCATGAAATCGGCGACTGCGGCGGCCGATCCGCTCGACGAGCCGCCGGGAGTCCGAGCGGGATCGTGCGGATTGCGCGATTGGGTATAGGGGTGACGGCAGGCGAATTCAGTCGACACGGTCTTGCCCAGAATTACCCCGCCCGCGCCTCGGACCTTGGCGACGCAACCCGCATCCGTCGCGGGTCGATGATTGCTGTAGATCGGTGAGCCGTACTCGGTCGGCATATCGGCGGTATCTATGATGTCCTTTACGCCTACAGGGACGCCATGGAGCAGCCCGGCGGGGGCGCGAGCATCGCAGGCGCGAGCCTGCGCGAGGGCGGCATCGGGGTCGAGATGAGCCCAGGCGCGGACCTCCCCGTCGCGCGCCTCAATGCGCGCCAGACACGCTTCCGTCAGCTCCACCGCAGTGAGTCGTCCCTCGGCGATCAGGTCCGCAGCCTCGCTCGCGCCCAGCTTCGTCGGGTCCATCAGTGTTCCTTCCCGTGAACTCAGTCCGGTTCGCTCGGTTGATCTTTTGAATACAGTCGAAGCGGTTAATCCGACATTCCCCAGATGACTTCCAAAATCGTGGAAATCGTACCACCGTTCCAGCGCCAAAGGAACGGTATCCCTTCCGTAGCCATCCGATGGCCTGATTTTGGCGATCGGTCCTCGTTTGGAAGGCCTTTGCCCATATTTTCCGCCATTCAGACGCACCCCTTCTGTCGTTTCCACACGGCCATCGATTTCCTCGGCCTACGCCGGAACAGGTCTTCGTCGCAGATCTTCGATCAGGCGCAGGATTTTCCGGAACAGTTCCCTCGGCACCGCCACCTCGGCCAATTGGAAGGTGACGTA
>JAYGED010000284.1:0-6261 GCA_046582565.1 Alphaproteobacteria bacterium
CCACCGTTTCACCTTTTGCCTGCGTGATGACCGCCATCAGCCGAAGCACAGCACAGGCCGCGAGCTTGGTGGTAATTGCATTGACATCAACCACCGGACACAGCTCGGTCACATCGATCAGGCTAACGCTTCCCCTCTCGCCGAGAATTTCGTTGATCTGCATAATCTCGCGGGCTTCAAGTCCGCCCGGCTCCGGTGACGTCACGCCCGGAGCGGCAGAGGCGTCCATAACATTCATGTTGATGCTGATGTACTGGGCATCCGTGCCATTCCAGACGCGATCAGCCGCCTCACGGGTGACCGCCTCGACACCACGGTCGAGCACCTCGTTCATGGAATAATATTTAACGCCTCGCGCGTCCGCCAGATCGATCCAGTCTTTGGGGTTCATGGAATTCCGGATACCAATATGAGCGACGTTTTGCGCCGATACATTAGGCAATTCCGTGACCCGGGCCAGCGTACTGGCGCTGGTGTTTTTCTCACCTGCCCAACTGTCGGCCATGTTCAAATGCGCACCCAGTTGCAGGTAGCCGATGCTTTTGCCTGCCCCCAGATGATCTGACAGGGCTTTCGAGGCCGGTATAGTGATGGAATGATCGCCGCCGCAAAGCACCGGTATGAGACCCGCGCTGAGAATTTCGCGCACCGCTTTATAGATATTCTTGTGCGACGTTTCGGGGTCAACCTTTGGGGTGCGAACATCGCCACAATCGACACAGTCGCCTTGCAGGTCGACCTGATACTCGAACCAGTAAGGGAAATATTCGTGGGACATGAAACGAATGTCGCGCGGGCCTTCGACGCTACCAGGCTTGCCAATGTTGCCTTCTTCGTACGGCACGCCCAAAAAGGCGAAGCGGGCACCGGAAGCTTTCAGCGCCTTGGCGTTGATCTCGGTATGCGGCGCACGCAGGAAGGTGATGACCCCGGGGGCGCCGAAGCTGTCATCCTTACCGCCGATGGGGGAAAAAATATGCTCATATGATTTAGCGGGGTTCATTGTTTGATACTCTCCAGTTATCGGTAACGGCCAAATTCAGGCGATGTTTTTTCGGTTCCATGGCAATTCATCATTGTCACGGAGCGTTTTTGCGCGGCTACCGAGGAATTGGTACGCCATGCAGCACGAAAGTTTGCTGGTGATGTTATTGGAATCCCACATCGGGCAAAGCTCGGAAATTTCCATGATGCTGGCGCCGTGTTCACCTGCAATTCGGGCCAGTTTCAGCGCTTCGCGGGCTTTGATCCCGAATGGTTCGGGCGCTGTTGTGCCCGGCGCACAGGATGCATCCAACGAATCCGTATCCCACGAGAAATAGACACCATCCGTGCCATCCCAGGCGCGTTCAAATATTTCATGGGAACAGACCTCGATGCCGCGTTTGGCAACCTCGCGCATGGGCAACAGGCGGATGTCGTTGTCCACCAGGGTGTCTACCCAGTCTTTCGGGTTGAGGCCATTGCGTGAGCCCATATGCGCCATATTTGCGGCACTGCAATTGGGCAGATCCAGGGCCCGCGAGGTTCCTGAACAATTGGTATAGATATTGTCATCCCAGTCAGGCGCGGAATCCAGATGGCAATCCACATGAAGATAGCCCATGGGTTTGCCGCCGAGATAATCTGAAAGCGCTCTGGCCGCCGGGATTGGTACCGAATGGTCGCCGCCACAGAGAATGATCATGGCGCCACCGTGCAGACATTCGGTGACGTAATCATAGATCAACTGGTGGCTACGGGCGTTGTTGCTCGGGACCGCGGGAATATCACCACAGTCGACAGGGCGGAAAAATTCTATCAGATCAACGTCGTACTCGAACATATAGGGAAAATACTGGGTCGAGGCCTCACGGATGCCGGCGGGGCCTTGCGAGGTTCCGCAGCGGACCATGTTGCCATGGTCATGGGGCACGCCCAGAAAGCAGACCTTGGCGCCCATTGCACGAATTTTATCCCGGTCCGGCTCGCAGTAGGGCGCTCCCATGAAGGTCTCCAGGCCCTTGGCTTTGAACGAACCATTGTGGAGTTTGGGCGAATAGATGTGATCATCAGAACCGCTTTGGGCGGCGGGGCCTCGATGCTGGTGGGGGACAAACTCCCATGCCTGGTGTGCATCACTGCTCATTAAACTCTCCTGGAATTGTCGCGTTGTTGTCTGGTCTCGGGTGGAGTTGAAATGCGCGGCTCATCGTATTCAAGATTAAGCGAGACAAGCTGCATCTCCCGCCCGGTTAGGATCTGTGGCGTCGGTGTGCCGCAATCAGGGCAGCGAAAGGATGTGCGCGAAGGGAGCAGTTTTGCTTCATTGCAAGCCGGACAATGAGCGCTAAGCGGAACTTCCTCGATGTCGAGTACGGCGCTCTCACAAAGAGTTCCCTTGGTCGCGGAGTCGAAACAGAAATAGAGGGATCGAATCACGATAGATTGCGATCCAAGCCGCACCGAGATGCGCGTCACGCGTCGCGCCCCTTCAGTGCGGGCATGATCACAGGCCAATTCAATCAGGCTTTTTGCAATCGACAATTCGTGCATGTTTTCTCAGCGCCTTTCTTGTTCTCTCATTCGACCTGTTCCATGCTTTCTTCACGCATCATCTGCATGATGTGCCGCTCTAGATCGAGGAAGCCTGGCATATCGATGATGGTTTCCTTGTCGCCGAACCGTTTACCGCCTTTGAACTCGGTCAGAATATTCTCCCGTACGCGTCCCGGTTGACCGCTTAGGAAAACAATACGGTCGGCCAGGAAAATGGCTTCTTCGATGTCATGGGTAACCATCAGGACCGCCGTCTCTGACAATTCCACGATATTGATCAATAGCTCCTGCATGTGCCAACGGGTTTCCGCATCGAGGGCGCCGAAAGGCTCATCCATTAGTAGAATTTCAGGATCGTTGGAAAGTGTTCGGGCGATGGCGACGCGCTGTTTCATGCCGCCGGATAGCTGGCTTGGATAGGCGTCGCGGAATTTGCTCAGATGCACCAATTTAATGAAATGTTCGGCTCGCTCACGGCGCTGGGCTTTAGGGATACCGTTCAGGCGCATGCCGTACTCGACATTTTCCTGCACTGTCAGCCAGTCGAACGAGGTGTATGTCTGGAAGATCATACCGCGGTCCTGACCAGGACCGGTAATTTCGTGGCCGCCAAGCATCAGGCGGCCAGCCGTCGGTTGCTCCAGGCCCGCAACCATTCTAAGCACCGTGGACTTGCCACAGCCGGACGGGCCGAGAAGAACGCAAAGTTCGTTTTCAGAAACGTCGAAGGAAACATCATTGACCGCGAGAATAGATTGCCCGGTCGAAAGGAAGAATTCCTTGGACGCGTGGCTTACCGATAACTTTGGCCTATTTAGGTCGCCATTCTCGGTGGCATGTTCGTTTTCTTGCATGGCCGGGAAAAGCCCTGGGCGATCGCTGATTGACGGATTATTCTCTACGGCCCTGGCGAAATAAGTATCTCGCCAGGACCACAGGGAAAATGAAGTTAACCTACATAGTCAGACTTAGAGAAGGTCAGCTACGAGCGAACAATCAATGCCATCCGCCGGATCAGCCGTTTTGGTCATTTGACCGAACTTGATCCACCAATCGTTCGTCAGGCGGAAATGTTCGACGATCTGACCGTTGGACTGACCGAACGGCGGGGCGCCTTCAGCAACACCGCAGAACCGCGCGGATTCCATCAAGCTATACGGATACAAGCCGCCGTCCTTGCCGGTGCCATCCTTGCCGATGACCAACTCCACATCAGCGACAGACATTTTCATGCCCTTGGCGATGATTTTGTTGCCCTCAGTAGGATTTTTCCGCCACCAGTCAATGGCATCATACAGTGCCCTCATAGCTTTCACCGCTACGTCTCGGCGTTTGGAAATGAAGTCCGTATTCATAAATACCGCATCGGCGATCAGGGCGTTTTTCAGCCAGAAGGGCTGGCGGGAATGGGCTGCAATTGTCGATCCTTCGATCGCCGCAAGAGCCTGCTTACCAAAGGGATCCCAGAATTCAGCCGCTGCAACGTCACCGCCCGCCATGGCGGCAACCGCATCGTCCATGATCAGGTTGACGTATTCGACGTCGTCATACTTGAGACCGCCCTGTTCGAGCCAGATCGCCATGTAGAGCTGTGCAAGACCGCCTTCGAGAATGGCGACTTTCTTGCCCTTCAGGTCTTTGGCTTCCTTGATGCCCTTGGCGACGATGATTTTGTCAGTGCCGTACGAAATGTTGCCGTACGCGACGAGAACGATCGGCATGCCCTCTGCTGCGGCGATGGGGGCAAACTCGATGGTGCTTGAAACAATATCGAGTTCACCTGAGCTGGCCATGCCGAAGGACTGGAAGGGATCTTCGATAGCCTGATAGCTGATGTCGAGATCAGGCGCCAATCCCTTTTCCTGGGCAATAAACCAGAAGCCGTATCCTGGCCAGGTGAGGCCGGCGATGCTGACTTTTTCCTGAGCTGATGCGACTGATTGAACACTGACAAGAACGGCAATTGCGGTAACCGTCACGATCAATGCTCTGCTCATATTTCGAAGTAGAGTCTTGCTTTCCATGTTAGATTCTCCTTGTTTTCTTATGGTGCATATTGGTTGGAAATTAATTTTATTTTTGTTGTTGTTGCTCCTCAGCTGCTTGGTTCGTTGAGGTAGGGAAACAGCCTTCGGCGTGCGAAGCGGAATAGGAAATCAAACGACAGCCCTAATACGCCGATGATAATTATTCCCGCCATGATTTTCTCTACATGCAGGAACCGCTTTGCCCGCATCATGACAGCGCCAATGCCTGTGGTGGCGGCCACGATTTCGGCAATAACCAGATAGGTCCAACTAACCGCCAGCATTTGACGCATGGCGGTCACGATGTCCGGCAGAGATGCGGGCACCACAACCGTCCAGAGAATTTGCCAGCGACTTCCACCCAGTGTCATTGAGGTTTCGATAAGTTCCTCCCGCACGGATTTTACGTGATCCATGATCAGGGAAATCAGGAACCAAAAGACACCGATAAACAGCAGGGCAATTTTCTGCCTCTCGCCAGTCCCAAACCACATCAATAACAAGGGGATGAATGACGGTGCGGGAAGGTATCGCCAGGCCGATACCAATGGATTGACGATGGCCTCAATCCGCTTGAATGACCCCATCAGAATTCCCAAGGGGACAGCGATTGCGCAGGCGAACGAGAAACTAACGACGATCCTGAGCACGCTAATGCCGACGTCGGTGGCGAAGTCGTTTTCCGCGAAAAGTTTATAGAGGCCGCTCAGAACCGTTTCCGGCGGGGGCATGAAAAGCTTGTTGACCCAACCAAACACAACGGCGGATTCCCAAAGCCCAAAAAACGCAAGCCATGCCGCAACGCCCAATAGGATAGTCGAGCGCAACGGTATGGGTTTCTTGAATTCCAACCAACGGTTTCTGGTGATGTTCCTGTCGGTCGTGTCGGGGGCGCCTGGCGTTTGAGTCATGGCCTGCCCCATTTCAGCAAGCTCTTGTACATGGCAAGCGCCATCATGGGTTCGACAGTCGCGATGTCGGGCTGATTGTAGCAATGCTCCAACAGAAAATCGCGCAGGTCCGCGTTCGTCGGGCAGATGACTTCAACCAGAATATCGTACTGCCCGGATGCAAAGAGGATGTAGGTAACGTTGTCGTGCAGCTCCAGCCGCTTGGCCACTACTCTCGGGTCGCCGCCAGGCGCTAACCGCATGGCGATCATTGCATAGCCGTCATTGCCGAGAGCAATCGGGTCGGCGACCGCGATAATTTTCAGCACCTTTGCTTCGATCATTTGATTTACGCGATTTCGCACTGTGCCTTCGGACGTGCCGAGATCGCGGGCGATAGCCAGATAGGGTGTGCGGCCATCTTCCTGCAGCCGCGCAATGATCTTGCGATTCAACTCGTCGCTACCAATAGCCTTGCGAGCCTCAATATCCGCGCGTTCATCTTTTTCGTTTTCAAACTTAATGACCGTTGTATTACTGGCAGTCATAACGCCTCCCCGCGTCATGTTCTAATTTGAGCACTCCAACACTAATCCATATTTTTACGAATTACGTCAATATCAGAGTTAATTATTTTGAAATTCGTACTTCCTTCGCGTTTCTCGCCTGGTCAGCCCCCCTTGAGAGGTCCAGTTTGAATGTTAGTGCATGATCGGCTTTTGGTCTAATGGCACGATGGTCTCTGGAGCCGGTGGGCGATATCCCAACGCACTGTGCGGCCTCTTCGTGTTGTAGTGTTTCCTCCA
>JAYGED010000006.1:0-18526 GCA_046582565.1 Alphaproteobacteria bacterium
TCCCCGGCAATCCCTTCAAGACGAAGACGATCCGAGGTGCCGACTTTGATCGTGATTCCAGTGCGCATGCGCCAGACTCGCAAATGCGCGACGCTTTGGGAATCCCTAAACGGACTCTTCCGTTAGGTGGTAACCACTAGAGCGTATTATGGGCAGATGATCCGGGCTTCGGCGATAACGTGGGGTTGAAGACCTTGCCAGTGATGTCTGGTCACACAAGCCGTTGCCTCATCCACGCCGAGCGAACCAACCAGGGTTCTCGCCATTCTCGAAATATAGGCTTGGTCCCCGGATTAAGAGGGCCGCGTGACGACCGGTGATCCGTAATGAAGTCTGTTTTGCAGGAATTTCATCGACCTATTCCCTTGATATGGGCTCAATAGGGTCGGGATTATCCCGTTTTCGTTAGCAATTCGTTAAGATCGACGGCGGGAATATAAAAATTCGCCTGATTCGACGATTTTTACCGTATTTTGAGGTTTATGAGTTATGATCCACAATATGTTGCGTATATGAGGATCATGACGATGACGTGGACACCCGAACGAGTAGCCGAATTAAAACGTCTTTGGGCGACCGGAGCGACCACTGCCGAGATCGGCCGGATGCTGGATGTTTCGAAAAATGCGGTGGTGGGCAAAACCCATCGCCTCGGCCTCCCCGGCCGGCCTTCACCGATCAAGCGAGAGGCCATCAAGGTGCCATCGTCACCACCGCCGCCGCCGCTCATGGCGGCGCCTACTGTGGTCAAATATCACGGCCGGCCCTGCCAATGGCCATTCGGCGACCCCGGTAAAGAGGATTTCCATTTTTGCGGCGCGCTGGCGATTCCCGAACGGCCCTATTGTGACGAGCATTGCAAACTCGCCTACGTGCGCAACAACAGGCATACCCGCGCCGCCTAGAAGCGATTCCAGATTAGCCTGTGTCTCTTCTGTCCTGATATCGTCGGCGTTCGCCGCGCAGCCGGCGCGGCAAGCGGTGGGTGCGATCACCACCCCGACGGTCAGTATTATCGAGTCGCCGCGCACTCGTGCGCCTATCGCCCCCGTTGAGACGCCTCTCGATGCGATCAACCATCAACAGTTTCCCCTGATCCTTCAACGGTAACTTTATTATTACAAAAATATTTAGCGTAATCCGATACTACCGTAAACGTTCCGGGGTCGTATGAGCGAAGTTAATTACTTCAGTTTACCCCCCACCAAATGCTGCATGCGCCACAGCATATGATCTCGAACGCCCAGTTCTTCCATGGCCAGGGTGGTGTTGAGCAAATACTCGGCGCCCGTTCCACCGTGGCCCCGCGCCTTTGCGATGGTGGTCGCCACCACGTCGTCCGGCAGTGGCCCCGAATAGCGCTCACCGGCCCGATTGGCGATAAAGGCGGCGACTCGCAGAGTCCCCGAATCGGTTTTAGCCTTGATCCATAGCGGCCAATAGCCGCCGCCGCTCAACTCGCGGCGCCACACGGGGCCGATCTTTTCGCGCAAATCAGGCCCCTCGATGCGATAAGCGACCCCCGTACAAGAGCCACCCGGCGCCAAGGCGAGCATCAGATTCGGCGTCTCGTCACAACCGCGCCAACGCCATTGCCACAGGCAGAACCGCCGGTGGTAGCCGTGGATCTTGGCGATGCGCTGCTCGGTGTGGGGAAATTCCCGATTCCATAACAGCGAGCCATAGGCAAACAGCCATAAGCCGTCCTGGCCGACTTCGGCAATCGCCACATCGAGGGACGCCTCGATCTCGCTTTCCGTACGCTGGTCGGGCCACTGACCTTTGGCGGGCGCCTCGCCATGGTGGTACGCCTCGATCGATTCCCGAGTCAGGGTCATTTCCTGCATCATGACGTCTCGCTCATCCCTATTGTCGCTATGACAGTCATAGCGCGCCCGTGGGGCGATCCTCTAGACTGAATTTTACCGTCCCACAACCCCTGAGCGCCGACACGAAGCCAGAAGAGAAAACCGCCCTGAGGCAAACAATCGAGCGTTTGGTCGAGCGGGAAATTTCGCCGGCCATGGCGGCTCTGGAAGCTGCCGGGGAATTCCCCTATGGCTTGATCGAGACCATGGGGTCGGCGGGCCTGTTCGGCGCTACCTTCCCGCAATCCCTCGGCGGCAGCGCCATGGGTTTTGAGGCGGTCGCCGTCATCGCCGAGGAAATATCGCGACTCGCCCCCGAGTTCGGCTACGCCCTGAATCTCCAGGCGATGACCTGCCCCTACACCATCTACAACTGGGGCAGCGATGAACAGATCGAGCGCTACGTGCCTGATCTCATTGCCGGGCGGCGCATCGGCATGTTCGCCCTGATCGAGCCCGGCGGCGGCTCCGACGCGGCGGGGTCCCTGAAAACCACTGCCGAGCGCCACGGCGATCATTACCGCTTGGCCGGCTCCAAGCAATGGATCACCTTTGCCGACGCCTGCGATTGCGGCCTGATCTTCGCCAAGACCGACGCAAGCGCCGGACATCGCGGCATTTCAGCTTTCATCATCAAGCCCAAGAGCCCAAAAAACCAAAGTGGGCTTTAGCGCCGAACCCATCGTCATGAGCGGACTATCGAAATCATTGCAGAGCTGCTCGGTATTCCTCGATGACGCCGTTGTGCCGGCGGAAAACCGCCTGGGCGCCGAGGGCGAAGGGTTCGCCATCGCCATGAACGCCCTGGAATACGGCCGCCTGACCGTGTCTTCGCGGCTCATCGGCCTGGCCCAAGCCTGCCTCGATCATGCCGTCGCCTATGCCCGTGACCGTGTCGTCGGCGGCCGCCCGATCGCCGAATATCAGATGATCCAGCATCTCATCGCCGACATGGCGGTGAATATAGACGCGGCCCGGGGTTTGACCCGCCACATGGCCGAGTGCATGGCGCGCGGCGAGCCCTCCACCCGGGCCTCGTCGCGGGCCAAATATTTTGCAGGCATAGCGGCCCGCCACGCGGCTCAATCGGCGGCGGATATCTTTGCAGCACAAGCGCTCGCCGCCGAGTCGCCGATTGCCAAGATTACCGCCTATGTGAATATGCTCTGCGTCGGCGAAGGCACCGCCAATGTCCAGCGTATCCTGATCGCCGAGGATGCCCTGGGGCTTAAGGACGCCAACCGCCACAGCCCGCGCAACCGCTTCGCCGAGGAAAACCCCCCAGGAGAACAAACTCTTGAGTGATATTTTCGTCCGCGACGCGACCCTTGATGATTGCGAGGCGATGATCCCCGAAGCACGCCGCCTGGGGGTCGGCCGGGCGCTCATAGCCCGCCTGGCCCGGCTTGCGAAAAGTCGGGGCTGCGTCTATATCGAATGGCTCGTGGAGAGCGGCAACCTGCCGGCGGAGACCTTCTATAATGCCGCCGGCGCAACATTGGACGATGATAAAATGACCTGCCATATCGACGGCGTAGCACTCGACCGCCTGGCGGCGGCGTAGCCCTGCCATGTTAAACCCCCGCATCGGTGAACTGCCGCCTTCGGCTTTCATGATCCTCGACGAGATGATGGCCGGTCTGACCCCGGCCGCCGGCGTCGACCCGCTTAATCTGACCATCGGCGAGCCGCAAAACCCGCCGCCCGACTTCGTTACCGAGGTTATCGCTGAGCACAAGGCGCTGTTCAGCCGCTATACGGCGACCAACGGCACCCCGGATTATCGCCGCGCGGTGGCCGATTGGCTGACCAGCCACTATGCCCTGCCAGAAGGCATGATCGATGCGGACCGAAATGTTCTGCCGGTGGCCGGCCTGCGCGAAGGCATGTTCATGATCGCCCAGATCGTCACCCCCGAGACCAAGGCGGGCGCCGTGCCGACGATCCTCATGCCCAACCCCTTCTACCACCCCTATGCGGGCGCCGCCCTGGCCGCCCACGGCGAACCGGTCTTCGTCCCGGCCCTGGCGGAGAACCGCTTCATGCCCGATTACGCCGCCCTCCCCGAAGAGATCCTGGCGCGCGCCGCGGCGGTCTATCTCTGCTCGCCCGCCAATCCGCAAGGCACCGCGGCGGAGATGGATTATCTCATGGCCATGATCAAGCTCGCCCGGGCCCATGATTTCCTGCTCATCGTCGATGAATGCTACGCCGAGGTCTACACTGGCACGCGTCCCCCCGGCGCGCTTGAGGCCGCCGCCCGGCTCGGTGGCTCATTGGACAATCTGGTGGTGTTTCATTCCCTGTCGAAGCGCTCGAACGCGCCGGGCCTGCGCTCGGGCTTCGCCGCCGGCGACGCGGATGTGCTGCAGCGCTATTTCAAGTTCCGCAACTACGGCGCTGTCGCCGTCTCCATGCCGATCCTGGCAGCAGCGGCGGCGCTTCTTCGCGAGCCTTCCCATGTGGAGGATATACGCAGCTTCTACCGGGCCAATTTCGACGCCGCCGACCGCATCCTGGGCAACCGCTACGGCTATTACCGGCCCGACGGCGGCTTTTTCCTGTGGCTCGACGTAGGCGACGGCGTCGCGGCCACGCGCAAGCTATGGACCGAGGCCGCTCTGAAAGTCGTACCCGGCGCCTTCATGACCCGCGAGGGCCCCGGCAGCGACGCCGCCGGCAGCCCCTACATCCGCCTCGCCCTGGTGCATGACCTGGACACAACGGTTGCCGCCCTCATCCGGCTGACGGAGACGCTGGGTTAGATAAAACACAAGTATTTTCACGGAATTCATCTTCACACAGGACCACTATGCCCAGCCAACTCTTCTTGCCAATCGCATCACCGTCGCCCCCATGTGCATGTACAGCGCCAACGACGGCAGCATGACCGACTGGCATTTGATGCATCTCGGTCAGTTCGCCACATCGGGCGCCGCCCTGGTCTTCGTCGAGGCTACCGGCGTCGAAGCGGCGGGCCGGATTACTCCGGGCTGCACCGGTCTCTATTCCGACGCCAACGAGGCCGCCATGGGGCGCATCGTCAGTTTCTTCCGTGATTACGGAAGCGCCCGCATCGGTATTCAACTCGCCCACGCCGGCCGCAAGGCATCGACAGCGGCGCCCTGGAACGGCGGCGCGCCGCTCAGCAGCGACAATGGCGGCGCCTGGCAGACATTCGCCCCTTCGGCCTGCCCCTACAACGACGGCTGGCCGACGCCCACGGCGCTCGATGACGCGGGGCTTTATCGCATTAAGCAGGCCTTTGTGGACGCGGCCAAACGCGCCGTGCGTATCGGCTTCGACGTGATCGAGGTTCATTCCGCCCACGGCTACCTGCTGCATGAATTCCTCTCGCCCCTGAGCAACCAGCGGGACGACGCCTACGGTGGCGCTCTGGAAAACCGCCTGCGCTTTCCGCTGGAGGTGTTCGAGGCCGTCCGCGCCGCCTGCCCCGATGATCTTCCGGTCGGCGTCCGCTTCTTGGCAACCGATTGGGTCGAGGGGGGATGGGACTTGGACAGCAGTGTGGTCTATGCCCAGGCTCTTTCCGATCGCGCTGCGACTTTATCGATGTCTCCAGCGGCGGCAATTCGCCGGACCAGCAGATCGTTGCAGGCCCCGGCTACCAGACCGGTTTTGCGCACACCCTGCGCCGGGATGCCGGGATAACCACCATGGCCGTTGGCCAGATCACCGACGCCCGCCAGGCCGAAACCATCATCGCCTCGGGTCAGGCCGACATGGTGGCACTCGCCCGCGGCATGCTCTACGACCCGCTGGCCCTGGCATGCCGCCGAAGCACTCGGCGCCGAGGCGACGTTCCCGCCGCAATACATGCGCGCCCACCCGTCGCTCAAAGGCCAACCGGTTCCGGGCAATCCCCCACCGAAAGCTTAATCCTTCGGCCTGAGATGGGGCGGCAGGGCGGCGGTGGGGAAAGTGCCGAGGCTGTGCATGTCGACTTCGACCAGGGACGGACCGTCGATGGCAAAGGCGGCTTTTAGGGCGGCGCCGACCTCCTCTACGGATTGTCCGCGCCAGAAAGGCAGGCCGGCGATGCGGGCCAGTTCGCCGAGGTCGGGGGTCAGGAGATCGTCAAAGAACCGCCGCCCTTCATAATCGGCATCCTGGATCTTGCGGATCACGCCATAGCCGCCGTCGTTCATCACCATGAAGACCACCGGACAGCGCTCCTGAACCGCCGTCCAGAGCTCGGCGACATTGAGGAAGAAGCCGCCGTCGCCGCACATGGCCAGCGTCTTGGCGCCGCCATTGGCAAAGGAGGCGCCGATCGCCTGCTGCATGCCCTGGCCGATGCCCGCATCGATGGAATAGATATTCTGTTCGGGCGCGCTTAAGGGGAACATGCGATTGCCCCAGGTGCTGTTGTTCATGGTGATATCGCGCACTCAGATGACGTCGGCGGGCGCCGCCGCGCGCACCACGTCGCAGAGCTCCCCATAGACGCCGAGATTGGCGCGGTAAGTGGCGGCGGTCGCCGCCTTGACCGCGGCCAGATCGCCGGCGTAACCAGGATCGATCGCCATGCGCCCCGCAATGCGGTCGGCGAGGCCGGCCAGCGCCAAAGCGGCATCGCCGGCAACGAACAGCTCGCTGGCGTAGCCCCTATCGGCGGCGGCCTCATTCACATCGATACGGGCCCGTCTGTCGGGCAGGGCAAGGGCGCCATCCCTGGTTTCATGGCCACGCAGGCGCGAGCCGGTGACGATCATGAGATCGACAGTGCGGTAGAATTCCACCACCTCGGGGGTTGCGTTGAAGGCGCCGAGGCTCAGGGGGTGGTCTTCGGCAACCACGGCGCGGCCATGCTGGCTGGTCACCAGGCCGACACCCAGCTCCATCAGCCGAGCCGTTTCCGCACCGGCGTGACGGGCGCCGTTGCCGAGCCACAACAGAGGGCGTTTTGCCGCAATCAGAAGCTCGGCGAGATCGTCCAGGGCGGCCTCGTCAGGCGCCGCCTGCGCTATAGCCGGCACCGTAATATCGTCGAGCTCGACGGGCCGCTCGATCAGGGTTTTCTGCACATCGATGGGAAGCTCGATGCTGACCGGCCCAGCGGGCGGCGCCAGCGCCTCACGGGCGGCCTGGGTGATGACGGCAAGCGCCTGATCGGCGTCATCTATGCGATAGGCCGTCTTGGAGACCGCCGCCAGCATGGCGAGTTGATCCGGCACATCATGGACCGAGCCGCGCCCCAGGCCGATATTGGCGCTCGCCGTTTGCCCGGTGAAATGCAGTAGAGGCGTGCCGGCGACCATGGCCTCGACCAGCCCGCCGGTGGCATTCGCCGCCCCCGGCCCGGTGCTGGTGAAGACCACGCCGAGGCGGTTCGTACTGCGCGCATAGCCATCGGCCATATTGGCCGCACCCGCCTCGCCGCGCGCCATGACGAAGCGGATCGCGTTGCCCCGCGCCACGGCGTCAAGCATGGGCATGTTGTGGATCGACACCACGCCGAAGGCATGATCGACGCCGAGGCGATCAAGTGCCGCGGCCACCAAATCGCCGACGGTCATGCTGTTGGTCATCGATAACTCCCCTTCTCCCCGTTGGTGATAGTACCAAGAGACAGGAAAAGAATTTACCTAATGTTTACCGGGTCTCTATAGCTTGACTTGCTCAGTCAGCGCCCGTAACTCTCAGTAGAACGGAATTAATCTCAGAATCATGACCATGACCAGCGAAACTGTGGAACCTTCCGAAAAACGCCGCCATTTACGCCATAGCGTCAACGAGCCTTGCCGCGCCATGCTCGAGACCGGCGAAATTGTCGGCGCCGTGGTCAACATGTCCGTAACGGGTGCGGCCATTCACCTAGATATCGAACTTGAGGTCAACCCGGAAATCGGCTCCATCATCGAGCTGCAGATTGAGCGCATCGGCAAGATTAACACCCGCGTCGTCCGCTCATTGATCGGCGGCGTCGCTGTCGAATTCCTGTTCAATCCGGCCCATGACCGCGCCCTGATCGCCAAGCTGTGGAAAGTGCTCAACGAATACGCGCCCAGCGCGGGACGCGTCTGAGCAAACACCGCAACCCTATATTGCCATCACCGCTTGGCTGGTTCAGAATTCCGTATGGAATCTTTGAACCATCAAGCAGCGGCCTATGGCCGGGAATAAGCGGCATCTTGGATTGACCCTCGCCCATAGTCTGGGCGTGATATTTCTCATAATCGCTGCAACGGCTCTCGCCTTTGAAGTGATGCCACTCGTGCAGACCGGCAGCTACCGCATGGTGCCGAGCGGAGAGCTCTGGTTCATGATCCATGTAGGCAGCCTCAATCTCATCCAGGCCATCACCCAGCGCTATATCCATCCCGCTCTGTGGGATCCGGTGATCGCTACGCTGTTGCAATGGCCGGCATGGTCTCTGCTGGGCGCACCGGGCTACATCCTGGCCTATGGCCTGCCCAAGGGCCGGCGCGGCTGATGCCGATTCGCAAAAAACCCGGCTGGGCGTTGCCCGATTCAGCCGCGACGCCGGAGAGCAAGTTCAACAACCGCCGCCGGCTCCTCAAGGCCATGGGGGTCGGCTCGATCATTCTGGCCGCCCCGGCGGTGGTACGCCTGAGCGAGACGGCGGTCACCCTGCCGCCGCCCATGGCGCCCGAAATGGCCGCCGAGCGGGCCGCCCTCTATCCGGTGGCGCGCAACCCGCGATACCGTATCGCGCGCCCCCTGACCGCTGAAACACACGCCACCACCTACAATAATTTCTACGAATTCGGTTCCCACAAGCGTATCTGGCAGGCGGCCCAGGCGTTGCCCCTCAGCCCCTGGCAGGTGACCATCGACGGTATGGTCGAAAAACCCCTCACCATGGACGCCCATGACCTGATCAAGCGCATGCCCCTCGAGGAGCGCCTCTATCGCCACCGCTGTGTCGAGGCCTGGGCGATGACCGTACCCTGGAGCGGCTTTCCCCTGAGCGCGCTCGTCGCCTTGGCGCAACCACTCTCGTCGGCGCGCTATCTGTGGATGGATACCTTCAACAACCCAACCGTTGCCAGCGGCCAGAAGGCGACCTGGTATCCCTGGCCCTACCGCGAGGGGCTGACCCTGGCCGAGGCGACCAATGAGCTTGCATTTATCGCCACGGGCATCTACGGCAAGCCGATGCCCAAACAGAACGGCGCGCCCCTGCGTCTGGCCGTACCCTGGAAATACGGCTTCAAATCGGTCAAATCCATCAGCCGGTTTCACTTCTCCGATAAGAAACCCTCGACCTTCTGGGAAGCCCTGGCGCCGCGTGAATACGGTTTCTGGGCAAACGTGAACCCAGCCGTCCCCCATCCCCGCTGGAGCCAGGCGAGCGAGAAACTTCTCGGCACCAGCGAGTCGGTCCCCACGCGCATCTACAACGGTTATGGCGAATTCGTCGCCGGTCTCTATGACGGCATGGATCAAAAATCGTTATTCATGTGAGCAAACCGGGACGCATGCGCCGTAGAATCTTTTTGAACCTGGTGGTTGTCGCGGCGGTGCTGTTGTTCACGCCGCTTGGTGAGCGCCCGCTCGCCTTCCTGCTGCCCGTCGGCGATGTGGCGACGATCGATTTTGCGACCCTGGCGCTCACCGACAAGCCGAACCAGCATCTCCTCTGCCCGGCCGATTTCTGCGCCGCCGAGGCGCAGGAAGTGAGCCCGCTGTTCGATCTGCCACTCGATGAGTTACGGACCCGCTGGGACGCCGTCATCGCCGCACAAGAGCGCGTGACGGTGCTCGCCGAGAGCAACGGGCAGATCGATTATGTCCAGCGCACCGCCATCGTCCGTTATCCCGACATCGTCACGGTTCGCTTCATCGCGCTAAACCCGAGCCAATCGACCCTGGCCATCTACAGCCGCTCGATCTTCGGCACCAGCGATTTTGGCGTCAACAGAGGGCGGGTCGATGCCTGGCTGGCTGCGCTCGAGGGTCAAACCCCTTAGTGGAATCCCGCCGCGAAATCCAGCAGGGCATTCTGATGATGGTGCTGGCGATGCTGCTGTTGCCCGGCATCGATGCGATCGCCAAGGGGCTTTCGGGATCCCTGCCCACCGGTGAAATCGCCTGGAGCCGGTTTTTCTTTCAAGCCTTAATCCTGCTGCCCTTCGCCGTTCGCTCGGGCCAGCTCTGGGCCGGGCGGCTGCTGTGGGCTTATTGCGTGCGTGGTGTATTGATCGCCGGCACGACCCTGCTGTTCTTTGCGTCTCTCCGCGATCTGCCCCTGGCGGACGCCATATCGATTTTCTTTGTCGAACCCTTGATCCTTACCCTGCTGTCGGCAACGCTGTTGGGGGAACGCGTCGGCTGGCGCCGCATCCTCGCGGTGATCATCGGGTTTTGCGGATCCCTCATCGTCATCCGCCCGAGTTTTGAGGCGTTCGGCGCGACCGCTCTGCTGCCGGTGGGAGCCGCCCTGCTGCTGGCCTTCTACATCGTTCTGACGCGGTGGATATCACGCGACAGCAACGCCATTTCCATGCAGTTCTACGCCGGCCTGTCAGGCACCATCATCATGACGGCGGCGCTCGGGTTGGGCATCGTTGCAGAGATTGAAATTCTCGACTCAGTGTGGCCAACAGTGAATGAATGGCTGTTGCTGGCAACCCTGGGCGCTATCGCCACGACCGGCCATATGCTGATTGTTCACGCCATCCGCCGGATCGGCGCCGCCATGGTAGCGCCGTTTCAATATCTCGAAATCATCGGCGCGACGATCCTTGGCCTGGTCATATTCGACGATTTCCCCGACGCCACCACCCTGCTGGGGATCGCCATCATCGTCGGATCGGGTCTGTTCGTCTTCTACCGCGAACGCAAGGTTGCCGAACTTGAAGACCCCGAAAGTTAGCGGCGGCGGGCGAGCATCTGCACCACGGCGATGCGGCCCTGCTCGGTATTCTCCAGCATGTTCTTGAATTTCAGGGGCGCTGTATCCCCCATGAGAAGGTTCAGGCCGAGCGGCGGCGACCCGTCGCTGACGGCGGCCAGGGTTTGCTTGAAGAAGTCGCGGGCAAAATCGGTACGGTCCTCGACCTCGAATACCTCAAATCCCGCGCCGTCAAGAAGCTCAAGCATTTCATCGGGCGGGGTCAGGTGGCTGGTCTCGGCGGTTTCCGCCCAGGGCACCGGATAGATGACGGCGTCTTCGCCCTGCTTCATGACGTCATAGACACAGAATGTCGCGCCCGGCTTCAACACCCTGGCGACCTCGCCGTAAAGCCCTGCCCGATCATGAATATTCATAACCACATGGAGGGTTATGGCGCCATCGAAACCGGCATCCGCAAAGGGCATATCAAGGGCGCTAGCGACTTCATAGGACACCTTATCGCCCAGGCCGGTCTTTTCGGTCAGCGCCCGGGCAGTCGCGATAAATTCAGGCGTCAGGTCCACGCCGGTGACCCGGCATCCCACGTTGGCGGCGAGATAGCGCGCAGCCCCGCCGATGCCGCAGCCGATGTCGAGCACGTGATCGTCGGTGGCGGGCGACAGCTTGGCAATGGCATGGGCGGTGGCCTTGCGCCCGCCGATGTGGAACTCGTCCACCGGCGCTAAATCCTCAGTGGTAAGCTTGGATAAATCGGCGCCGACGCGCTCGAGCCCGGTGAAGATCTGGCCCAGCAGATCCGGTATGCCGTAGTGATCCGCGACCGCGTTTTCAATATTCATGTCATCTCTTTCAAAATATTTTGAGTAGCTTTGCGGCTATGGTCAAGGTCGCGGACATGCCGACAATATAGGCGATAGTCCGAACGGCGGGCGTTTTTACAATACAGAAGGGTGCATGAACGACCCGCGCCCAGAAATAGACCTGAGCCGCCATCACCGTAGTCTCGTTGCTCGCTCCGGTCAGCTCGATAGCGAGAATCACGGGGGCGAAGGAAGCAAGGTTCTCCAGGGCGTTCATATGGGCGCGATTTGAGCGACGCGCCCAACCCACAGCGAACGGCTCGTCCCCCGGAACAGGATTATTGAGCAGCTTTAGCGGCCCCGTTGTGGCCATTCTGTATAAAGTGTGGGGCACGAACAGCAGGCTTGAATATATGACCGTCAGGGTCAGCCAATAGATTTCGCTCGACATTAATGATCTCCGTTTCCCATCGTTGGTTAACTTGCTTATTGCAAGTGATCTGTGAGAGATTACAGCCATGCCCAGTCCTGGTAAGAAACGCGCGACCGGATGCCCCATCGCCTTCGCCCTCGATACCTTTGGGGACCGCTGGAGTTTGATTATTATGCGCGGGCTGATGATTATGGGTCTGAAGACCTACAGCGAGTTTCTGGCGGCTGATGAGCGGATCGCCACCAATGTTCTCGCCGACCGGCTCGCCGAAATGGAGGCCGCAGGCCTGATCCACAAGTCGCGCGACCCAGAAAACCACAGGCGTTATATATATCGGGTCACTGAAAAGGGCAGCGACCTGTTGCCCATCATGTTGGAAATGGTCCGCTGGAGCGGTAAATACGACCCCAACACGACCGCGCCCATGCCTGTGCTGGAGCGCTTGGATGGCGACAGAGACGGCCTCTTGGTGGACCTGCGCTCCCATCTGACATGGGCGCCGCCGGCCAAGGCCAAGCCATGAAGCTTCATTGGGCTCTGGGCGCGCTGCTGCTCCTGACGGTCCGAGGCCTGAGCGCCGAGCCCATCGATTGCGCGGCCATGCCGGTATCCTTACAGGGGGTGGAAGACGCCGCCTGCTCCCTGGAGACACGGTTCGAATACGATGCCTTCCTCGCCAACCAGCATTACAAGCGCTTCTCGGCCCATCCCTCGGTGATCCCCGGCGGTGACGCCCGCGGCGTGATCTATGAGCTACGCGGCGCCGGGCCGGACGGTGCGGCCCTCTACGCCGCCCTCGCCCGCGCCGACGACAAGACCCACATCCGTTTCGTGATCGACCTCGAAGCCTGGGCCGCCTCGGGCTGGCTGCCCTGGCGGCGCGGGGCGGATCGGGATTGGTCAGCGACCGGTGTTGTGAGAACCGCAGCCGGCAAATGGTATTATGCGGACTTCTCCTGGCAGGATCAGCGCTGTCTGGTGATCCAGCGCTTCCACGCCCTGCATGAGAACGGCTTTCGCTTCGCCGTCATCGCCACAACCTGCAGCACGGGCGCGACCTATGGCGAAGCCGAGGCCGCGCGCCTCGCCAACGCCGTGCTGGTCAGGCAACCCCTGGTTAATTAACGCCGCCCTCGGGGACGTCGGTGTGCTTGTATTTGTCGAGCATGCGGGCGGGATATTTCAGCGCATCCCGGCGGAACGGATCGCCGAGTTCCTGGGTCACTTCCACCTCCAGGATCGTCGTCTTGCCGTCATCTTGCGCGGCGCAAGCCTTCTCCAGGGCCTCCCCCACATCTTCAAGGTTGGAGACCACGTGACCCTCGGCCCCCATGGCACGGGCGATTTCCGCGAAACTGGGGTTTACAAGATTGGTTCCCAGGAAGCGATTGCCGTAGAAATCCACCTGGTTTTTCTTCTCGGCGCCCCACTGCTTGTTGTGGAAGACCACCACGGTCACCGGAATTTCCTCGCGCACGCAGGTGAGAATTTCGCCGAAGCTCATGCCCCAGGCGCCGTCCCCCACATAGGCCACGGCCGGACGCTCGGGCGACGCCACCTTGGCCCCCATGATCGAGGGGAAGGCATAGCCGCAATTGCCGAAGCTCATGGCGGCGAACATTGAATTGGGTTTGTTGAAGCGCAGGTATGAATTGGAAATCGAGCAGATGTTGCCGATATCCGTGGACACCATGGCGTTCTCGGGCATGGCCTTCTCAAGCTCGCGCAGCATCTGGCGCGGATGCATATAAGGCGAGCCCTCCATGACCTTAAGGCTCCAGTTGTCCTTCTCATGCTCCCAGCCGTCAAGCTCGGCTTCCCAGGCTGCCTTCTGCGACTTCACCTCATCGAGGCGCGCCTCCTGGTTTTCCCGGCACGCCAGCTCACGATTTGCCAAGCGGTCTGTGATGGCCGTGGCGGCAGCCTTGGCGTCGCCGACCACGCCGACGGAAATATCCTTCACCAGGCCGAGCATGCGGTGATCCGTATCGACCTGGATGATCTTGGCGCCCTTGGGCCAATAATCCAGTTCATACTGCGGCAGGGTGCCGAAGGGCCCGAGACGCGTACCCAGCGCCAGCACCACGTCGGCCTGGGCGATCAGCTTCATAGCCGCTTTCGATCCCTGATAGCCCAACGGCCCGGTCCACAGAGGATGGTCGGCGGGAAACGAGTCGTTGTGGAGATAGCTGTTCACCACCGGCGCGTTGAGGGTTTCGGCAAGAGCCACGCAGGCATCGATGCCATCTGAGAAAACCACCCCGCCGCCGGATACGATGACCGGGAACTTGGCCGACGCCAAGAGCTGGGCGGCCTCATCGAGGCTCTCGTCGGCGCCTGGCCCGCGAAGAATTCTCTTCGGCTGGAGAATGTTGTAATCGGCCTCGCCGTAGAAAAAATCGCGAGGGATATTGAGCTGGGTCGGGCCACGCTCGGACATCGCCATATCGAAACAGCGCCCGGTGATTTCGGCCATGCGCGCCGCATTCGGCACATGGCCCTGGTATTTGGTAATTTCCTCGAAGAAAGGAAGCTGCTGGGCTTCCTGGAACCCGCCGAGGCCCTGGGTGCCTGATCCGGTCTCGGGGGTGATCACCACGACCGGCGAATGGGCCCAAAAGGCCGCCGCCGTGGAGGTGACGAAATTGGTGACGCCCGGGCCGTTCTGGGCGATGCAGACTCCGTGACGGCCGCTCGCGCGAGCGTAGCCGTCGGCCATGTGGCCGGCGCCCTGCTCATGAGCCGTGGCGATGAAGCGGATGCCCGCGGTCGGGAAAAGATCCAACGCATCCATATAGGCGGAGCCAACGATGCCGAATACGCATTCGACCTCATGGGCGACAAGGGTCTCGACGAAAGCCTCGCTCGGGGTCATGCGGGTCATTCTGCTCTCCAGGGATGAAACCGGCGGCGCGACGGCGCCGGACAAAATTTGGGGATCAGGCGGAGCCGGCTTTGCCGGTCTCGCCCATGAGTTCGTCGGCGAAATGGAGGGCGACCGCCCTTTCAATATCCGTCATAGCATCTCCTTAATTTGCGGTACACAGGAAACATTCCGGTCGATGTTTTGCATGATGCAGAAGGCGAAATTCCGCAAATTACGGGACAATGGGCCGGGCGGAGAGACCCTCATACGTCTTAACGTGGATTTCCTCGGCTAGCCGGATGAGCGGGCGCGACGCGGGCGGGGCACGGCTGATGGGCAGTGGGGTTATTTCGAGGCGCAGTTTGCGCAGGAAAGCGCGCGCGAAGTCGTCATAATCATTTGCAATCTCGATGAAAGCACCCGCACCTAGGATAACATTTTCTCGGTAGTATGTTTCCAAGTCGAAGAAATCGACGTTGGTATGAGCTTGATAACGACCCAGACTCATCGGGCCCGCCGTGGTTGATGTGCGTGCTGAATATTCAACGATACGAGTGAGGATCGGCAAACCGTTGATCTCGATCCCCAGGGCATTTGCCGCTCGTCGAGGTATGGCAGGGGGTACGCCGATATTGTTGCTGCCGTCGCCCGATACATCGATCTTCAACTGGCGGCCTTCAAACGCATTTTCGGCAATCAAACGAACGCCAAAGTCGATGGCCCCGCCAATCCCGGTGAAGACACGGTTTGGATCGCGTTCAGCCTTTTCCACCTCGGCGGCAAATGCCAAGACACTGGCCGGATCCTTCAACAGGTGCCAAGGGATCATGTATTGCGCGTTGACCTCCGAGCTCCATTGGAAGAGTGACACGGCCACGCCGTCATGCTGCCCGATAAGGTCGACGATTTCGGGCGTTCGAAAGGCATTGGCAATGCCTTTCATCAAAAGACCGAATTCAAAGCCGTCGATGCTCATCGAGGTGTCGACAGCGAAAACGAGTTCAATCGAAATGGGAATCTCTGCCCGCGCGGGTTCAGTATGCAGTAGCGCCACGGCAGCCCAAACAGCCATCGCGGCGTTTGAGACAGACTGCATCAGCAGCGTAGATCTCGTTCCTTCTCTCATTGTCTGCCAGCAAACCTGATTGGGACAAATGCTCCCTGGTTATCGGTTGGTCGAAGGCGCGCGGCTCATCCGCCCCGACTTTCATCGTCAAATCATATCAGTATTTCGGGGCCCATTCGAAGGAAACTGCCTTCGCAGCGCATAAAAACATACCCGCCGGAGTCGAACGGATAGGGGGCGTATGCATTGAACGGCACACCTACCGATTACCGGTGAACCTATTGAAGGAGCTTGAAGCCGCGTCCCTCGGCTTCATAGCACCTTACTGGCGGTCAACGGACGCGGTGAACCAAAGAATCCATTGATGAGCCAAAGCGTCATCCGAGCGCGTGGAATTGCCCGATATACGGACTAAAGCGCCAGCTCATCGGCGAAATGGCAGGAGACGAAGTGATCGTCGTCGATCTCGCGCCATTCGGGCTCCTCCGTCGTGCAGCGATCCTGCGCGAAGGGACAGCGCGTGTGAAACTTGCAGCCCGACGGCGGGTTTATCGGGCTCGGAATTTCGCCTTCAAGCTTGATCGCCGTTTTTTCCGCGTCCGGGTCGAGGTGGGGAATAGCCGAGAGCAGCGCCTTGGTATACGGATGACGCGTCGTCGCGAATAATTTCTTGGTCGGCGCGATTTCGACGATCTGGCCCAGATACATGACCGCAACATGGTCGCACGTGTGTGCCACGACGGAGAGGTCGTGGGATATAAAAAGAAACGTAAGCCCCAATTCCTTCTGTAGGGAATTCAAAAGGTTGAGGATGTCCGCCTGGATCGACACGTCCAGAGCGGCGACACATTCATCGGCCACCAGAAAACGTGGTTTGCACACCAGCGCCCGAGCGATCGAGATGCGCTGGCGCTGGCCACCCGAGAAGGCATGAGGATAGCGCCTCAGATGCTCGAGGTTTAGGCGGCATTTGGCGGCGATCTCGCGGACCCGTTCGTCGGTTTCCTCGCGTGAAGATGTGAGCTTCATGACCTCCAGCGGCTCGGCGATGATGTCGCGAACGGTCATTCGTGGGCTGAGCGCGGCGTAGGGGTCCTGGAAGATGAGCTGGCAGCGTTTGCGATACTCCTTTAGATCGGCTTTCGACAGCTCGCTCAGATCAAAGCTGACCCCATTGTCACTAAATTGGATTTGGCCGCCCGTGATCGGGACCGCCTTGAGCAGCGCACGACCAAGGGTCGTCTTGCCGGATCCAGATTCTCCAACGAGGCCGAAAAACGTACCGGGGGCAATATCTATCGATACTTTATCGACTGCACGGACGATTTTTTTCGGTCCGAACAACGGTCCACTGATCGAAAAATGCACCGAGAGGTCGCGGACGGATATCAAGGGCTTGCCGGTCACACCGAGGCCTCCACGGGCGGGGGCACGGCAAAACAGGAAACGCTATGCCCGGCGGCGAGATCGATGTTTTCAGGTATCTCTGCGTCGCAGCGACCAGCAATGACCTGCGGACAGCGCGTATGGAACACACAGCCCGAGGGGCGCTCCAACGGGCTCGGAATATCTCCGGCAACCGGGGTCAGCGGCGCGCCGAGATCGTCGAGATTCGGCAATGCATTCAGCAGGCCCTTGGTGTAGGGATGCTCAGGCGCCTGAATGATCTGACGAACGGATCCGGTCTCGACGATCTTGCCCAGATACATCACCGCCACCCGGTCGGCGGTCTGGGCGATCACCCCCAGATCATGGGTGATGAACAGAATCGCCATGCCGAACTCGGCGACGATATCCTTCATCAGATCGATGACTTGCGCCTGGATGGTGACGTCGAGCGCGGTGGTCGGCTCATCGGCGATCAAGAGCTTGGGCCGCGTCGATAAGGCCATGGCGATCATCGCCCGCTGGCGCATACCGCCGGAAAGCTCGAAGGCATATTGGTCGAACCGTTGCTCGGCGTCGGAGATGCCGACCCGGTTCAGCATCTCGATGGAAAAATCCTTCGCCTGACGCTTGGTCATGGAGGTATGCAGCAGCAACTGCTCGACCATCTGGTCGCCGACGGTGATGGCCGGGGCGAAGCTCGCCATGGGTTCCTGAAAGATCATGGAAATCGCGCCGCCGCGAATCATCTTCAAATCCTGCGCACTCGTCAGGGAGAGCACGTCAATCTCGCCGCCATTTTCACCGTCGCGCATGATGATCCGGCTTTCAGGACCATAGACCGTGTTGCCGGCGTTGAGCTGCATCAGCGACTTCGCCATCACCGATTTACCCGAGCCAGATTCGCCGACCAGGCCAAGTATCTCGCCATCCTTCAATTCGAAAGACGCGCCGTCCACCGCCGTGACCAGCCCTTCGTCGGTGCGGAACCGAACCGTAAGATCGCGCACGGAAATAAGTTGGCGGCTCATTGTCCATGCTCCGCATAGGGATCGGCGGCGTCGCGCAGACCGTCACCGACGAAAACAAAGGCGAGCACCAGGGCCATGAAGAAGCCCGCCGGGATGAAGTACCATTGGTAGTTCAGCAGCACGTCCACCTTGGTCACATTCTGAAGCAACACGCCGAGGCTGTTCACCGGGTCCTTCAGGCCGAGGCCGATGAAGCTGAGCGCGGTCTCCGACAACACCATGTAGGGGAAC
>JAYGED010000012.1:0-3102 GCA_046582565.1 Alphaproteobacteria bacterium
TCCCCGGCAATCCCTTCAAGACGAAGACGATCCGAGGTGCCGACTTTGATCGTGATTCCAGTGCGCATGCGCCAGACTCGCAAATGCGCGACGCTTTGGGAATCCCTAAACGGACTCTTCCGTTAGGTGGTAACCACTAGAATGCCCTCTAGAATGTCATTGTTTTTGCTAACAAACCGGGGGAGTTTCCTTGAACGCCAGAAGAGTATTCGAAAAGTCTGAATTTACCCGGCGCCTGGCGGATGTCAGGCGGCGCATGGACGAAGCCGGTTTCGATCTGCTTGTCTGTCAGGATCCCGCCAACATGGGCTGGCTGACCGGATTCGACGGCTGGTCCTTCTATACGCCCCAGGCCGTGCTGGTCCATCGCGATGACGAGTGGCCGATCTGGTTCGGCCGCGCCATGGACGCCAAATCGGCGGTTTATACCACCGACCTGCCGGCTGCGAACATCATCAGCTATTCCGAGCCCCTGGTTCATCATCCCACCGAGCATCCGTTCGATGAGCTTTGCGACCTGATTAAAAAACGTGGCTGGGGATCGTCGCGCATCGGCGTCGATCTCGATGCGCACTACTATACGGCGCGCGCCCATGAACATCTGCTGCGGGGCCTGCCAAATGCCGCTCTTTCGAGCAATGGGGAGCTGGTCAACTGGGCGCGGCTGGTGAAATCGGAAGCGGAACTGGTGATCATGCGCGAAGCCGGAGAGATCATCACGCAAACCATGAACCGAGCCCTTGCCAAGATAGCGCCGGGGATGCCCCAGCATGAAGTGGTCGCAGAGGTCTATCATTCCCAGATCATGGGTGTGGACGGCAAGTTTGGCGATTACACCAGCTTTTGTCCGCTGATCCAGGTCGGCGAGGGCACCAGCACCCCGCATCTCACCTGGACCGACGAGCCTTTGCCCAACGACAGCCTGGTTATGATGGAAATTGCCTCTGCGCGCCGCCACTACCAGACTCCGCTCACCCGAACCATGTATCTCGGCAAACCGAAGCCGGAGATAACCGATCTGGTGGCGGTAATTGTCGAGGGGGTCGATCTCGCGCTCGAAACGGCCCGGCCCGGTGCGACCTGCGAGGAAGTCGAAGCGGTCTGGCAAAAGCACCTGAATAGCCACGGCTATGAGAAGAAAAGCCGGGTCGGCTATTCCATCGGCCTGAACTATCCCCCTGATTGGGGTGAGCGCACCGCCAGCCTCCGAGCCGGCGATCACACGGTGCTTCAGGCCGGCATGTGCTTTCACTTCCAGTCAGGCGTCTGGCTGGAAGACTACGGCGCCGCCTCATCGGAACCGTTCGAGGTGACCGACCGGGGCGGCGTGCGTCTCAGCAACGCCCAACGCGGGTTGATCGTGATCGATTGACGGGGGAGAGCGGTGATTACCCTACAGCAAGGCAGTGGGGGACTTAGGTGCTCCCTCGCCTCCGACATTGCGCACCTAGTGCCCGGCCTTGTATGGTGGGGGGGAAATACGGTATGTCCGCGCACGCTACCACGGCGTTAGCCTGGAATGCACTTGGTTATGATTACACTTGGATATCAGGAGGATTGATGGCTCAGCCGTTGATGCCAAAGGCCACCGCCGTGTGGCTGGTCGATAATACGATGCTCACCTTCGAGCAGATCGCAGCTTTTTGCAATCTGCACTTATTGGAAGTCACGGCCATCGCCGACGATGAGGTGGCGACGGGTATCGTTGGCCGCGATCCGACGGCCGCCGGGCAGATCACCCAGGAGGAAATCGACCGTTGCTGCGCCGATCCGAGCGCCGTGATCGTCATGAGCAAACAGCGCGAACTGCCGGCCCGAAAATTCCGCCAAACGCGCTATACACCGTTGGCCAAGCGCCAGGACAAACCCGACGCTATCGCCTGGATGGTGCGCAATCATGCCGAGGTGAACGATGCCCAGATCGGCAAGCTCTTGGGCACCACCAAGAACACGATCCGTTCGATCCGCGAAAACACCCATTGGAACAGCCCCAACATTCGGCCGCGCGATCCGGTGATGCTCGGCCTCTGCACCCAGGTCAATCTCAACGAGACCGTGGAGCGCGCTGCGATAAAGGCTAAGCGCGCCGCACAGAAGAAGAAGCCCGCGGCGGCCAAGGCTCAGCCTGTCGAGGCTCAGCCTGTCGAAGCTGTGACGGAGGAGACTCCGCCAGTCGAGACCGCGCCGGACGAGACCGCGCCGGACGAGGCTTCCCCTATCGAGACTGTGGCGGACGAAACCGCGCCGGTCGAAACGCCGAGCTAAGCAAGCCCACCAGGGAGCGTTCCATGGCCGACGGCGTATCCTCTGCTACTCTCTCGGGAAACCCTTACACCGCATCGCTCGGACAGTGTGCCGCGAACCATGTGGCGCTGACGCCGATCAGCTTCCTCGCCCGCGCTGCCCATACCTACCCCGAGCGTATCGCCTGCATCCATGGCGAGGCGCGGACCAGCTACGGCGAACTCTACAGCCGCGCGCGCAGGCTGGCCTCGGCGCTGGCGGCGCGCGGCATCGGCCTCGGCGACACGGTGTCGGTGATGGCGCCCAACGTGCCGGCCCTGCTTGAGGCCCATTACGCGGTTCCCATGCTCGGCGCGGTGCTCAACGCCATCAACACCCGATTAGACAGCCCCACCATCGCCCATATTCTCGATCATGGCGAAGCCAAGCTGTTGATCACCGATCGGGAATATTCCGAGACCATGGCAAAAGCTCTCGAAGCGGCCGCCGTCAATCCTTATGTGGTCGATATCGATGATCCCGAGTTCGATGGCGAAGGCGACAGCCTGGGCGATACTGAATACGAGGATTTCATCGCCGGCGGCGACCCCCAATTCGCCTGGACGCCCCCGGCGGACGAATGGCAGGCGATCTCGCTCAATTACACCTCGGGCACC
Organism: Alphaproteobacteria bacterium; assembly: GCA_046582565.1. Taxonomy (GTDB): domain Bacteria; phylum Pseudomonadota; class Alphaproteobacteria; order JAAXGF01; family JAAXGF01; genus JAYGED01. Next base: position 2,901 of record JAYGED010000012.1, read on the forward strand.
ACCGGCAATCCTAAGGGCGTGGTCTATCATCACCGGGGTGCCTATCTCAACGCACTCGGCAATATACTGGCCTGGGGCATGTCGGATGGGCCGGTCTATCTCTGGACACTGCCGATGTTTCACTGCAACGGCTGGTGCTTCCCCTGGACCATCGCCGCCCTGGCCGGCACCCATGTCTGCCTGCGCCGGGTCGAGGCGGGCG
>JAYGED010000091.1:0-6706 GCA_046582565.1 Alphaproteobacteria bacterium
GACGGACGATCTTCACGATCCGGCGGCCGTGACCTTCGCGAATAAGGTGACGGTCACGTGCAACGACAGCTTGGCTGCCGATTTCCCGGTGACGGTGCCCGCCCGGGTGACCGTTAGCACCCAGTCGGGGAATTTTGAAACCCAGGTCGACCTGCCCTGGGGCGAGCCGGATGGGCCTACGGACCGCGCCGACCTGGTCGCCAAGTTCCAGGCCTTGGCCGCGCAACGGATAGACCAAAACCGGACAACCGCCATTATCGCTGCCGTGGAAGCTTTGAAAAACGGTCCCCTCGATCCGCTCTTCGAACTCCTTGCGGCGCCGGCAAATAATGATATTGTGGCGTTGAAAGCAAGCCGTCATAGCGCCGGCTGACAACCGCCGCACCTTCGATTTTGACCAATGGAAACAAGTGACATTTCCCGCTATTCCATCTTCAGCCTCATCAAACAGGGATTGATCCGACACACCGGCTGGAAGCGCGCGTGGCGCGATCCAGAACCCAAGGCGGCCTATGACGTGATCATAATCGGTGGCGGTGGGCACGGCTTGGCGACGGCTTATTATCTGGCCAAATTGCATAAAATCCACAATGTAGCGGTGCTCGAAAAAGGCTGGATCGGTGGCGGCAACACGGGGCGCAACACAACGATTGTACGTTCCAATTACATGCTCGATCCCAATGCCCATCTGTATGAGCATTCCTTGAAGCTCTGGGAAGGATTGAGCCAGGACCTCAATTTCAACGTCATGTTTTCCCAGCGCGGGGTGTTGAACCTGTGCCATTCAAAGGCCCAGACCGATAGCTTCGCCAGGCGCGGCAATGCCATGCGGCTGAATGGCATAGACGCCGAGTGGCTAACCCGTAACGAGGTTCGCAAGATGGTCCCGGAACTGGATTTCTCGGCTCAAGCCCGGTTTCCGATTTGTGGTGGCCTGCTGCAACCGCGCGGCGGCACGGCGCGCCATGATGCGGTGGCCTGGGGCTATGCCCGCGCCGCCGATCAACGGGGCGTCGACATCATTCAGAACTGCGAGGTGACGGGCTTCGTCATCGAGCGGGGGCGTGTCACCGGGGTTGAGACGACGCGCGGAAACATCACCTCCGGGAAAGTCGCCATGGCGGTGGCCGGACATACGGGGCAGCTCGCCAAAAAAGCCGGTCTCTCGCTTCCCATTGAAAGCCATGTCTTGCAGGCAATGGTGTCCGAGCCCTTGAAACCCTTGCTCGATACCGTTCTGACGTTTGGCGCGGGGCATTTCTATGTCAGCCAGTCGGACAAGGGCGGCATGGTCTTTGGTGGTGATATCGACGGTTACAACAGCTATGCCCAACGCGGCAATTTACCCATGCTTGAGCATGTCATCAGCGCTGGCGTGTCGATGATGCCGTGCCTCAGCCGGGTGCGAATGCTGCGCAGCTGGGGCGGCACCGTCGACATGTCCATGGACGGCAGCCCGATCATTGGCAAGACTCCCATCGCGGGCCTCTATATGAACGGCGGCTGGTGTTATGGCGGCTTCAAGGCGACTCCCGGTTCGGGATGGGTCTACGCCCACACCATCGCCAACGACGCGCCGCACCCCTTGAACGAAGCCTTCACATTGGAGCGTTTTGCCCATGGCCGGCTGATTGACGAACGGGGCGCCGGCGCCAATCCGGCGCTGCACTAGTGGTGCCGCCATGCTGCTGATCAACTGCCCCTGGTGTGGCGCGCGTGACATGGTGGAATTCACCCATGGCGGCGACGCAACCAAGGTTTACCCCAAGGACCCCGATGCCGTGACGGCGGAGGAATGGCATGAATTCGTCTACCTTCGGGATAATCCGTGCGGCGTTCATGATGAGTATTGGCACCATATCGCGGGTTGCCGGCAGTGGCTGAAGCTGCGGCGCGACACCACGACTCACGACATTCTCGCCACCGCCCCCGCGAATGAGGATCTGGACCGATGACGGATCAGCCCTGGCGCCTGGCGAGCGGCGGCCATATAGATCGATCGCAAACTTTAAGCTTCGCCTTCGATGGAAAAATCATGGACGGTCATCCCGGCGACACCCTGGCGTCGGCCTTGCTAGCCAACGGCACGCGCCTGGTTGGCAGAAGCTTCAAATACCACCGGCCCCGGGGCATCTTCTCGGCTGGCGTTGAAGAGCCCAATGCCCTGGTGGAACTGCGAACCGGCAATCGCCAGGAACCGAATAGCCTGGCCACTACGACGGAACTGTTCGACGGCCTGCAAGCCACTAGCCAGAACCGCTGGCCCAATCTGCGCTTCGATGTCAGCCAGATCAACAACGCTCTGTCTCGGTTTCTGCCCGCCGGGTTCTATTACAAGACCTTCATGTGGCCCGCCAATCTGTGGATGACCTACGAACATGTGATCCGCAAAGCCGCCGGAATGGGCATCGCTTCGCGCGAGCCCGACCCGGACCGTTATGACAGCCGAAGCGCCCACTGCGACGTGCTGGTGATCGGCGGCGGGCCCGCCGGATTGGCCGCCGCAATGGCTGCGGCGGAAACCGGCGAGCGGGTAATATTGTTGGAGCAATCACCCCATCTCGGCGGTTGGCTGCGCCGGGAAGGACGATTAATCGACGGTGCGCCAGCCATGGATTGGGTGGACGCCGCCGCTGCCCGGTTGAACGTCGGGGCGGATGTCCGGGTGCTCACCCGAACCTCCGCGTTCGGCTATTACGACTACAACATGATCACCGCTGTCGAGCGCGTGCAGGACCATGTTGCGATCCCCGATCCTCACCTTCCCCGCCAACGCCTGTGGACCATCCGCGCCAAGCGAGTCGTGCTCGCCACCGGCGCCGTGGAACAACCCATCGTTTTCCCCGGCAACGACCGGCCGGGCGTCATGCTGGCCGGCGCTGTGCGGACTTACATCAACGAATATGGCGTTTTGCCGGGCCGCCTGGCGGTCCTTCAGACCAACAACGACAACGCTTACCGCACGGTAATTGACTTGCTCGACGCCGGGTCGCAGGTGGCGGCCGTCCTCGATGTCCGCGATCCTGTGGATGGTAATTTACCCAATCAAGTGCGCGCCCGCGGCGTGCCCATCCTTGAGGGCTATGGCATTGTTGGAACCAAGGGATATTTCGGCGTTCGTCAAGTCCAGGTACGGCGCCTCGCCGGCGGCGCCATGCGGAACTACGATTGCGATCTCTTGTGCATGTCCGGCGGCTGGGCGCCACAGGTTCATCTGCACAGCCAATCGGGCGGCACCGTTGTCTACAATGCGGACAAGGGGTGTTTCCTGCCCGGCGAGGCGCGCCAGAATTGCCAATCGATCGGTTCCGCCGCCGGCCGGTTCACCTTGGCAGACTGCCTTAAGGACGCCGCAGTTGGCGATGACGTCGCCGAGCAGCCCATCAAGCCCACATGGTCTCTGCCCAACACGCCGGGTCGGCATATCAAGCGCTTCGTCGATTTCCAGGATGACGTGACGGCGGAGGATGTGGCTCTAGCCCATCGTGAAGGCTATGTCTCGGTCGAACACCTGAAACGCTACACCACCCTCGGCATGGGTGGCGACCAGGGCAAGACGTCTAATGTCACCGGCCTGGCAATCATGGCGGAACTGCAAGGCCGGGACATCCCGGCAGTGGGCACGACAAAATTTCGCCCGCCCTATACGGCAGTCAGCATGGGCGTCATGGCCGGATGTGCGGTCGGACATCATTTCCAGCCGCTGCGCCGCTCGCCCATGGATGATTGGCATGGCGACAATGGCTGCCAATGGATCGACGCCGGCCTTTGGCGGCGGCCGCATTTCTATCCCCGTCCCCGCGAGGACGTGGACTCCGCGGCGCTCCGCGAAAGCCGCGCTGTGCGCGCGGGCGTTGGCATGGTCGATGTCACTACCCTGGGCAAGATCGACATCCAGGGACCCGACACGGCGGAATTTCTCAACCGGGTCTACATCAACGGCTGGAAGAAACTCGCCGTGGGCAAGGCGCGATATGGCGTCATGTTGCGGGAGGACGGCATGGTCTATGACGATGGCACCGCGTCGCGGCTGGCGGAAAACCATTTCGTCATGACCACGACGACGGCCAACGCCGGACTGGTGCTGGCCAAATTGGAATATTATCTCCAGGCGGTGTGGCCGCATTTGCGCGTGCAAGTCACCAGCGTCACCGACCAATACGCCGCCATCGCCGTGGCTGGGCCGAAATCGCGCGACGTCATGGAACAGCTTGTCGATATCGATATCTCCAACGAAGCCTTTCCCTTCATGGCGGCGGCGCCGTGCCGTTTTGTCGGCATCGCGGACGCGCGGTTGTTCCGCATTAGTTTTTCCGGCGAGCTGGCCTATGAAATCAACCTGCCGGCGGATTACGGACAAGCGGCGTGGGACGCGCTTCTCGAAAATGGCGTCGGCGTTTACGGCATGGAGGCGCTGGGCACGCTTCGGATCGAAAAAGGCCATGTGGCGGGGCCGGAAATCACCGGCCAGACGACCGCTCGCGATTTGGGACTTGGCGGATTGCAAAGCAAGCTGAAGCACTATATCGGCAAGGGGCTGGCCACCCGGGAAGGCCTGATCGACCCGTCCCGCCCGGCGATCGTGGGATTGGTGCCGGTGGACGGCAAAACTTGGATCAAGGCCGGCGCCCAGTTGGTCGAGGATTCCGATGCCCCGCCGCCGGTGGCCATGCTGGGTCATGTGACGTCGATTGCCTACTCCGGCGAGATGGGCCATCCCATCGCCCTCGCCTTGCTGAGCGGCGGCAAGGATCGGCAAGGCGATGAACTCTATGCCGCTTTTCCACTGAGTCACGAGGCGGTGAAGGTGCGCGTGGTCTCGCCCCACTTCGTCGACCCGGACGGGGAGCGGATGCGTGTTTGACCAACCTGAACGACTCTCGGCGCTGAATGGCGTCGTCAAACCAGGAATATTTGGCCGCGAGATCGCGGGCGGTCCGGGTATTACCCTCAGCGAACGCCCGTACCTCTCGATCATTCAGGTGGCGGCCTACGCCGAAACGGCTGGGGAAACCGGGGCCGTCATACAAGACCTCATAGGCGTCTCGCCGCCGACTGAGCCTAATCGTTCGATCCTGGCCGGCTCGACCCAGATTTGTTGGACCGGTCCGCATAAATGGTGGATCGTCGACACCGATCAGCGGCACAGCGCCGAGTCGTTGGCCAGTCAATTGGGGGATAGCGCGGCGGTTACCGCCCAAGGTCATGGCCGATCCTGCATTCGCCTGTCGGGTCCAAACGCCCGGGATCTATTGGCCAAGGGCTGCACCCTGGACTTCCATGCCAGCCGCTTTTCCGCCGGCCACTGCGCCCAAACCAGCCTCGGCCATGTCAACGCGCTGATCAATTACATCGACGATGAGCCGCTATTCGATCTCTTCGTCTTGCGCAGCTACGCGGTTTCGTTCTGGGAATGGACGACTGACGCGGCGCAAGAATTCGGCTACAAGGTAATTCCATCATGAGCGAAACTCATCTCAGCCTCGAGCAAGTCGAGGCCCTGGCCCGCGGCTGCCTCATGGCCAACGGCTGCGATCAGGCCAACGCCGAGGCCGTCGCCGCCACGGTGACGGCGGCCGAGCGGGACGGCGCCGCCTCGCACGGGCTTTTCCGCATTCCCGGCTACGTGGCGGCGCTGAAGAGCGGCAAAGTCAACGGCCTTGCCAAGCCCAAGGCCGAAGACCTGGCGCCGGCTACCCTGAGGATGGACGGCGACGGCGGTTTTGCGCCGCTCGCCCACCGGCTGAGCCGGCCGCTGCTCGCCGAACGCGCCCGCGCACAAGGGCTGGCGGCCCTCGGCATCGTCAATGTGCACCATTTCTCGGCGCTGTGGGTCGAAGTCGAGGCCCTGGCCGCCGACGGCCTGGTCGCCTTCGCCTGCACCTGCTACACGCCGTCGGTGGCGCCAGCTGGGTCGCGCCAGGCCTTCTTCGGAACCAACCCCATCGCCTTCGGCTGGCCCCGGGGCGACGGCCAGCCGCCCCTCGTTTTTGACCAGGCGACGGCGGCCATGGCCCGGGGCGAGGTGATGATCGCCGCTCGCGACGGCCGCGAACTGCCGCCGGGTGTCGGCCTCGGCCCCGATGGGCGGCCGACAACCGACCCCAAGGCGGTGCTCGAAGGCGTGCTGCTGCCTTTTGGCGGCTACAAGGGCTCCGCCATTGCCATGATGGTTGAATTGCTGGCGGCCGGACTGATCGGCGAGGGCTTCAGCTTTGAGGCGGCGCGCTACGACAACAAGGACGGTGGCCCGCCGCGCGGCGGCGAGTTCATGCTGGCAATCGATCCGGCCCGGCTCGGAGACAAGGAGGGCTGGCTCGACCACGCCGAAGGCTTCTTCGCCGGCCTCACGGCCTTGGACGGCGTCCGCTTGCCCGGCGACCGCCGCTACGCCAACCGCGCCCTTACCCCAAGCCAGGGCGTCCAGGTGCCCAAGACGCTGCATGACAAGATCGTCGCACTCAGCGCCCTATGACGGCGTGAAATATCGAGTCTAAAAATGCTCGTCGCTGCGGTCGTCGGTTTCGCCGAATCGTTTGAGAACCGCCGGTCTGGTGCCTTCATAGGGCAGTGTCAGAGGAAAGCGAACCGGCCGGCACAACCCCATAATCGGTAGATATCAGGCCGCAAGTTGACGCCACTCCGCAAGGGCAATGGAGCGATTGAGTTTGAAGTTTTCGCGATTGTAAAGATGGCGTTCCTGATT
>JAYGED010000100.1:0-9061 GCA_046582565.1 Alphaproteobacteria bacterium
GCTGGCCGCGCTTCACCGGTGGTTCGAGGATTACAACGAGAACCATCCCCATAGCGGGCTCAAATGGAGATCACCGAGAGACTTCATCAGAGCCCAGTTGTAAACCCGTCAGCGTGTCCGGTGAAACGGGGGCAAGTCCACCAGACGAGTTGAAGCGTGCTGGTAGGATGGCTGCGACACAAAAAAACATGGAAAGAACGACGATAAGAACCCTCATTCAAAACAAAATGATATTCAGCCTCCGAGTGGAATGGGGAAACATAGTTTACCGGAATGAGTAGGCATCAAGACTAAGAGGTCCAACGCCTATTCACACATTGGCACGGATATCGACGTAAAACGTTGGGCATCCCATGGTTTCTCGCAATCCGATAACTCAATCAAAGAAGGACTCGCACAGTATTGTGCATCAAAAGTGGTTGAAGGATTACGGTGGCGGTTTCCTGACGGGCTTCAAGCATATGATGCGATTTTGCCCCGACAACCCGAAATCTATCAAACTCATCTTGGATGGACGGATTACTCACCTGAGGAAATACGTTATGCCATGTTGACCACCAGACGGGCGGATGTTGCTCAACTTGATGATTTTAATTTGTCCTTAAGCAGATCAATCTTGTTCAGTTCGTACACGCCTACATTCGTGCGCAGCAACCACAGGGCCTTCAGTTGTAGCCGCCGCGCTAAAGCGATAGCTTAGAGATACCCCATATTCGCCCCCAGGCTTCGCCAGGGCGTAAAACGGCCTGACATTCTTTAACTGGGTGCCCTATAGGTGCCCTAAGACAAAATATAGATTTCGGGTTATCATCTAAGTCTTTGAAAAATATGGCGCACCCGACAGGATTTGAACCTGTGACCTCTGCCTTCGGAGGCAGGTAGGCGGTTTAAAAATCCTGAAATATCAATGACCTATTCTGGCGCTGTCACTGGCGTTTTACTAAAAAAGCCATATAAAACAAGACGTCGCAGATTGGGGTGGTCACAATTTGGGCACAGCCAAATAAACAGCCATATCCGAGCATACTTTCTGATTGAGATGGCAAGCAATTCTTACCATCTCAATGCGCCCTAAATTCTACTTCTTCCCAGCCTTCTTCTTCTGCGAACGGATAACAGCGTAGATACGGTTGTTGAATTTCCCACTGGCAACCTCCGCCTTCAGGCCGTTCAGAGCGGCAGTTACATCTTTGGTGCTATCACTTTTCAGCGGCATACCGGCTTTGGGCCATAGGAGAGACTTGCCAATCTTAGGCAGCAGCACGAACTTCTCACCATAGTCAGAACCGTCAACACCCCAAATTCGCCAATAACGCTATGAATCTTATAGCAGAATTACGCCTCTTCGTCGTCAAATCAGGGGTTCATTTGGGAAATGCGGGTTAAGAGAGCTGTCACGTATCCCAGATTGGATTGGCCATGCCAAGGTGGATCCAAGTTCAGCTGAAGAGTTACATCATTTAGCTCATTTGCTTGGCGAAGCTTTGGACCTCGCTATCAGAACGTCATACAAAAATGGTGTTCCACCGGGGTTTTGGTATCGCATGAAGGTTAATCGCCGTACCTCTACCCTTCGAATTCGTTATGAACAGTTTTCTGCATCGAGATGAATTATGCGTAATTCATGAGGCCCAGGAAAATGATGCAAGCGAAATACATTCCCAAGACCAGGCTATGCCAAATACCGTAGTGAGGCATCGGTCGCGAGTTCGATTGTACCGAAAACAGGGGCGTCTAAATATGTTACCTGAGCTTGAAGTGTCCGAGGGGTGTCGGGCCTATAGAGAAGCGCACGGAGACCAGTCCAGTTAAAATGACAATGGCCCCGGCCCCCTTATGCGCCTGGCCATGTGTCGCTTAGGCGGTGCCCCGCTGGCCAGGGGTCGTCTGGATCAAGCATGTGTTGATGGGTGCCCGTAATCCAGGCGCGTCCCGTGATGGCGGGGATAATGGCGGGTTTGCCTTTGATCTCCGTTTCCTCGTCGATCATGCAGTCAAACCGGGAGTCGATGATGGAGCGTCCCTGAAACGGCTCGCCGACACTCAACTCGCCACGGGCATGGAGCACGGCCATTCTAGCGGAACACCCCGTTCCAGTTGGTGAACGGTCGATTTTTCCGGGCTGAATGACAACCGCGTTGCGGCCCGTCTTGACCCCGTCGACAACGGTAACCGGGGCCGCCATCTGGCAGAAAGACAAGTGTTTCCATTCCCCATTGGCCGGGTGATGGAAACCGAGCTGCTGGTTTGCCGCTTCGGTGATGCGAATGCCTGTCTGGACAATGTCCTGCGCCTCGTCCGGCGTTAATCCGAAGCCCAATGCCCGGGCGTCGACTATCGCGAAACTATCGCCACCATAGGCGGTATCGACGTTAAGCGTGCCGAGGCCTTCGACTTCGATGGTGGCATCCAGCTTGTCGACGAAGGAGGGGACGTTTCTGACTCGGACGCGCTCGACCTTGCCGTTCCGGCAGGTGGCTTCGACCTCTACCAGGCCGCCGGGCGCTTCAAGCACCAGACGGGTCAGCGGCTCCTCCATCGGGATGATGCCGGTTTCCAGCAATACGGTGGAAACGCACATGCTGTTGGAACCGGACATCGGCGGGGTATGAATGGGTTCCATGATGATCCAGCCCATCTGGGCCGCCGGATTCTTGGCGGGAACCAGCAGATTGACATGACGGAAGACACCACCGCGCGGCTCATTCAGCATGAAGTTGCGCAAGGTTTCATCCTCAGCGATATATCGCGATTGCTCCCAGATCGTGTCGCCCGGCGGCGGCTCGACACCGCCAACGATGACATCGCCGACCTCGCCTTCGGCATGGCAACTAACCGTATGGATGACCCTGGACGTACGCACCGGCTTTATGCCTCGGATAAAATTGTTTGAATGGTTAATCTGGTTGCCGTCAGGAGATCCCGCAAACTGTCCTTGGCGCTCTCTTCGAGCGGCGCTAAAGGCGGGCGAACCGTGCCGGCGGGGAGGCCGAAAAAGTCACAGGCGAATTTGATGCACTGAATGAGCTGGCCACCGCCTTCAAGAACAGTTGTCAGCGGCAAAAGCGCCGACATGATGCGGCGCGCTTTGGCGAAGTTTTGTGTTTCCACGCAGGCGTCATACAAGGCGAGCACTTCCTCGGCGAAGAAGTTACCCATGGGCGTGACCCAGCTGGTTGCCCCCCATACGAAGAATTCAAGCGCCTGATCTTCAGCCCCGCAGCTTAATTCCATGGTGGGGTAATTATTGGCGAGCAGATGAAGCCGGTTGATATCGCCACTGGCTTCCTTGATCGATCTAAAATTAGAACTTTTGGAAACCAGGGCGAGAAAATCCTCACCCATGACAACACCCGTGCGACCGGGATAATTATAAAGCATGATCGGCAGGTTCGCGGCCTTGTCTATGGCCAGGCAATGGGCCGCGTTTTCCCGCTCGGTGGGCAGGGAATAATAGGGCGCCGCGACCAGAATGCCGTCCGCGCCGGCATCCCGGGCAGCTTCGGCAAAGCCGCAAGCACCCTTTGTGGTAATGTCGTTGACGCCGCAGATAAACTGCACGCGTGTTTTGATGATTTCCTTGGCGAAGGCGAATTGGCGAACTCGTTCCTCGGCTGAAAGCGCATAGAATTCACCGGTTGTGCCGCCGACGATAATGCCGTGTACGCCCTTGCCAATCATGTATTCGATGATGGCGGCAAAGCCGTCTTCGTCAATCGAATGATCGTCCTTTATCGGCGTAATTACCGGCGGAATGATGCCCTTGAAATTCATCCTGTTCTCCCATGTAGGTCTGGCGGCGAGCAAATTTTATGATCCTGTTGCTGTACCCGCACACATTATGTATACTAACTGTATCGAGATTTGCCATCAAGTAATAATCATGGAAAGAATAGTTTAGCCAGCGCCGGTATTGAACGAACCTGGTCATGAGCAAACTCGAAAATAAGAACAAAACCGGTGAACCCCGCACTCGCGGCAAGGGAGCGTTACGGGTGTATAACAAGCTGCGCGAGGACATTCTTCGCATGGAGCTTTTGCCCGGCGAACTTCTCGACGAGGTGGAAATTGGCAAACAGTTCAGTCTTTCCCGTTCGCCGGTTCGCGAAGCCTTGATCCGGCTTTCGGCCGAAGGGCTGATTAAAACATTGCCCAACAAAAGCACCCTGGTTGCGCCGCTGGGTATTGCCGAGTTTTCCCAATTTATCGATGCGCTGGATTTAATGCAGCGCGCGACATCGCGTCTGGCGGCGAAACTGAGATCCGATGAAGACCTTCAAAACATCAAAGACCAGCAAGCCACATTCGAGCAAGCCGTTGCCAACCGCGACGTGCTGGCGATGATCGAAGCCAACCGTAATTTTCATGTTGCCATCAGCGAGGCCGGAAACAATTCGTACTTTACGCTTTTCTATGCCCGGCTGCTTGATGATGGTCGGCGCATGCTGCGGCTCTATTTCCGCTCCTTTGGCGACACCCTGCCCAGCGAATTTGCGGGCGAGCACCATGAACTGATCGAGGCCATTGAAGACAGGGACGAGGATAGGGCCGAGAAACTGGCCCATTTGCATACGGTTCAGGTCAGTGATCGTTTCCTGTCGTCACTCGGGGTTCGTCATACGTCCGATATGTCAATCAGCATCGACGAGCGCGCCTAAGTTCCTCTCGAATAGCTGGCAAGCGGCGCGCACAGAGAGTCGAAGTCGGGCGTGATGCCGAGCCCCGGTTGATCACCCGCTACCATATGGCCCCGGTCTCGCAGCGGGGCTCCGGTTGCCGTCCGCACGGTGACATAGCTGTTGAAATCGGTCGCGGTGAAGCGAAACCGTTCCGGCGTTGAGTGGGCCAGATGGGCGATCGCGGCGGTAACGATATCGCCGCCCCAACTATCTTCGATGGTCATAGCGATGCCGAGCGAGACGCAAAGATCGCGAATTTGCCGCGCCTTGGTCAGCCCGCCGACCTTGGAGATTTTCAGGTTGATCACATCCATCGCGCCATCGCCGTAGGCCCGCAGCAAGGTCTGCAGGCCATCGATGTTTTCATCCAGAATAAACGGCCGTGCCGTCCGGCGGCGAATGGTCAGACATTCCTCATAGCTTTTGCACGGCTGCTCTATGTAGACATCCAAGCCGGCGACGCCATCGACGACTCGCGCCGCTTCGTGCATCAACCAGCCGGTATTGGCGTCGGCAATGAGCACTTCGCCGCGATCCAGGATTTTGCGCGTTGCATGGATGCGGGCAATATCAACATCGGGATCGCCACCGACCTTGAGCTGGAACTTGGTGTAACCTTCGTCGCGATATCCGGCGATGTTGTCCGCCATCTCATCCGGCGCCCGTTGGCTGATGGCGCGATAAAGCGCGACGGAACCGCCATGGCGCCCGCCTAGCAAGTCGCAGATCGGAAGACCGGTGCGTTTACCCAGGAGGTCCCAGCACGCCATGTCGATACCGGACTTGACGTAGGGGTGGCCGAGCAGGGCGGTATCCATAACCAAATTGATCTTGCCGAGTTCGGTCGGGTCGGCCCCGATCAGATGTGGGGCGAGTTCGGCGACACCGGTGCGCACGCCGGGTCCATAGGCCGGCAGATAGAACGGTCCAAGAGGGCAGACCTCGCCATAACCGGACACGCCCTCGTTTGTTTCAATTTCAACCACGGTGCAGTCGAAGACTTCGACAAACTTGCCGTCGGCCCAGGAATAGCGTCCCTCCTTGAGAGGGAGGTCGATTTGATAGACGTTGATTGATTCGATCTTCATGGCTCACTCATGGCGCCTTATCTGACTTTGCTGAGAAACTGCAGGGTATGTTCGCTTTGCGGGTTCTGAATGACTTGGCTCGGGGGGCCGATCTCTTCGATCGCGCCATCGCGGACGAAAGCGACACGATCCGAGACGTCACGCGCAAATCCGATTTCATGGGTCACCACGAGCATCGTCTTTCCCTCGTCGCTGAGAAGACGCAAGGTATCGAGAACCTCGCCGACGAGTTCCGGATCGAGCGCCGATGTGACTTCATCGAAAAGCATGTAGTCCGGTTCCATCGCCAGCGCGCGGGCAATCGCCAGACGTTGCTGCTGGCCACCGGACAACTTGTTCGGGTAGATCTCAATCTTGTCCCCCAGACCAACATGTTCAAGCTGCTTGCGGGCTATGTCGTCGGCTTCCTGCCGGGTTTTTCCCGCGACAATTCTGGGCGCCAGAGAGACGTTTTCAAGAGTCGTCAAATGGGGAAAGGAATTCCATTGCTGGAACACCATGCCGATTTTCTGGCGCAGTTTGTTGACGTCTGTTCCCTTGGCGTGAACATCCGTGCCATCGACAAGAATTTGGCCGTCCTGGATCGGTTCCAGCGCGTTGATGCAATTCAACAGCGTTGACTTGCCCGAGCCACTGGACCCGATAACGCTGATCACTTCGCCTTTTTCAACGTTCAGGCTGATCCCCCTGAGGACCTGCAAGCTCCCAAAGGATTTGTGGACGTCTTTGATTTCAATCATTTTGCCACTTTAATTCCAGTCTTTCCATAATCCGGGCGATGGGGAATGAGAGTGCAAAATAGAACACACCGACGACCGCGAAAATGAGTAATGGCTGTTGGGTGCGGATTACTAAAATTTGCGATGCACGAAGCAACTCGACATAACCGATGACCGACACCAGGGCGGAATCTTTCAAAACGCCCAACGCCACCCCTGTCCATGATGGCAACACGGCCCGCAATCCAATAGGGAAAACGATATACCGCAAATCCTGCCAGTAGGTCATACCCAGGGAGCGGGCGGCCCGCCGGATCGTCACCTCCACAGCCTCGATACCGCCGCGCGCAACAGCGGCGACCAGGGCGCTGGTGTAGAACACCAGAACCACGGTTCCCGCCTGGAAAGGATCGAGCGGAATGCCGATGATCGGGAAAAAATTAAAGAACAGGATAAGCTGGATAACCAATGGCACGCTTCGGAAAACATCGAGGATAAGCCCCAGGCTGCTTGCTCCGGCCCAGCCTGAGACCGACAAAACCCATCCAAAGAAGATGCCCAGAACCGTGCCGCCGGGAATCGACAAGGCGGCAATCAGCAATGTCCGCCCGGCCGCTTCGCCCAGAAACCAGATATCCGAAAGCTGGAATGCAGTGAAAAATTGGATTGCGGGTGCCGATTGTTCCATCGCTCAACCCGCCTCGTTCCTGAAAAATCTCCAGGCGATTAGCTTGGACGCGCCTAGGATCAATTTTACGATGATGTAGTAGATAACGGCCGTCACCGCGAAAAATTCGAAAATCCGGTATGTCCTCGAAGCCTCGAACTGGGTCGCTCCCGAAAGTTCATGAAAGCCGACCAGCATGCCGAGCGAACTCACCAACACCGACCAGACCATCTGATTCGTCATCGGATAATAAACGATGCGCATGACCTGCGGGATGATGATCCGGCTGTAGGTCTGGCTCAAGGTCATGCCGAGCGAACGGGCCGCCTTAAGCTGGGTGTCCGGCACCGCCTGAAATCCGCCGCGGAAGGTCTCCGCCAGATATCCGGCGTTATTGAACGACAAGGCACAAAGCACGATCAGGAAGGGACTGAAATGAATGCCGTAGGCGCCCAGGCCAAATCCGAAAAAGAACAATTGCAGGAGGGCCGGGGTATTGCGTGCGATTTCAATCCACGAGGTCGCAAACCATGTAATCGAACGATTGCCCGACATCTTGATCAACGCGAGCAGCAGCCCGAGAAGAATACCGATAATCATCGCCAGGACGGAGACTTCCAGGGTCAGAACGCTCGCTTCCAGAAGCTCCGGCAACCTTCTGAACACAGGACGCCAGTGAAATGTATAGTCCACGTATTAGGCCCCTGGAAAAAACGCTCCCGCCACGATCAACCCGTGGCGAGAGCGGTGAAGCGATCAGTACATGACGCCGGGAATGCGAAGCTCGGGCGCTTCACCACCGACAAACTGTCCCCAAAGTTCCTGATACCGGCCGGAACGAACCTGATGGGTCACAAACAGGTTCAGGTAGTTAAGCCAACTGATATCCTTACGCGGGCCAACCACCGACGTGAAATCCGTTGTCCATGGCATACGCGGACCGGCGATGATGGTGTCGTATTGATCGGCGATAGGCTTGACAGCGGTGTTTGTCGTAATGCCCGCATCGGCCTTGCCTTGCGCTACGGCGAGGAACACTTCGTTCTCGCTTTGATAGCCCAGATACAGGTCCAGAGTTCCCCACTCCTCAGCGATCTTCAGGAATTCCTGCTCCGGAAGGGTGCCTATCGCGCCGGCAACCCGTTTGCCCTTCATGTCCTCGAAGGTCACGATGCCGGAATCTTTACCGACGACCGCTTGCGCGTAATAAATCGCGTAAGGAATTGAAAAGCCGACAGTCTGGGCCCGGGCGAGCGTATCGGAGGTGCCGCCGAACACAACATCGGCGCGGTTGGTAATAATCGACGGCAGACGTTCGGCCCAAGTCACGGGCAGGATTTCAAAATCCACATCCAGTGCCTTGGCCAAATCCTTGCAGTATTCCACATCGAAACCGGCCGGGTTGTTGCTTGCGTCTCGATAACCGATGGGCGGAAAATCAAGAACCACACCGCAGCGCAGCTTCCCAGCGTTGATAACGTCGTCCAGCTTATCCGCTTGAGCCTGGCCGGGAGCAAAGGCGATGGCGATGGCGGCAATTGCAGCCATGGCGGTGAATTGTAGAACTCGCATGTTATCCTCCATAAGTGGTTTATCTGACTTAATTATTTTTAAATATGATCAGCCGCCCAAAGACTTCTGATTTGATTCTCCACAGATGCATTTAAGCAAATATACAGTTTGTGCACAAGGGGCCCGGGCCCTTTCCAATTGGATCGTTCGGCGGCGCGGTCGGGGTGTCTTTTAACTGCTGATCAAGCTGCTTAGGGGCAGTGTCAGAGGAAAGCGAACCGGCCGGCACAACCCCATAATCGGTAGATATCAGGCCGCAAGTTGACGCCACTCCGCAAGGGCAATGGAGCGATTGAGTTTGAAGTTTTCGCGATTGTAAAGATGGCGTTCCTGATT